>JBLHVH010000082.1:0-13230 GCA_047628385.1 Oleiphilaceae bacterium
AAAATGAAGGTGCTGAAAGAGCAAAGTATTTATTAACACGCTTATCTGAAAAAGCAAGAAAGTTAGGAACTGAGCTACCTTATTCTGTTACTACGCCTTATTGCAATACGATTCCACCTGACCAAGAAGTTCGCATGCCGGGTGACTTGTTTATGGAACGTCGCATCCGTTCTTTAATTCGCTGGAATGCGATGGTGATGGTATTACGGGCAAATAAAAGGCCGGGTGAGTTAGGTGGTCATATTTCCTCATTTTCATCAAGTGCAACCTTATATGATGTTGGGTTTAATTATTTCTTCCATGCAGGGGATGAAACGCGTGAGGCCGATTTAGTTTATGTACAAGGTCACTCTTCACCGGGTATTTACGCCCGATCTTTTTTAGAAGGTCGTTTCTCCGAAGGACAAATGGATCGCTTTCGCAGTGAAGTCGATGGAGATGGCCTTCCATCCTATCCTCACCCTTGGTTATTGCCAGACTATTGGCAGTTTCCAACCGTTTCGATGGGCTTGGGACCATTACAAGCCATTTATCAAGCGCATGTGATGAAATATCTTCATAGTCGCGAATTGAGCGATAGAAAGGATAGAAAGGTTTGGTGCTTTGTTGGTGATGGTGAAACCGATGAGCCAGAAACACTCGGTTCTATTGCACTGGCTGGGCGTGAAAAATTAGATAATCTAATTTTTGTTGTTAATTGCAATCTTCAGCGTCTAGATGGGCCGGTTAGAGGAAATGGTAAAATAATCCAGGAGCTCGAGGGTGTATTTCGTGGCGCAGGTTGGAATGTCATTAAAGTAGTTTGGGGGCGGAAGTGGGACTCTTTGTTTGAAAAAGATAAAGACGGAGCCATGCAGCGAGCGATGGATGATGTGGTCGATGGAGAGATGCAAAACTTTAAGTCGAATGGCAGTGCCTATACGCGTAAACACTTTTTTGGTCATTCTCCCGAGTTAGCAAAAATTGCAGAAAGCTTGAGTGATGAAGATATTGAACAATTGAATCGTGGTGGTCATGATCCCTATAAAATGTATGCGGCTTATCACAAGGCGGTTAATCATAAAGGTCAGCCAACAGTTATATTAGCGCAAACAATTAAAGGGTATGGTTTTGGAAAATCAGGCGAGGCGACTAATAGTACGCACTCTCTAAAAAAATTAGATTTAAACTCTTTAAAGGATTTCAGAGATCGGTTTGGCGTTCCCATTAACAATGATGAAATCGAATCGACTCCCTATTATCGTCCTGCTGAAGATAGCCCTGAAGCATTGTACATGAAAAAGCGTCGAACAGATCTTGGTGGTGTGTTTCCAAATCGTCGTGAGCAAAGTCAGCCACTAAAGGCGCCAGAACTATCCCTTTTTGATGCGCATTTAAAGGGGTCAGGTGATCGATCAATTTCGACGACTATGGCTTTCGTTAGAATCTTAAGCGCTTTGACGAAAGATAAGCGCCTAGGTAAACGGATTGTGCCGATTGTACCCGATGAGGCTCGCACCTTTGGGATGGAGGGCATGTTTCGACAATTGGGTATATATACCTCTGAAGGTCAAAAATATGTGCCTAATGATAGAGATCAGGTCATGTATTATCGAGAAGATAAAGCAGGGCAGATTCTAGAGGAAGGCATCAATGAAGCAGGAGCAATGTCTGCATGGATGGCATGTGCAACGTCATACAGTACCAATGATTATCCATTAATCCCTTTCTATGTTTTTTATTCGATGTTCGGTTTTCAGCGCATTGGTGATTTAGCTTGGGCAGCTGGAGATATGCGCGCTAGAGGTTTTCTGATTGGAGGAACTGCAGGGAGAACAACGCTTAATGGAGAAGGTTTACAGCATCAAGATGGGCATAGTCATATTTTAGCGGGGACCGTTCCTAATTGTGTTGCGTATGACCCTGCCTATGCTGCTGAATTAGCCGTGATTGTCCAGGATGGTTTACGCAGGATGTATCAAGAAAACGAAAGTGTGTACTACTACATTACTGTCATGAATGAAAATTACCTGCAAGCGCCTTTGGTGAAAAATTCTGAGGAAGGGGTTTTAAAAGGTATGTATCTTTTTGAGTCGCTTAAGTCGAAAGGTAAGAATAAAAAATGCCATGTACAGTTATTGGGAAGTGGCGCTATTTTAAATGAGGTCAGGGCCGCTGCAAGTTTGCTATCAGAAGATTTTGGTGTCGGTAGTGACGTTTGGAGTGTTACCAGTTTTAATGAATTAGCGCGTGACGGCCAAAAGGTTGCGCGTTGGAATATGCTTAACCCTGAAAAAAAACGGAAGCTTTCTTATGTTGAAAGTTGTTTGAAAGACAAAATTGGTCCAGCAGTTGCCTCGACAGACTATATCCGCTTGTACAGTGATCAAATTAGAGCGTTCGTGCCATGTGATTATACTGTGCTAGGAACCGATGGTTTTGGTCGGAGTGATACCCGAGAAAAGCTTAGACAGTTTTTTGAGGTAGATCGATTTTACGTTGTGATTGCCGCGCTAAATGCTTTATCTAATCAGGGTTTGCTTGATGCACAAACTGTTCTAGATGCTATGCGTAAATATGATATAAACCGCAATTGCTTAAGTGCAATGCAGCGCTAATAGAGGAATATTATATGAATTTATTAGATGTAAAGGTTCCTAGTTTGGGTGTTGAAGGCGCAATGGAGGTGATAGAGGTTTGTGTCTCGGTAGGTGACGAAGTAGGTCTAGATGATTCAATCGTAGTATTGGAATCCGATAAAACTACGGTAGAAGTCCCTTGCCCAGCGGCGGGAAGAATAGATGCTATTAGTGTAAGTGTGGGTGATAAAATACTTGAAGGTGAATCTGTCTTGGTGCTTTCAAATACTGACGGTTTAATTGAGGATTCTGAGTCAGAAGTTACATTGGCAGAGCCTTTAAAAGAAGAGAAACCCATACAGGAGAAAATACTGACGAGCGATAAACCAGATGAAACAACTTTAAAAGATATTCTGGTGCCTGACTTAGGTGGCGCTGAACAAGTTGAAGTGATTGAAATTTCAGTTAATGAAAACCAAGAAGTTGCAGAAGACGATACGCTCTTAGTACTTGAGTCTGATAAGACCACGATGGATATCCCATCACCTTTTTCTGGTGTTCTAAAAAAATTGAAAGTGAAGCTTGGGGACAAAATTTCCGCAGGTGATCTTATTGGTGTAATGCTTGGTGTTGCAGAAAGCAGGGATGTCGGCACCGCCAAAATAGAAAAAATGCTTCCCGATGGTAAAGAAACGGTTGACTTAAAGGTTCCTGAGAGTGAATTATCCACAGATCAACAAACAGCAACTTCTATACTTGAACCACTAGAAACTAAGACTAAAAATGTGCATGCCGGACCCGCTGTAAGAAGATTGGCAAGAGAGTTAGGGGTCGATATTTCTAGGGTTAAAGGAAGTGGTCCGAAAATTAGAATTTTAAAAGAAGACCTCAATGCTTACATTAAACAACAGGTTACTTTAGCTCAGGGCTCTCCTCAGGCCAATAGTGCTAACTTCTCCGGAGGTGCGTTGCCGAGAGTGAAATTACCCGACTTTTCGTCTTTTGGCAGTGTCGATATTACTGTTATGGAAAAAATTCAACGAGTTACCGCTGAAAATATGCAGACTAGTTGGTTGACTGTGCCGCATGTTACTCAGTTTGATGAAGCTGATATCACTGACATGGAGGTTTTTAGAAAAAACCAGAAAAAGGCAGGAGAAATCAAGGGCGTAAAACTAACCCCTATGGCTTTTTTATTAAAAGCATGTGGTTATGCATTAAGTCAGTTACCTCAGTTTAATGTCTCAATTGATATGCAAGGTCATAAGGTTTATCAAAAGAAATATATACATATTGGGATCGCCGTAGATACGCCAAATGGTTTGGTGGTTCCTGTCATTCGTGATGTGGATAAAAAAGGCCTATGGACATTGGCGCAAGAATGTCAAACGCTTGCTGCCAAAGCAAGAGAGCGAAAGCTGAAACCTATGGATATGCAAGGCGGGTGTTTTACAATATCTAGCTTAGGAGGACTCGGCGGTACTGCTTTTACGCCGATCGTAAATATGCCGGAAGTCGCTATACTAGGCGTCTCAAAAGCACAGCTTAAACCTAGTTATGAGGTAGAAAGTAATGGTTTTGTTCCTCGTTTAATGTTGCCTTTATCTTTGTCATATGACCATAGAGCAGTAAATGGTGCTGATGCTGCCCGTTTCACTTCTTTATTGTCTAGTTCGTTAGGGGATTTAAGGGCTTTGTTGTTATAGTTTTAGGTGCCTGTTTGCCTGTAAGGTTATACGTTTTTTTATTTTGATTTATTTAGGTGATGTGAATTTTTTTAACTGAATTATTTACTTCAAAATAAGTTGGAGCTAGTGTTGGGTTATGGAATAATGGTTTTTTTGAGCTACGCTAATAATTATAAGAGTATGATCCCTATCTTGACTTAAATATACAGTATTGAGCGTGTTGCAGTGGGTCTTTTGAAGTAAGAGAATTTGTTCATTATGGAATTTAAAACACATTTTATTAGTCGGGAAGATCGCCGGATTGCTCGTCAGTCGTTAACGGGAAAACATGGTTTTAAAGCGAGTGTTGAAATTGATGGTGTTGTAATTGATGCATCGTTATCTGACTTCTCAAGTCTTGGTTTTGCTATCACGCTCGATGAATCTCACGCTGACTCTCTATGCGTAGGCGATAAACTCCCTGTCACTGTGAGCCCATTAATCAATCATAACTATCTTATTTATGGTGTGATTATTGATAAACAGCCCACTAAACTTAAGCGGCTTAAAATATCTGCAGTGATTGAGCATGAGCAGAAAAACAAGCATGGCGATTTCTATCCTGTACATTTAAGTGCTGCACAAGGCCTTAAAGGTCAAATTACGCATCCGTTTTTTTATAAACAAAACAGTTATTTTGAGGTCGAGAGTCTATCTAGGAAGGGCTTCTATGCAACAAACATAAATTCAGACTTTACTTTGTTTGACTTTATGGAAGTGAGTTTTAGTGTGGGGTCGATTAAAGGCTTGCAAAATGTAGTGGGTGAAATTTCTAATGTTTCCCTGACGGATGATAATAAAATTCGTTGTTTTATCAGCACACCTAATTTACCTTTTCTTGCTGAGGAAGAATTAGCACAATATTGCTTTCATTTTGCTCAAAAAACACCAAGAGATATCAACCGTGCAGGGCTAAAGACGCAACATATTCAGGAGCTCGTTCAATATCGATTTGTAGAAACTCAGGCAGAATATGAAGCTGTACTCAAATTACGGCGTAAAACTTATGCTGTCCAAAACATGTGTGCAAAAGATGACCCCATTGCAAGGTTTGCGATGCAGCAGGACGCATATGGTCGAATCTTGATTGCGTTTCATAATGAACGCGTTATTGGCAGTGCATTATTAGTTTTTGGTGAACGGGGTGAAAAACCTTTTGAGCTAGATTTATTGTTACCCATGACCGAGTTTGCAAGACTTCCCAGTTACGAAGAATTGATGGAAATTACCGCAATTTGTATTGAACGACACTATCAAGATACAGATGTATTGCATGGCGTGTTTGAGAATATGTATCGGGAGGGGCTTTCTGCGGGGAAGAAATATGTCATGGTGGCGAGTTCTGAAGAATGGATTGAACGATATAGCTTAATGGGGTTTAAATCGACTGGTTTATCACTGACTCATCCTCGAAATGATGAAATGATCTTAGACGTCATGTTGTTAAATAAGGATACGGGAAAAACAGGCAGAGGAATGAATCCTATTCGTTGGTGGAATATGTGGGGCTATGTGAGCTTGCATCTTTACCAGCGTAGAATTATTGAATATACGCCATTACAGAAAATGCGCGTATACTTCAACCGTTCACTTTTTGAAGTAGATAAGGGCTTGAGGCGTTTTATTCGCTGGATACGCTAACTGAAGGGTTTTTATTTAAACAGCGCTAATTAATAGAGGCGTAAGAGTTTTAGGAAAAAAACCCCAACAAAACTGTTGGGGTTGGTTATACCTTACAATTATGCAGGCATTACGTTTTCAGCTTGAGGTCCTTTTTGACCTGTGCCTTCTGTGAAGGTGACTGCTTGACCTTCTGCTAGAGTTTTGAACCCGTCGCCTTCTATATTACTGAAGTGTACAAATAAATCTGCTCCACTATCGCGCTGAATAAAACCAAAACCTTTTGACTCGTTGAACCACTTTACAGTTCCGTTTAGCTTATCTGACATTATCTAACCTTTATCTTTTAAATTAACTGAGCAATAAGTGACTCATATTAAGTTACTTATTATTGTTGTTTGAAATACGAACTAGATCCGATGTACTTGTTTTAAACAGCACTGACTAATAGACTCAAACTCAAGTAAGAGTGTAGTCAAAGATCTGAGAATCAACAAAGTTCAGTAAGAAAAAAGTGTATAAATATATTTTAGTGATAAAAATAAACAAGGAAAGTGCTTGGAGAGCATAGTAAGTATTTTAGAAGTTTCAAATATGTCCTATAATGGAGTCAAAGTATTTAAGTACTCTATTAATATTTAATGACAGGTGAGGTGATTTAGTGAAGAATTTATTAAAAAGTTTGAGTTCAGCAATGTTAGCGCTGTTAGTTGTTTTTTCAGCAAATGCTACCATGGATGAAGACTCAATTCGTGAGCGTATGATGCCTGTTGGTAAAGTTTGTATGGAGGGCGAAGATTGTGGGTCTGCCGCCGTAGTTGTTGCTTCAGGGCCTCGTGAAGCGAGTGAGATTTATCAGACTTCTTGCTCTGGTTGTCATACTACCGGGGCTTTAGGTGCGCCAAAATATGGTGACGCAGCTGCGTGGACTGCTCGTGCAGCTAAAGGAATAGATACTTTAATTAGTAATGCGATTGTAGGCATTAATGCTATGCCTGAGCGTGGTACTTGTGCAACGTGTTCTGATGATGAAATTGCTGAGACCGTTCAATATATACTAGATAACAGCAAGTAGGTATTACTATTGGGGGCTTATTGGCTCCTTTTGTATACATTATTTTTTCGTGTTCTTTTTAGTTTTTACCAAATAGAAAATAAAAAGCCTCCGACATTCAAAATGTTGGAGGCTTTTTTGTATTAACCTAAGGATTAATCCATTTTTCGAGCTCTAGGCTTTCGATCGCCGCTAGGGCTCTCTTTGCGCTTTCTTGGCTTGCGTGCTTCATCTGAACTAGGTGCAGATGCTGGCGTACTTTCTCCGGTCATAGGCTTTAAGCCCATTGGACGGTTTGATACTTTTGCATTTTGCAACAATGTTAATAAAGACTCAGGCATGCCAGCAGGCAAATCAACCGTACTGTGGTCGTCATAAATTTCGATCTGACCAATATACTCGCTGTCTAAATCGGCGGTGTTTGCGATAGCGCCAACTAAGTTACCTGGCTTAACGCCATCGTTATAGCCTACATCAACTTTGTAGCGTGTTAGTTTTACTTCTGGGTGATTCTTAAGAGGGCGCATTTCATTGTTTGCCGGTCGCTTTCGCTCTTTTCTGTCTCTGCCCCTTTCGCTACGTTCACCTCTTTCACCACGATCACGTCTTGAGTCGGAGTTTCTTTCTTCTCGCTCTGGGCGGTTAATCTTACGATCACTTTGTGGGTCTAGTAGGAATGGCTTGCTACCATTGCACATATGCGCAAGTGCTGAAGCAATTTTGATTGGGTCCGCTTGATTTTCTTCCATTAGATTTTCAATGATATCTTGAAAAATCGTCAAATTCTGGTTTTCTAAGCGTTCAAGAATGTTGGCTTTAAACTGATCGACACGGATTACGTTAATATCTGAAGCTGATGGGATATTCATTTTTTCAATGCTTTTTTTCGTCGCGCGCTCAATAGAGCTAAGCATTCTTTTTTCACGTGGAGCGATAAACAGTATCGCTTCACCTGAACGACCCGCTCGGCCTGTACGGCCAATTCGATGAATGTAGGTTTCAGTATCATAAGGTACGTCAAAGTTAATAACGTGACTGATACGTGGAACATCTAGTCCTCGTGCAGCAACGTCGGTAGCAACTAATATATCAATTTTACCGGTTTTTAAACGGTCAACTGTTTTTTCACGTGCCGCTTGAGCTATATCGCCATTTAATGCTGCGCTTGAGAAGCCGCGTGCATTCAATTTAGTTGCTAATTCTTCCGTGGAAACTTTAGTTCGTACAAAAATGATGATGCCATCAAATTCTTCAATTTCCAGAATACGTGTTAGTGCGTCTAACTTATTGATACCAGTGCTCATTAAATAGCGCTGGTTGATTGTGCTTGCAGTTGCCGTCTTATTTTCAATTTTGATGATTTCAGGCTTATTCAAATGCTTTTCAGCAACTCTTTGTATTTCTCTTGGCATAGTTGCCGAAAATAACGCTATTTGACGATCAGACGGTGTGTGTTCGAGCACCCACTGTACATCATCAATGAAACCCATACGTAACATTTCATCTGCTTCATCTAATACTAGTGTTTTTAGGTTATCTAAGCTTAATGTTTTACGACGCATGTGGTCCATAACACGGCCGGGCGTACCAACAACAATTTGAGCGCCGCGCTTTAATTGACGCAGTTGATTTGTGTAACTTTGGCCACCGTAAATAGGTAGAACGTGGAAGCCTTTAATATATTTGGCATAAGATTGACAAGCTTCGGCAACCTGAATTGCCAATTCACGAGTAGGTGCCAGTATCAATACTTGAGTATGACTGCTTTTAGGGTCAATATTTGCAAGTATTGGTAAGGCGAAGGCTGCCGTTTTCCCTGTGCCTGTTTGTGCTTGTCCGATGATATCTCTACCATCTAGTAAGAAAGGGATTGCTTTTTCTTGAATTGGAGAAGGTTTCTCGTAGCCTAATTCTGTAACAGCTTTAAGGAGAAAGTCGGGAAGGTTAAAGTTCTCAAAACGAGACTCAACATCAGTCATATAGTACGCCTGTATAAAGTAAACTTGCTAGTGTCCGTGTAATACGGTTTAAGATTTTTCTGACACGCTGCAAGTACGTCCTGTATGCCGGCGGCGACATCCCTCTGGTTTGGCTATAGCTTAAGCCTGTTTATACCAGTGTTTCTTGTTGGTGTCTGAAAAGGTGCGGAAGTATACGCAGGTTTTATGAAAAAAGCTTTGTTTATTTTTTGAGCGTTTTAGTCAGCTGCTATTTTGTGTTGCTTGAATTCGTATGCCTCGTGATTAGTTTCATTGATTTTAAGGTTGAATGGTTCAAGCTTACTTTGGATAAATTAAAATGGTGTTGTTAGGGCACTACTTTGAGAATTAATCGTTATGCTCGCTTTACTAAGCTAAATAAATGCCTCCTAATATTTTTTGATGACTTGCGCCTGTAACCGCTTCAATGTTTCCTGGGAGTCGGTTTAGGGTTTGCTTGGCTAGCCAAGCAAAGGCCGTTGCTTCAACTAATTGGGCATCAATGCCAAGTGAGCAGGTAGTAGATATGGAGTGATTTGGTAATAATGATTTAATGCGTTCTAGTAAAAAAGAGTTTCGCACCCCGCCGCCACATAAGAATATATCGCAAGGTAAGTTATTAACTTCTAGCTTAAGTGTGTTCGCTATTGCTTGAGCGGTAAATTCTACTAACGTTCTTTGTACGTCTCTTGCATCATGTGTGTTGTCAGTGTGATGATTAAGCCAAGAGAGATTAAAATACTCTCTACCCGAACTTTTAGGGGGAGCTTTTTGAATAAATTCGTCTGTGATTAGCTTATTAAGAAGTTGTGGGATTATTTTTCCAGTTCTTGCCCAGTCGCCATTCATGTCAAACGTTTTGTTGTGGTGGTGTAAAATCCACTGATCCAAAAGCGTATTGCCCGGACCTATGTCGTAGCCTTTAACGGGTATGTTGTTTTTAAGTGTTTGGTCTGTTAGTGCCTTATTACCTGGGCTGAGTAGGGTGATATTGGCAATGCCGCCAATATTGATAATTGCGCGTAAGTCTGTTTTTGATTGGAAGGCTGCTAGGTGAAATGCGGGTACAAGTGGTGCGCCTTGGCCTCCAGCAGCAATGTCAGCCATGCGAAAATCAGCAATGGTTGTAATGTTTGTTTGGTGTGCAATGACACTGGGGTTGCCAATTTGCAACGAAAAAGGTTTTGCTGCGTTTGGTGCATGACGAACAGTTTGTCCATGGCTCCCAATCGCAGAAATATCTTGAGGTTTTAAGTTCGCGTTGCTTAGTAAAGTGTTAACGGTTTTTGCCGTTAACTCAGCAACCAGTATGTCGAGGTGTCCACAGCGCTCGATTTCGTTTTCGCCGGGAAAACACAGCTTAGTTAGCTGTTGTCTTAATTCTAAAGGTATATCGTTACTGTGGTGGGCAAGTGTTTCAATATTATTGTCATCAATAGCAACCAGAACGGCATCAACCCCGTCCATACTGGTACCAGACATAATGCCAATATAGAGTGACGCTTTATCGTTTGTCATTAACTGCAAGTTGATAGCTATCACTAAAAGTCGATAGTTGCGCTAAATATGAATGTGTTTGTACTTTGAAATCGGCTAGCTGATTTTTAGGGATCGGCTTGGCATGTGGTAGTTTTACTTTTAGCGAGTTCTTATGCACACCGTTGACTCGGAATTCGTAGTGTAAGTGTGGGCCAGAAGCGAGTCCTGTGCTGCCAATATATCCGATTGTTTGGCCTTGTTTCACGCGTTTACCGTTCTTAATGCCTTTTGCATATTTACTCATGTGAGCGTAAAGCGTTGTAAACTTTTGCCCATGTTGAATAATAACCGTTTTACCATAACCACCTTTTCTACCTGTGTGAATGATTTTCCCATCACCTGTAGATTTGATTGGGGTGCCGCGCGCCGCTGCGTAATCCGTCCCTTTGTGGGCCCTGATTTTATGTAGTACGGGATGTTTGCGTCTCAAATTGAAATGTGATGAGATTCGAGCGAAATCAACAGGGGTCCTTAAGAAGGCTTTTCGCATGCTATTGCCTTCTGGCGTAAAGTAATTGTTTGTGCCGTTCTCTGCTCTATATAAGACCGCTTCAAGTTCTCTTCCTTGATTAGAAAATTTAGCGGCTAGAATTTTACCGTTTTTGTACTTTTCTCCGTCAAGATAAAGTTCTTCGTAAATTAAACTAAACTTGTCGCCACTTCTAATGTCGAGAATAAAGTCGATGTCCCAGCCAAAAATGTTTGCCAGTTCCATAATTTGCTTTTGAGTTAAGCCTGCTGCTTGGCCAGCTAGAAAAAGAGAGCTTTCTATTTCGCCTTCGAGATATGAAGTATGAGCCTCAGGGCTGCGTGTAATGGTTTTACTGATAAAATTTCCGGCCTCTGTTTTGGTGTATAAAATGGATTCTAGAGGGGAGCGTATTAGTTTTACTTTATAAAGTTCATCTTTATCGTTTTGAAGGAAGGCCAGCTTTTCGCCTGGAAAAATCCTTGAAAGGGACTTGTTTTGTTTTTTTCTACCAAGAACTGAATACATTATTTTGTCGTTGAGTCCGGCTAAAGAAAAAATTGTCGATAGAGAGTGCCCATCTTTAATTGTGATTGTTTGCCAGTTTTCTCTTGGTTGCTGTTTTTTAGTTTCAATGGCGGTATATGAACGCATATTGATAGCGTCTACTTCTTTCTTCTCTTCTAATTGGGTTATTTCATTTAGAAGAGTGGGTTGGAGTGCGTCAAGTTCAATTGGGGTACTTGTGCGAGTCGCATTCACGTTGCTACTAGGGCTTAGTGTAAGTACTAAAGTAATAACGACGCCGATAAAGCTGGCTGCTAAAATATGTGTCTTGGGGTATGGGTGTATCAACTTCTGACCTACATGTGAAAATGTGAATGTTAAATAAAGTGAATAGCTGGAGTATAGAGGCAGAAATCGTTCCTAGCAAAGTGATTATCTTAGTTGGTGGCTTACATCACATCTAAAACTGTTATAATTACAAAATTCCACTTAAGATTACTAGCTAGTAACTTGCAGTGTTGTATCGTTTCAAGAAATTAACACTTTATTAAAGAAGGTTGATAAATAGATGGTGTCTGTCCAAGAATCACTTGCGCTTATAAAGAGAGGCGCTGAAGAAGTAATTGTAGAAGAAGATTTGATTAAAAAGCTTGAAACGGGTCGAAAGTTGCGTATTAAGGCCGGTTTCGATCCAACGGCGCCTGACCTGCATTTAGGTCATACTGTATTGTTGAATAAATTGAAGCAGTTTCAGGATCTAGGGCATGAGATTTTATTCTTGATTGGTGACTTTACAGGCATGATTGGTGATCCTACCGGGAAAAGTGCAACAAGGCCTGCATTAACCAAGGAGCAAGTCGCTGAAAATGCGCATTCATATAAAGAGCAGGTTTTTAAGATTTTGGATCCGGAGTTGACGACAGTGGTCTTTAATTCGGAGTGGATGGATAAGTTATCTGCTGCAGATATGATCAAGCTAGCGGGGCAGTATACCGTTGCTCGAATGCTGGAGCGTGATGATTTTAATAAGCGTTTTAAAGGTGAGCAGTCTATAGCGATTCATGAGTTTTTGTATCCGCTGGTTCAAGGTTATGACTCGGTCGCGTTGAGAGCTGATGTTGAGTTGGGTGGTACCGATCAAAAATTTAATCTATTGATGGGGCGTACGTTGCAAAAGGCGGCTGGCATGGCGCCGCAAACCATTTTGACTATGCCGTTGTTAGAGGGTTTGGACGGTGTTCAAAAGATGTCCAAGTCTCTTAATAATTATGTTGGTGTAAATGATGCCCCAGGATTGATGTATACAAAGCTGCTCTCTTTGCCTGATGGCATGATTTGGCGATACTTTGAATTGTTAAGTTTTAGGTCAATGGAAGAAATTGATACACTAAGGTTGGAGGTGCAGAGTGGCCGCAACCCTCAAGAGGTGAAGGATTTGTTTGCGCGTGAGATTATTGAACGTTTTCATGGGGCGGAGGCTGCTTCAGGTGCGCATAATTCTGCAGGGAATCGAGTTGGGTTGGGTGAAGTTCCTGATGACATGCCTGAAGTGGAGGTTGATGCTGGGGGGCAAGAGGAGTTACCTATTGCTTCTGTTCTTCGATTGGCCGGGCTAGTACAAAAGTCAGCACAAGCTAAAGATGCATTGAATCGAGGTGCAGTGTTTGTTGATGGTCAAAAAGTAGAAGCTGCTTTAATGGTGCGAGTGCGAGGTAGGCTTGTGATTCAAGCGGGTAAGAAGAAGATTGCTAGAGTTATTTTTAAATAACTCAAATAA
>JBLHVH010000083.1:0-13219 GCA_047628385.1 Oleiphilaceae bacterium
GGTGATTAAGTCGTTACGAATAATGTCAGGGGAGATTATTTTTGCTTGGAATCCTAAAGATAATAGCCAATTTTTTAACTGGATCGTTCGCTTTACATCTGCTTTTAGATGCCATGATGTGTCGTTGATTTTAGTTAGAGATTGGCTCGTACTAATAGGGCTTTCTTGTAAGTCAGTGAGTAGGCTACTGTTTTCGAAAGTTGTAAGTTCTAATATTAAAGAGTATTGAGTTGAATCGGAATGTTGTAGCAAGACATCCATATTACCTTGGTCAAGATAAGCCTTTATCTTGAAATCGCTAGGCACATAATTAGGCTGGTTACTCAGGTCGATATGTTCTATTTTATGGATTAAGAAACTTCTAAAATTTTTATCGTCATCAGTTTTGTGAATATCTTTGTGTTTCATGGCAATTAAGTAAAGTTTGGGAAGCATAATTGCGACACCGAATGGGTGAAGTTCGTAGTCTTTATTTCCTGTTTGCCCCCGGTAAGACAAGTTAACGCGTTTACCTTCTAAAATCGCACGATAAATTGTATCGAGTATATTTATGTCAAATTGTGGCGTTTGAAGGCGCTGTCCTCTTTGAAAAAATTCGACCGAATCCGTTAATCGTTGGTAATGATTGTGGGACAGTTTTTGCTCACTTTTTTGCAGCTTCGCTTCTGCGTTTTGGAAAATTCGCTTGAGTTCATGTTGTGTGGATGTAGGCAATACTTGCGTTAAATGTTTTTGAGTGACGGATAAGGCCAATGCCATAAATGCTGGCATGCGTTCAAAATCATAGTTTAATTGCTGGTAAGGATCTAAGCGCCAGCGACGGCTTTTCCCTAAACCTCGTTCAACTAATAAGCCGAAGTCATTATCGTATTCGTCTTGCTGATCTTTATTCTCAGTTTCATCTTCAGGGTCGTTATTATTTTCATGAAGATCACCTAAGAGAAAGGTAAGGTCTCTTTGAATTAGTCGGAATTGGCTTTTTTGTTTAGATTCATTGCTATCTAAATAACCCGCGTCATTCAGGTGTTGTAAAATTTGTTCGGTACCGATGCTGCTGCGCTTGGTCTTAAGGTAGTTCAATATTTCCAAACGTCGAAGAAAAGTGATCACATTCAATCCATTTAAAGCGTTAAAGTTCTCGCGAGACCAATGCAGCTAATCGCTAGCAACACCGTACCCAGTATGCGGTAAAAAGTAACTGAATCGGTTTGTTGTAATTTTTTGTGGAATTTTAAACCGAGTAAATGACCTATCCCTGCGCAGGGTAATAGCCAGAGTTGGTGGACGAGTTGAAAATCGACGCTTAGGTAAATGAACGCACCGACTTTAATCGCGACCAAAATGGCCCACAAAGCAAAGAGTGTATCGCGAAGCTGGTATTTACTGACATGCATTGCAAAAACGGCGGTTAATAGTGGCGCTCCGATTAACGACGTCCCACTGATATATCCGCCCAGCATTAAAAATAGTATATCTAATGATTTATGCTGGCTCTTGAAGGGCTTATTTAGAATGTATGAAACGGCATATACTGAAACGATGGTGAAGATAATTAAGCCCATGATAGTGGCGGGCAGGGTGATCAGTCCAAAAACTCCAATTAGTTTAGGGATGATCATAATGAGCAGCGCTTTTTTTAAATAATGCCAATCAATAGAGTTTTCCTGACTGACCCCCATTTTTTTGTGTTGTTTACGGGCGCGATGGTTTTGAAAAAGTATCAAGCCTGAGAAGAAAAGCAGCTGTAGAGAAATAACAGGTAAATATAATAAAGCGTCGTTATGAATTAATAATAAAAAGGGTAGAGAGAGAACAGCGCCACCGAAACCTAAACCAGAACGGACAAAGCCACTCCAGATAAAGGTGATAGCAATTAGTATGCATTGGGTGAATGCTAATTCAGACATAGTTGTTTAGATCTAATAGTTCAAACATCGTTTTTAAACATACCTCGATACTATCTTGAGTATATTAGTTATGACGAACCAGCTACTTCGGCTAATTTTTCGGGCGCATCAAACTGAGGCTCAGGTTCTGGCTCTTTTCCATCAACTTTAATGAGTAGGGCGGGTAAAAACAGAAAGTCCCAAATCAGCGCGATAATGATGGTAATACCTACCATTAAACCCATTGATGCGTTGACATCAAAACTAGAGAAAGCGAGTACGAAAAACCCTGCAGCCAGTACGATAGTTGTCGTAATAATCGGTTTACCAACGCGGCTAAAAGCATACATGATTGCTTTTTGCGCGTTGGATTTGTAATGCTCTCTTGCATACAGATATTTGGTAATAAAGTGCACCGTGTCGTCGACAACGATCCCAAGTGTAATGGCAAAAATTACGGCGACTGCTAAATTGACTTGCCCTACGAAAATACCCCACAAACCAAAAGCGATACCTGCAGGAAAGGCATTAGGAATTAGGCTGATTAGTCCATAACGAAGCGAGCGTAGCGAAATCGTTAACGTAAGCGTCACAAGAATTAAGGCGATAATAGATCCTGTGAGCATACTTTCTATGTTGCGCTGCCCAATGTGTGCAAACATGATCGAAAGACTTGAGCCCGGGGAGACTAACTCAGGCGCATTTTCTTTTAACCAAGATTGTGCGCGTAGATCAATATTAATGATTTCTTGTGCTTTTTGATCTTTAATACGTACAGTGAGTCGTAATGATGATTTATTACTGTCTATCTGATTATTAAGGTCAAGGCCATAAGGCAAAGACATTTCGTAGAGCAAAATATATTGAGCGGTTAAGTCTCTACGCTCAGGTAAACGATGCCATGCGGGGTCATCATTATGCATATTTTGATTTAGGCGTTTGATTGTGTCAGTAAAACTACTCACGTGTACGACTTCAGGCTGGGCAAGGTACCAGAGCGCAAAATTATCGACATTTTTTAGGTATTCTGGGTCATTAATACCGTTGCTCTCACCACTATTGAGTGAATAAGATATTTGATCAAAGCCTGTTAGGTTTTCTTGGGTGTAGTCCGCCGCTTGCCGGAATGGAACATCTTCATGGAAATACTCAACCGTGTCGTCATTCAATTCATTTTTGAAGGTAAAACTGACTAAAATGATGGCGGCAAGTAAAAGGCCGAAAAATATTGGGTTGTGATGCTTGACTGAAAACGTACCAATTTTTTCAGATAGCGTCATCGTACCGTCAGATTTTTTTAACCGTACCGCTTTATGTGGCAATAATAAAACAAGCGCGGGAAAAAGCGTCATACTGAATACAAATGTGATCATGACACCAAAAGCAGAAATACTACCAAGCTCTTGGAAAGGTGGTGAGTCACTGAAGTTCATGCTCATAAAACCAATCGCGGTTGTGAGGCTAGTTAAAAATACCGGCTTTAGGTTGGTTGATAAACTCTCTTTCATCGCGTTAACGCGTGAATCACCTTGTGATAGGTTAAATAAATAGCCGTTCATAATATGCACTGCATCGCACACAGCAAGGGTTAAAATGATCACCGGGCACGTGACATTAATTTGATTCATCGCGAAGCCAACCCAGCTCATAAATCCTTGTGTGGCCAGTACGCTTAATCCAATCAGGATCACCGTTGCAAAGGTTCCGATAAATGATCGTAGAATAAGCTGCAGTAAAACGACAATAATAAGAAACATGAGAGGAATGAGTTGGGTCATGTCTTGTATCGACATTTCATTAAATGTTTTATTGACCATTGTCTGGCCGATTAAGTAAATTTTTAAATTGGGATTATCTGTTTCGAATCGATCGCGTAGTGCTCGTGAATATTCAACGAGTTCGTGGGTAGCTTGATCTGCTTCAGCTTGGATTTCAGGTAAGTTAAGGTTGACAGAAATAGCTGTCGCATGCGCTCTATTTGAAAGTAAAAAGTTAACCAGTAGGGGTTCTGCTAAAGCGATTTCTTTTAAGCTGTCGAGCTTTTCTTGTGAATGCGTTTCAGGTGAGGAAACTAAGTCCTCAACAATTAAATCATCTTCATCAACCCAGGTGTGTTGATAATTAGTAATGGAATCTACACGGGCAGAATAAGGGATTTTCCATGACTCATCGGTTAATTTAATAATACTCGTGAGTGTTTTTGGGGTGAAAATTTGTTCATCTTTCGGTGCGATGACAAACGTGACGTTATCACTTTTTGTGAAGCGGTCTTGATTGTCGAGGTGTGCTAATAATTGAGGGTTGTCGTCGCTGAAGAAAATTTTATAGTCACTTTCAAAGCGAAGTTGGCCTAAGCCGGCACTTAAGCCAGCGATTAGTATTAGGCTAAAAAAGGCTAATACTAAACGGTAATCTACTAAACGTTCTGGTAGACGAGAGATCATTATAAAAATCCTTTTTGGAAGTACTTATTAAGTGTGGCGGTAGTCTGTGCGATTGTTTTAACTTATCTGTGCCGACTTTCCTTTTCGGCCTTTTCTGCTTCTTCAATAGCGCGTTTCGCTTCGATCATCGCGCGATAATCAGCCATTTCTTGAATCATCATCTCAGGTGTTTCAAGGCAAATTTGCCCTAATTTACCTGAGCGTAATTCGTTTAATATAATGGTCGCAGCTTGATGAAGGTCTACTTTTCCGCCAGCACGTAAACAGCCGCGTTTACTGCCAATTAATTTCAGTAACTCTTCACTACCTAAATTTGCACTTTGAAGCTTATACCGTGTTTCAAGGGCTTGAGGGTAGTTTTGCGATAAAAACTCGAGCGCATATAAAGCAACAATCTCATACTCCATCGCGGTATCTCTAACAGCACCTGTAACAGCGAGGCGGTAACCACAGCTGGATGGTTCAAGTTTTGGCCAAAGAATACCGGGGGTGTCTGAGAGGATAATGCCGTTCTCGAGGTTTATTTTTTGTTGGCGTTTGGTCACTGCAGGTTCATTACCCACTTTAGCGATTGCTCGTCCTGCTAAGGAATTAATTAACGTTGATTTCCCGACATTGGGTATCCCCATAATCATGGCGCTAATAGGTTTGTCAGAGCCTTTTCTATGTGGTGCAAGTTTTCGGCACAAATTATTAATGGTGTTTTTTCGCTCATCAGACGTTGCAGATAAAGCGAGCGTTTTTACGGTTTCATCTTGTTCAAAGTGCGCTTGCCAGAGTTGTATTATTTCAGGGTCGGCTAAATCGGCTTTATTCAAAATTTTAATGTTCGGTTTATCACCTTTCAAAGTCTGGATCATGGGGTTTGCACTACTAAAAGGAATGCGTGCATCTAAGACTTCGATGACAACATCGACTTGAGACATGACTTTTTTAATTTCTTTTTGGGCTTTGAACATGTGCCCTGGGAACCAGTTAATCGTCATGTTTAATGTGTGTCCTGCTAAATACTATGAATAAAATCGTGATGGAACGCTTGGGCTCTATTTTGACATGCTTACAGAATTTATCCTACTTGAAAAATACCTGAATGGATTCGTGAACCATGTTTACTTTTTCAATATTTAAAAATCTACTTAGAATCAGTCAATCTTAAGGTGTAAATTACTCTTAGATGAACTGGTTAGTTATATAATAGATAGTGATTTGTACTAAAAAAATACCGGGCTCTTATGCTTATTAAGATAAAAAGTTATTCAAACATAGCGGTTAAGGTCATAATTTGCATAGACACTGGCGTGAGTACACAAGATAATATCGGTTTAATTTATATTAAGGTCTATCCACGACTTCAGCGCTAAAATGATACATTTGAAAATAATGTAAAATGCATTGTATAACTAATAAATTGTGCTTTTTCGTTGTTTTTTTCTAATCTTTGCTGTGCTGGTAAAGTCTTGAAAAGGTCTTCTTTTATAACGTTTGTTAAGCGAGTTATTATGCAAATTTCAAAAGATAAAATAGTTACCTTTCATTACCGTCTTCAGGATGAGAGTGGTGTTGAAATTGAATCGTCACATGCAGGCGATCCGATGGCTTATCTTCATGGCCATGGCAATATTATTGCTGGCCTTGAAAGTGGTATGGAAGGCAAGAATGCTGAAGATGTATTCTCTATTACTGTTAAAGCTAAAGATGCTTATGGTGAACGTAATGAAGATGCTAAGCAGCGTATTCCGTTAAAGCATTTAAACGGTGATAAACGATCAAAAGCTAAGTTAAAACCAGGAATGGTTGTGTCAATTAATACTGAAGAAGGCGATAAACAAGTTGTCGTTATTAAAGCAGGTAAGTTTAATGTCGATGTAGACGTCAATCACCCGTTAGCCGGAAAAATATTAACCTTCGATGTGGATGTTCAAAGTATTCGCGATGCGACCGCTGAAGAAGTTTCACACGGGCACGCTCATGGTGTAGGTGGACACCACCATTAAACCATAAGTATTAACAAGTGCTAATGATTCGACAATAGCGCTTTATACTAAAAACAAGTAACGTATTGGTATTTAAATCATCACCATTCGCTTTTTAGGAATATAGAACATGAAGAAAACACTTATCGCCTTGCTAGTCGCTGGCGCGAGCACTTATAGCTTTGCGTCTGAACCACTTAAGTCACTTGAAACACAAGAACAAAAAGTGAGCTATAGTTTTGGTCTAGTGTTTGGTAAGCGGATGACAAATGACTTGCCCGACCTGAATGTTGATGTGTTTGTTCAAGGCTTAACAGATGCGTTTAAAGGTGAAGCGCAATTATTGACTGACGAACAAGTCGGTACAATCCTGGAAGAGTTTCAGCGTGACATGCAGCAGAAGCAGGTCGAGCATGTACAGGCAGAAGGGGTCAATAATAAAAAGTTAGGTGCAGACTTTTTAGCTCAAAATAAAGATAAAGAAGGCGTCGTTACTTTAGAGAGTGGTCTTCAATATAAAGTTTTGACCCAAGGCAAAGGCGCACAGCCAAGTGGTAAGGATGTCGTTAAAGTTCATTACACAGGTTCATTAATTAATGGTGAGGTTTTCGATAGCTCTGAGCAGCGTGGCGAACCGGTGACATTCCCAGTTAATGGCGTGATTGCTGGATGGACTGAGGCGCTTCAGTTAATGCCTACTGGCTCAAAGTGGCAGTTATTGATTCCTGCTGATTTGGCTTACGGTGCAAATGGTAATCGTTCAATCGGGCCAAATGAGACCTTACTTTTTGATGTTGAGCTTATCGGGATTGAAAAGAAAAACTAATATTCTTTAGTTTTGCAAAAAAGCCTAACTGAAAACAGTTGGGCTTTTTTGTGCCTTGGATTTCGGATACTACATATAGGCTTTTAGCCAGTTATTTTAAATTGGTCTACGCTAGGGTGGGGTTTAAGTGAAGTAAGCAGCCATTTCCCGCGAGGGTTAAGCGGTAAGTCGTTGCGCTTTTTCCGTTTTTGGTTGTCTGGACTCTTTCCAGAACACCTTTTTCGATTAAAAAATCTAGCATTTCAGTACTTAACCCTTCAAAGCGTGCTTTTGCCGCTATTTCTGCTTGGGTTGCGGCTTCTTTAAAGGAGTACATTGCGCGCATGACCGCAGCCTCTTTATCTGAAATGTCAGGAATTGGGCCTGAGTAATGTGGATATTGTCTCTCTGGGAAACGCCCATAAATAATTTTATATGAAGCTTGAATTGCGTCGATATCGGAGGTTTTATTGTCTGTTAGTTGATAGGTGTGAAAAACACCTGAAACCTTTGTTCGGTAATCAACTTGCGCTAAGAAAATGGGCAATCCACAATCTTTAGCGACATGATAAAAGCCGGTTTTCCATTTGTCGACCTTTCCTCGTGTGCCTTCTGGCGTGAATAAAAAGAAAATCCGTTCGCCCTTGTGACTCTCTACAAAGGTTTTAATGAGTTCAACTTGTCCTTTACCTTTTGCTGAGCGGTCTATTGGAATCCCTCCCATCCAAAGCATGATAGACCCAATAATTGGTATGCGGCACCAGCTTTCTTTAATTGAAAAATACATTTTCACGTCAATAAGAATCGCTGCACCCATCGCGTACACGATGTCCCAGTTAGATGTATGTGGCGCTGCAATCGTTATACCGGCGCCTTCGGGGGCAATAGGGGTTGTTTTCCAGCCAAATATTTTAAACCAGATAGTAAAAAAGAACTTGAGGACATACTTAAAAAAGATGCCGTCGAAGATTGTTTTATCACGTATTTCTAATGCTTTTTTAGCCATAAAGCTACAGTACCGTAAATGTTGTATATAAGGTTTTTAAGCGAGCATAATTACTCTAAGAAAAAGATTGTAACATGAAATCATTATAAGCTAGCGTAGCTTTTTTGTGGTAAGTTGTAGCCTTCCTTTTAAGGCGTTTTTTCCCTGACTAGGTAAGAATACACTTATAAAAATCTAAATAACGCCTAATTAAGAAGGTCTGTATGCCTAAAACCGTCATTAGCTTTGAATTCGAAAAAGAAACTAAAAACAGTGTGCGGTATAAAGAGACGCCCGAAGCGGGTAAAGCGCCGGTTGTTGGGTCTTTATATGTTCAAAAATGGTTTGCTGGTGATTCTAAAATACTATCGATAACCATTGATAAAAAAGACTGAGTTTAATGCCATAAAAGATTATTGTGGCTTAAATGTTTGTGTTAACCCATCGGAAGTAAGTACGATTATTTTTTTCTTTGTATCCACAATACTTGAAATAGCTTTACTTGCTGCACTGCCATAAGCTTTTCGGGGTGCTGCTTGCCAATTTCCAGTCTCTTTTCCTGTTTCAATATTCCAACGTTTAATTTCTCCTTGAAAGGTGCCGACGCTTATATAGGACTCATCTTCAGAAAAGGTTGATGCGGTGTAGTTTGTGTATCGGTTAGGGCTTCGAAATTTTATATCGCCTGTTTTGGTTTTCCACACAATAGAATCTTCACGCTGAGCTGTAGTAAATGCAAGTTCTCCAGATGCTGATATTGAAACATTTTTGATCTGGTTGCTTAGCTTCATGGAAAAGATGAGCGCTCCTTTTTTTAAATCCCAAACTTTTGCTGTTTTATCATCGCTTCCGCTGATGCCTGTTAACCCATCTTTACTCAATCCTGTAGAACGCACTTCAGCGCCATGCTTGAAATTATGTATTGAAGAGCCACTATTCATATTAAAATAATTTACGCTACCATCCCGCAAGCCCATTAAGGCTTTGCTACCATCCCAATTTAGGGTGATGCTTATGATTCTTGCAGGGGCCTGCCAGAACTGTTTAGATTTTCCTGTTTCTGTACTCCATAGCACCATGCTGTCTTCGACGGTTGTGACGGCATACTTTCCATTACCTGAAATAGATGCGGCTCTTATGGAGCTTAATTCTCCAGCAGCATGATTCCAAGAAAACAAACGCTCATTCTTTTTTAGATCCCATAAACTACCACCATGATGAATAGACCCAATCACCGCAAGCTCTGCATTGTGCGAAAGTGCACCACTAAGCAGTCCTTGTGTAGCAAGTTGGAATTGTGATTCTGGGCCTTTGGTGCATGAAGCGATTAAGCAGGCAGTTGATAGTAAGGCGAATAATTTTAAGCGTCGCACATGGTATCCTTCAATGAGCTTTATTTGGGAATGATAATCCAATATTTAGTATAGCTCGGTGTACCAGAAACGTGAGGTCTTTTTGAGGAAGGTAGTAAGAATGTTAGAAAGGAAGCAAGTATATTTGCTTCCTTTTATAGTGGTGTATTTTTTTAGCTATTAGTTTATTAAGCTAAAATTCACTAAGCGGCAGTATTTTCGTGCGCTTTATGAAGCGATTCAATTAGATTGTCTTCAAGTGCAAATCGATCTTCAAGTGTTTTTCCTAGCTCTTCAAGTTCCTTAATTAGGTCTTCAATGCCATCATCTACTTTATGAATATCATCGAAGCGATCGTTAAAGTTTAATGCAACTTCAGTCGATTCTTGAATTAGTGGGATTATTTTTTTTGCGAGCTCTATGCCACCATCATTATATTCTGCAGCTTCAGCAACAAGTTGCTCATAAACTTCAAAATGGCCAACCGAAACATAATCAACAAGTAATTGGCAAAATGATTGAAGTTTTTCGGCTTTATTTTCTTCTGAACTTCCCGGATTAACTGATAGACCACATAAACCAACAATTAATGATTTTCGTTCTAAAAGCCATTTATCTATAAGGTCACTTACGCCACCCCATCGCTCAGCTGCATTTTTGCAATTATCGAGCATTATTTACCCCTTACCTACTACTAAAGTTGAATCTTATATAAAGTCTCTGCATTACAAATGTGCAGGACTTAATGTTATTTTAATACTATCGCTAAAGTGACTAGAGATATCAATATAATTTCTAGTCACTTTAATAGTATTGCTAAAAACTAACGAATTTGCTGCACAGACGCAACCTATTTTTTTATTTAAACCTGAATAGCTCTTTTTCTGAATAGAATAAAAAGGGACATGATAGTGATGCTTATAAACGCGACTAAACTCCAAGCAGGTATGGAAAGGTTAAATAGTGTCCATTGTATCTTTGCGCAATCACCTGTTCCACGTAATGACATCTCAATTACCTCCAATAGAGGGAATACATCTATCATGTACTCAATGCCTGGACCGCATGCAGGGACTTGGTCTTCAGGTAAGCTCTGGAGCCAGAGTTGACGTATGGCGACACTAGCGCCGCCAATTGATATGAGTGCAAGAAAAATAGCGTAAATTCTTTGTCCAAGGACGGTAGGATTATGCAGTACTGCAATGATTGCTAGGGCTCCGAGTACTACGAATACAGCACGTTGCATCATGCACATTGGGCAAGGATTCATGTCTTTAAAAGGGGCGATAAATATTGCAGTGCTTAACAATGTCGCGCACCCTATAAAGATGAGTAGAAATAGTAGTTTGGGTTTGGCTGAGATCATATTTTTTTCCAAAAGTTTTAAACTTTCCTTTTTAACGATTGTTCGTTTAAAAGCAAAACCGAATGATGGATGGTATTCTTGAACAGACACGGGTTTGAGTAAATAGTTTTGTCTAAGAATTAATGTGTTGTAATGTGTTTAAAGTATGAACTAAGTAGGCAATATTGTTATTCAGGCCTATAATTAGACATCGATATCCAAAATCTAATAGGAGAAATTAATATCTTTATCAGCAAAATATTATGGGTGATTTGTTTGTCTTTTTCGCTTTTTGTAAGTGCTTGGGCAGAAGAAGAGGGCGAGAGCTCGGCGACATCTGTTGCGCAGTATCATGATTTAAGCCCATCTTTTGTCGCTAATTTTGGTGCTAATAATCCAAAAAAATTGAAATTTATTAAAGCGGATATATCGGTAAGAGCGACGAGTACGACGGCTATTAATGAGGTGATGAATCACGATGCCTTGGTGAGACATCAGTTAGTGATGCTTTTAAGTCGCCAAACTGAAGAAACCTTGTCAAACCCTACGGGGCAGGAGGCTGTTAGATTGGAGGCGCTCAGAGTTGTGCAAACTGCTTTAAAGATCGAAACAGGGAGCGAGCAGATAGAGGACTTATTCTTTACGAGTTTTGTTGTCCAAAGATAGAGCGCTTATGGTTTAGTGACTGCAGGGCGTATTATTTTTGATGTCTGGTTTTTTAGGTACAAAAATATAGTTGCCATGAGTAGACCTTATGAATAAGTCAATGCCTCATTAATCAGGCAGATTTTACTGCAGGCCTTTGTAGTGCGCAAACATCGACACCGTCTTCCCAGCCGCCTTCCCAGGCTGCTTCGACGATTTCACCGGTGTAAGGGCAGTGGTTGTTATCCATACCCATTACGCCTGCCATATAACCCTGTTGATAAGCTTTATTAAGAGAGTCTATATCCCAGCATAAAGAAAAGTCTTTGGCCATTTGGCCGCTCCTTCCGTTTAGACTGCCATCTACTTTTACAAATTAAACTTATGGTTGTATTTGAACCATTCGCTAGTTTGATAAAATATTTTCGGCCGTAAAAAGTAACAGAATAATCTGCTACAAATAAATTGCATTAATGTTCTGCTAAAGCAGATTTTTCGATTGCTTTCTACAAAATTAAGCTGGGTGTTTCCCCAGTTACTTAAGCTCCCTACAAGCGTAAAAAACATCTTATTCGTATTATTCTATTTACTTGATTTACATTAGTGCAACGTTAATAACTCTGCCAGAAATAATTATTTCAGTACGTGTGTGATTCCTTTCTTATATAATAAAATTAACAAAAAGAAATATTTATTTTCAGCAAGTAACAAAGTATCACAAGGGATTTGATGCAACAAACGGAAAATCTTTAAACGAGAAGGGTTACTCATTTTTAATGTGTAGCGGGGGCTTTGTGCACACCAATAATGTAAAGGTGCGCACAAAAAAAGTGTTTGAAGGTATTACTCGGTTTGATAGTTGTGCATAAATTGCTCAAAAGAGAGCGTGTCGCTTTGCTTAATGCTGTTTGCTTCGTTAAATGATTGCTGAACTGATGTTATGTCATTAGTTGAATGATTTTGCGTGCTTTGTAGTGTGCTTTTATGATTTTTTGATAAGGTACCTGCAAAATCTAACCAAGACATTGAATCTTGCTTCATAGCCGAAAGTACCTGAGCAGATGGGCAAAGCTCGGAAGATTGTATTTTTGCTTGTTGCTCGATTAATGTTTGTTGATAACGCTGATCACCCTTTGCTTGGTCTAGGATTTTAGCTAATTCAGACATACTGTCTAATAACTCTTTACCGCAGGACTGAATAGGGGTTTTGCCGTTATTGCATTGAATCTTTAGGTCTGGTTTTCTACCTTCATTCACGACGAGATCAAAGTTATGGTCGAGCGTTTTACATTCTTCATCATTGATATAGGGAGAGTCCGTTAGTAGGCAATGAAGCAAGAAAATATCCATAAAATCGACTTGTTGAGGCGAAATTCCTAAGGGTAAAAAAGGATTAAGATCTAGGCAGCGCACTTCTATATATTCAACGCCGTGTTCATTTAACGCTTGACGAGGTTTCTCATGCGAGCCGGCGCTGCGTTTAGGGCGTATCGAGCTATAATATTCGTTTTCAATTTGTAAAATGTTGGTGTTGAGTTGAATAAAGGTATTGTCTTTCTTGGTTCCTATCGCTTCATAAGCAGGATAAGGTGTGGTGATTGCTTCCCCTAAGGTATGGGTGAAATTATCTAAAGTGTTAAAACAGATGGCTAAGGAGGATTGAGCGTTGCTCTGGTAGCCTAAATCACCCATTCTAAGAGATGTCGCATAAGGCTTATAAAAAGAACCTTGCTCGTCAAAAGGTTCTAAAGTGTGTTTTTGCTCGTCTAAAAAACTTTGGTCAA
>JBLHVH010000084.1:0-12980 GCA_047628385.1 Oleiphilaceae bacterium
CCTACCCAAAAATTACACTTTTAAAAACACTAACAGCGTATTCTAATGATTCAATCATGATATCACTTTTGAACCTTTCTCTTACAACGCTTAATTAATAAAAATAAAACTATATTACAATCAATACCTTACACCAATATAAACTTTTTATTCCAAAAATAACCCATCCTCACAAGAGATATTTCTAGTTACAAAAACTACTAGTTTTAAAACACAAAATTCACCTTAAGTTATTAATAAATAACAGCTTTCATGTAGGAAATATCATGATTGAGTCCTATGATTTCTCAGATTTTAACCTTTCTTCATCATGAATAAAATGAAAAACAACACAATATCCAGCTATTTTAGGACTGAAATCTGGACTAAATCGTGAAGGTTACGCCGATTTTTCACTTATTCATGGGGCCCACAAGTCCTTTACATTTCGCACTAAATGTTATTCTAGTCGCTTGCGAATGAACAAAATTAACCCCATACTATTTGTACAAAAAACAATCACCTTTTAAAACAAAACCAAAACATAAGGAGATATAAAATGGGCGGCATTAAAACCAACTATTCTGTCGAACTCAATGAGGACCAAATTATGTGGTTAAAACAGATGACAGAAAAGTATAGCCTCGACGATGAAGGTAAGGCTTTGCGTATCGTTCTGGACTTTGTACAGGAAGAGGCCGACCTTGATGCCGTATTTGAAGAAGTCCGCTGTGGCCATTGCGGTTGACGCTTTATTCTATTGCCTATAACACCCACTCCCGCTCTATGCACCTAAACAGGTAAATATAAGCGGGTAACAGAATAAGCAAATAAAAAACGTTTAAAGGGCTAATAGCGCCTTAATTTCAGGCACACACGAGCCACAATTTGTACCGGCTTTACAGCTTCGCCCGACGTCTTGCGGCGTGGTCAGCTTTCCTTCTTTAATGGCAGATAAAATGGTTTTTTCACCAACGTTAAAACACGCACATACAATTTTACCAATATCAGGTGTGCCGAGAGGCGGTTTACCGGTGAGCAAAGCCATGCGTTCATCCATGCTTAACGCACTATCACGCTCGGTTGAAAACAATGAGCTAATCCAGCTTCTTTCTGGCAATTGACTATGCGGGCTCACTAACAATACTGCCTGTACTTTATTATCAGCAAAGCAGGCGGTTCGAAATACAGATTTTTTATCATCTTGATAGGTCTGCCACGCGAACTCGCTTGCATTAGACGTCAGCTGGCTAGACAAATAAGATTGCCAATCAGGTTCGCTCTCCATATCTGCCAGTTCATAATGAAAGTAGCCATCACCATTCACCAGTACGGTGTAATCGATGCCCTCAAAAATTAAGGGCTGACGCGAAATAATAAAGCCATACCATTGGGCTTTATATGCTTTGATGCTAACCGGTGTATGTTTGCTTTCGGGTTGTTTGCAGATCGGGTCGATCGCTGGATTAACCACCGCACCCATGCGGCCTTGGCTACTAAACTGTGCAGTCCAATGCATAGGTACAAAAATATCACCTTGGCGCAGTGTATCGGTGACCACTACGCGCGCGAGCATTTTGCCCCAAGCACTTTCAATTTGCGCTAATTCACCTTGTTGCAGCTGATAGTTGAGCGCATCTGCGATGGTAATTTCGACAAAAGGCTCAGGCTTATGCTGATTAAGGCGCGGTGCTAACGCGGTACGTGTCATGGTATGCCACTGATCACGTATTCTGCCGGTATTTAACACTAAGGGCCATTCGTCAGATGGAAGGTTTTCAGGTGCTCTAAAGCTTAGCGGTGTAAACCGTGCTTTTTTGTTGGGGGTAAAAAAACCACCCTCGGAAAAAAAGCGCGCGATGCCGTTAGGACTGTCGTTATTAATCGGCCATTGGGTGGGTTCGAAGTTGTTGTAGTCTGCGTCACTGATATTTGATAGTAAAGAGATATCAAAATCGCGTAGCTTGTAATTGGCGTTATTTTCAAAACCTGAAAGGCGCGCATGTTCGCGAAATATTTCAACGCTAGACTCATACCCAAAGGCCTCGTGAAAGCCCATTTTTCGAGCAATTTGGGTAATAATCCACCAATCGGGTTTGGCTTCACCGGCTAGTGGTAATAATGCACGTTGGCGTGAGAGACGACGCTCGGAGCTGGTTACCATGCCGTCTTTTTCGCTCCAACCTGCTGCCGGTAATTTTACATGCGCCAGATCTAAGGTATCGGTATGGGCAGCACAGTCAGACACCACCACAAACTCACAGTTTTCGAGTGCTTGTTTTACTTTGTCGGCATTTGGCATACTGACTACGGGATTGGTGGCCATAATCCAAACTGCTTTTACTTTACCTTCTAATACCGCATCAAAGAGTGCTGTGGCAGTATAACCAGGTTTATCAGCTACCTGTGGGCTATTCCAAAAACGTTGAACGCGGTCAATACTTCCGGCATCAAAGTCCATATGCGCAGCAAGCTGATTGGCTAAACCACCAACTTCGCGCCCTCCCATGGCATTAGGCTGGCCAGTTAACGACAGCGGCCCACACCCTGGCTTACCAATACGCCCAGTGGCTAAATGCACATGCAAAATTGTACTGACTTTGTCGGTACCTGACGATGATTGATTCACCCCTTGGCTATATAAGCTCAGCGTTTTTTCGGTGTGTTTAAACCAACTGTAAAAGGTTTCAATAATATGCGGTGCGACCTGACATTGTTGGGCAACACTGGCGACATTAAGGGCATCGTTTTGTGCCGCAATGATGGTATCTTCAAAGCCTTCGGTATGTTGCTCGATAAAAGCATGGTCTAAGGCATCTTCTTGATACAAGTAGCTTAATAAGCCATTAAATAAGGCGACGTCGCTGCCTATTTTTATCGGGATGTGTAAATCTGCTATTTCACAGGTCGATGTTTTTCGCGGGTCAATCACCACTATTTTTAAGGCTGGGTTATTCTCTTTGGCCGCTTTAATACGTTGAAAAGAAACAGGGTGGCACCAAGCGGTATTCGAGCCGATTAGTATTATCAGCTCTGCATGGTCAAAATCGTCATAACAGGCCGGTACAATATCAGAGCCAAGTGTTCGCTTATGCCCCGCAACGGTAGATGCCATACAAAGGCGACTATTGGTGTCGATGTTTGCGCTACCAATAAAGCCTTTCATCAGTTTATTGGCAACGTAATAGTCTTCGGTTAATAACTGACCGGAGCCATAAAAAGCGACAGCCTCTGGCCCGTGTTCTTGAATCACTTGACTGAATTTTTCGGCCACGGTGGTAAGCGCGGTTTCCCAGTCAGTTTGTTTACCCTCAATTTGAGGGAATAATAAACGACTCGATAGGTCGAGTGTTTCACCTAACGATGAGCCTTTTGAACACAAACGCCCTAAGTTAGAGGGGTGTGTCGTATCACCTTTAACGGTCACTTGAGCCGTTTCAGCGTTCACCTCGGCCACGATACCGCAGCCAACCCCACAATACGGGCAGGTTGTTTTAATGGTTTTGGCGATTAGCTTGCTGTGATCGCTTGCTTGTTCATTTTTTTCAACAGAAACTGACATGCTATTGCTCTCCCACTAGGTCTGCTTGGTCGTTCTGCGTTGTTAGTGTTTGCTGGCTCTCTAGATCTGACTGAAAATAGGCTTGGCCAAAAATTAAATACTCACGCATTACTTCTATATTGATACGTTGCTCCAAGAGACTTTGGTACCAAGCGCCATCGGCCGTTGCACCATATAGAACCACACCAATAATCTGTTGATTTTTAATCACTAGCTTTTTATATATACCGGCGGAGGGGTCACTAAAGCGAATAATGTCACAGCTTTCATCGCCATTAAAATTGCCGAGTGAAAACAAATTAATACCGGTTACTTTAAGTTTGGTGGCACTGGGTAAGGTTTTAAATTCAGCCATGCCATGGCCACTTAAATGATTCGCACAGACCTTCGCTTGTTCAAATAAAGGCGCGACTAAACCAAACGTGTCGTTACGATGTTGAATACATTCACCGACGGCATAAATAGCCGGGTCATAGGTTTGTAAAGTGTCACTCACCACAATACCTTTGTCGCAGTGAATGCCTGCACGCTTGGCTAAAGCGATGTTGGGCCGAACACCAATGGCCATCACAAATAAATCACAAGGCAGCTCCGACCCATCTTCAAAGGTCACGGATTTAACATGACCCGCGCCGTTATCGACTAGCGTTTGAGTTTTAGCCGGCAACTTAAAATGTACGCCCCGTTTTTCTAGCTCAAGTTTCAATAAGTGCCCAGCGGTGTTATCTAACTGCCGATTGAGTAACACTTTATTGCTATGAATAACCGTGACATGCATGCCGCGTTGTACCAAACCGTTGGCCGCTTCCAAACCAAGCAGACCACCGCCTAACACCACGGCATAATTTTTATGTTCACTGTAGCTAAGCATTTTATTAACGTCATACACATCTCGAAAGGCAATCACGCCTTCTAGCTCATGCCCGGGTATGGCTAGAATAAAGGGGTTAGAGCCGGTCGAGATAAGTAAACGGTCGTAAGGTACTTGGGTGCCATCTTTTGCGATCACTATTTTTCTGGCACGATTGATCTCTACGATTTCTTTTTCATGGCCGGCATGCAACGCAATGTTGTTATCGGTGTACCATTGGCGATCATTGATCATGATGTCTTTAATTGATTTTTCGCCGCACAAAACGGGCGATAACATGATGCGGTTATAGTTGCCGTAAGGTTCTGCACCAAAGACGGTGATCGAATATTTATCGGGTGCAGCAGAGATCAGTTCTTCAACTGCTTTCATACCCGCCATACCGTTACCAATAACTACAAGTCGTTGCATAGTAATACGTGCCAATTAGCGTTAGTTTTGAGAAAGAATAAGAGGTGATTTGAATTTTATAAGCAATGGTAATGCCACTATTGGGTCATGTTGAATCGAAACAGTGATTTATTTTTTGAGCCAAGCACACAACCATTATTACAAGCCAACATTATTCTTTTGAAGTACTTGCTCTGCACGATAACTAGAACGCACCAAGGCACCCGATACGACTTCAAAAAAGCCTTTATCTAAGCCCCATTGGCGATATTTATCAAACTCTTCAGGGGTGACATACCGCTCTACGGCTAAGTGGTTTAAGGTGGGTTGTAAATACTGCCCCATCGTTAAAACATCGACATTATTGGCACGTAAGTCGTCCATGGTTTGCAGAATTTCTGTCTCTGTTTCACCTAAACCGAGCATCAGACTAGTTTTAGTGAGCACCTTGGGGTTATGTACTTTTGCGTGTGCTAACACATTTAAGGTTTGTTCGTAGCTTGCGCGAGGATCACGCACTGGGTGCGTTAAGCGCCTAACCGTTTCGACATTTTGCGCGAATACGGCAATACCACTATTGACCACTGTCTCGATACTATCCAATATGCCCAAAAAGTCAGGCGTTAGCGCTTCAACATCAATACCCGGGTTTTCTAATTTAACCTTTGCGACGACATCGGCGTAGTGTTGCGCACCGCCGTCAGGTAAGTCATCACGGTTCACTGAGGTTAATACCAAATATTTAAGGCCCATGAGCTTAACGGATTTAGCGGTATTGGCAGGTTCTTCTAAGTCTAGCCAGCCTTTAGGGTTACCGGTATCAACGGCACAAAACTTACACGCACGGGTACAAACATCGCCCATCAACATAATGGTCGCGGTACCTGAGCTCCAACATTCACCAATATTTGGGCACATGGCTTCTTCACATACGGTTGCTAAACGATGCTCTTTGACGGTTTTTTTGACTTCACTATATAGCGGGCTGCTCTGCGCTTTAATGCGTAACCATGGCGGTTTACGCTGAATGGCGCTTTTACTTTGACCTGAGCCTTTAATGCCATTTTTAATCGCGGTAATGCCGCTAGGCTTCACAAATTTATGGCCGCTTTCAATTTGTACTACCGGGATCTGCTTATCTTCACTCATCTATCTGTCCTGAACCGCTATTGAATGATTTTTCGCTAGGCGCTATTTTTGACTCATATTCATGACGCTAGTATATCTCAAATGAGATTGAGTCGACAGTTTCGAGACGAAAAGTCAGCATGCTCTATATTAAAGCAATATGTCGCACTTCGACCCAAAATAAAGCATTTAAACTCAAAGACGGCTGCGCACTAAGTTTAAGTGCTGCACCACTGTGTAGGCACTTTCACGATACTTGAGCGGTAGCGATTCGGAACGCAGACTGGCTTCGATGTCGTTTAATTCTAGCGTCAGTTTTTTCCGGTCATTGTCATCCTTTTCAGACGCGTTACTGACCGATAACAACATATCAATTTCGTGCAGTCGATCATAATAGCGATACACGCGCGACTGCATTCGCCATGCGAGCAGGGCAGGCAATATTTTAAAGAGCGGCAACATAAGAAAAATAATCGGTAAGAGCAGCAGTGCAAAGCGGTTAATTTGCGCAACAATCCAATAAGGCAGCATTTTTTCCATCGGGTTGAAGCCTTCTCTCAACAATTTCGATGCATAGACGTCTGCGGGCATGTCTAGCAAGCTGGTATTGGGAAACGGTTCAGACATCACTAATGTTACGCGCTTGCCGTGAATTTCTTTCACCGCATGCATTAAACGATTCACTAAAGCAGGATGCAAATCATCTCTCGCAACTAACTTTGCTACCATGGTCACCAAGGGCACCGGTTCGACAGGGTAAGAAGGCTGATAACGCAACGCACCGCTTAATAAGTCAACATGATGCGCTTCTTGGATCTGGCTTGCCAAGGCTCGACTATGATCGATGGGCAACAATTCAATCGATGGCGAATCTAACAAGGCTTGAAGGTATGACGCGGTTAAGGGAGCTACGAAAAAGGCGAGATCTAACCTTCCTTCAAGCAAAGCATTCGCCGCTGCTTTACCGCCCATCAAGTTATAGGGATTAGTTACCTGAGTCGACAGTATGGGAGCATGAGTCAGCGCCTCTAACTGTTTAACCACTGCTCTCGTGCCACTGCCTTCGGCCCCCAGCGCGACTCGCTTTCCAGCCCAGGTAAAAGGATTACCTTCAAGCTTCGCGTCTACCCGAGCAAAAATGAGTACGGGCTCAGGAAATATCGCGGCGAGCGCATTAAGGTTGACGTTTTTGGTCGCAATACCGCCCTGAATAATGGCGATATCGACGCCACTATATGAGTCGTCCATCAGCTCACTATTATCTTTTGAGCCTGCTGTTTCAATAATTTCTAACTGAATATCATCTTCTGCCAGCATTGTTTGATACTGTTGTGCGAACTGATAATAAGCACTTCCCTTAGCGCCTGCCGCGATACTCAACTGCTCCGGCGGCACTAAGCGCAGCCCTACCACCAATGCATAGAGCCCCGCGATAATCGCAAACAAGCCAAATAGATAAGTTAGCACGGCAGGTAAACGTGAAAAAAAAGGGAAGAATTTCATATAAGTGTTTTCTCGTAAACGCGTTCAATCCATGTCAACTCGATGCTAGCCGATTTTTATACACTCATTAATACAATTACTATAGGTCACTTTCTGGCAAAAGTGGAATAGCTGATGGCGCTATTTCACTGTCAAATAATGCGCATATAGCAGTATCATAAACGCGACTTTCTTCGGAGTACAGGCGTTAAGTCGAAAACCTAGCGCTTAAGATGGCGATAGCTAAGGATTTAGATGGGGGGAGGTAGAGATTCGAATGTCTATTTGAAAGTTAGCACGCCGGTTAATTTACAGCACCAGCGCACTTAAACGAGACTTATAAACCGTTTAGATCTTATAAACTAAAGTAACAGACGTTTCACGGTCGGTCTTATCTATACCATCCGCTACGTCAGAGTTATGTTTAAGGTAATAACCGACTTTCATCGACAGGTCACCGGCTACTTGACTCGTAATTGCTACACCAAATCGTGTTACCGTATTGCTATCACCGACTTCGGTGCTAAAGGTCTGATCCAAGGTAGAATTCTCCGTAAGCTTCCAGCTGAAGGCTTCTGCGGCACGGATAATCCCATCTTCTTCATTATTTCCCGATTCAAACTCGCTAACACGATAACCTGGTGCTAATTCAACACTTAATTGCATGTCAGCGTCTTGAATTACTTTATAACCCATACCCAGTGCGATAGAAGCCTGATAATCGAAGCCATCAAACTTATCTTTTTCCCAAGTCACAACACCTAATCCATAGGTACGTTCATTGATGAAATAGTCTGATTGCCCTTCAGCTAAATATTTTTCAGCAGAACGTACATCATTGGATGAACTATTTAGCGTCTCTAGATGCAATTTGTGCTCCCACGAATGATAAGCGGTAGACGCATCTACTTTTACATTAAGATTTTCTGTTTCTGAGTTACCGCTCGTTTGAACAAACCCTAACTCCACTGCGGCTTTCCAGTTTCGCTCGTCTGTTTCTTCGCTTGCGACTTCCTCTGCAAGTAAAGGCATGCTTGACGCTAAAGCAAGCAAACATGTTGAAGCAGTAAATTTCGTTTTATTCATTCTTAATTTTCCCTTTTATTTCCTTTATATAGAACATGGCGGCAAATGCTTTTTGCCGCCAAGACAACAACTCTTTTTAAAAATTATGACACTTGGTGCATGTGAACGTCTTGCTGAGGAAAAGGAATTGAAATACCCTTCGCATCGAATTCTTTTTTCACGCTTTCGTGCATACCAAAATATACACCCCAATAATCGGCCGTATTTACCCATAATCGAACTTTAAAATTAACCGAACTATCCGCTAATTCTGCGACCACAATGACAGCAGCAGGATCTTTAAGTACACGTGTATCGTTTACAGCAAGTGACTCTAAAATAGCTTTTGCATCGTCGATGCTATCGCCATAGCCAATACCAAAGACTAAATCGACGCGACGCGTAGACTCTTGATTGATATTAACCATGCTAGAGCTTGATAGCGCACCATTTGGAATAATAACAACGCGGTTATCTGCTGTTCTTAAGATAGTATTGAAGATCTGGATATCGGAAACTGTTCCGATATAGCCTTGAGCGTCGATAAGGTCACCGATTTTGAAAGGCTTGAACAATAGAATTACTACCCCACCTGCAAAGTTGGCTAAGCTTCCTTGAAGTGCTAAACCAATTGCTAAACCTGCAGCACCTAATACGGCAATAAATGATGTGGTTTCAATCCCCACCATGCCAGCGACTGACAGTAATAAAACGCCTTTAAAGATCATCGATAAAACACTAGAAACGAACCCGCCTAGTGTTGCATCGCCTTTTGACGTTAGGTTTTTGTTAAGGCTGTTAGTGAACTTCTTGATGAGCCAAAGGCCAACGACTAGTGTCACTAATGCGAGTATTACTTTTGGCCCATGAGTGACGCACATGGTATAGAACGTTTGTAATAGTTCTTGCATTTGATCGTTTGTTTTATCTAGATTTTCCATGATTTGTATCCTTTTTTATAAAATAGTCTGAGTTATTTTGCCTGCTGAAGCGCTACAGCCATGTAGCGCCAACAGACAGTGAGATAGTGCTTACTTTGTCGCTGCTTTTTTGATCGTAGATTTTACAACACCGATAACTCGTCTGTTTTCAGCTCTGCCAGCAGCGGTATTGTTATCCGCGATTGGGCTATCTTCTCCGAATCCCATTGCGTTGACGCGCTTAGCATCTAGTTTAAATTCATTGATAAGCGTCATTCGAACCGCATCTGCTCGTCTTTGTGACAAGGCCTTATTGTATGCTGCTTGGCCTCTGTCATCAGAATAACCTTCAACGGTGACCGACGTTTGGTCAAATTGCTTCATGAAATCAGCAACTTTTTGTATTTCAGAGAAGTTTTCTTTTGAGAGAACCGAACTATTTGATGGGAATTTTACGTTCATCTGAATCGCAACGTTTTCGGTTAGCATGACCGGACAACCTGCTTCATCAACTTTAAACGCTTTATCAGTGCCTTCGCATTTATCAAGACTATCAATTACGCCATCTTTATCGGTATCAATTGGCGCTATTACAACCATTGGTTTAGCCACTTCTTGTTCGATAGGCTTTGTAACAGGCTCACTCATTGACATTGGTTCAGCCGCTTGTTGAACGACTTGTGTAACGGGTGCCGATTCAGCCATCGAGACAGACTTAGTCGTGCTTCGTCCAAACGCATACCCAATCGCTATTCGAGCGCCTAAATCTGTAAATTCATGGTCGAAGCTTTTTAAGCCTAATAATTCGCCACGCAAAACGATATTGTTATCAAAATACTTCTTAAGCCCTAAACCGGCATACGCTAAGGCTTCGGTATGCGTATCATCTGAATTATCTTTAAGTTCTTGGTGCGCTAGGCCTAAAGCCATAAATGGACGAAGACTTGAATTGGATAAATGATAGAGTCCACCTAAATTGATACGCGTGCCATCTAACTCACCTGAGCCGTTGTCAAGGTCAGCTTCGAAACCTGTAAACCATGCTTCTAAGGATAATGCCTCAGTCATCGGCAATTCTGCCCCAACTTCAAAGCTCGTTGCATTGTCTAGATTACGCTCATCATCAAAATGATATTGGCCAGCACCAAGAAAGGCTTCAAAATCAGAAGATTCATCTGCGATAAGTCCGGTGCTAAGAGTGCTGCTTATACACGCTAGTAAGATTGCTTTTTTCATGAAAGTTATACTCTGTAATTTATTTGAATTGAATTATAGTTTTAGTTTTTTAGTTTTATAGTCCACTCGTAATGCGTCTTGCGCGGACATCTCCCACTTACAACCAAGCGGTGTCGTTAGCTTTTTAACTGATAAAGTCTGATCGGCTTGTTGCACTTTGCGCTTAGCTTTAAGTTTCATGGGGAGGGTTCCTACTGTATTTATTAGCTTAGATGTAAGTTTATGTAAAATTTCACCACAAATCTTTACCTAAGCCTTTTCCTTTACATGGTTTTACAAGTAGGAATATTCATTTTAAGGCTATTATCATTGGTATTCTAGTTAAATCTAAAGGCTAACAGGACAATTTAGTAACAGCCTGATTTCACTTTCGACGAAGCTAAACATATGCATTTCTGACGTGGTAACCGTCAGTTCAGCATGACTAATTTTACCCGTGACGTTAAGTTCACATTGCCCGGTAAGCAGGTGATTGTTTTTTTTGGTATCCTGACAACGCTCAACCAATACTTTATGTTGACCAGCGTCGTCTCGAAAGCACAACTCTAGACTAAGATAGCCCTCTAGCTGTGGCATACATCGCAACCATACGGAAATGTCGTAGCACGCTTGCCAATTTTGTGTGTCGCTTGCGAATTGATGTTTCATCAAACGCGCTGACAAATTTTCTGCGACGCTCAAGTGATGAAGGTGAAATGCCACCATGCCTCATAGACTCCTGATAAAAAATTATGCTACGTGTTCGAAACAACTTAGAGATAAAATAACAAATATTTTTTTTGATGCGTGTAAAATCACGTAAAATTCCACCACTAAAGACATGAAAAAATTCTGTATTCAGGGAACAATAGGCATTATGTTTACTGCAGCCAAACGCTGGAATGCACACAAAAAATAAGGATGCACGATGAAAATAGCACTACTCGAAGATGACCCTCAGCAGGCTGAACTAGTATCGAACTGGTTGAAGGAAGCCGGTTATACCGTGACTCATCACGCTGATGGCCGGTCTTTTCTAAAAGCGTTTAAAACAGACATTTTTGATTTAGCAATATTAGATTGGGAGCTGCCAGAACAATCAGGTATTGAAGTACTGCGCCAATTAAGAATTGTTCAAAAGCAAAATTTACCGGTATTTTTTGCGACACAACGTGACAGTGAAGAAGATATTGTAAATGCCTTAAACAGTGGTGCAGACGACTATTTAATTAAACCATTACGCAGAGCGGAGCTACTCGCCCGACTTGAATCGGCACGTCGTAGAGCCGGTATTGTGAGCCCTGATGATATTATCACCTTAGGAAATATCGAAATTGATACACTAAAAAAAGAAATTCGCGTCGCAGGTCAACCAGTCAAAGTCACACAAAAGGATTTTGGTATCGCGCTAGAACTGTTTAAAAATGAGGGCCAAGTACTATCACGAGAGTATTTATTAAAGCGTGTTTGGGCGGTAGATGCTGACATTAACACCCGTACTGTCGATATGCATGTGAGTCGCGTTCGGCGCAGCCTGAAAATAAGCCCCGACATGGGCTATCGCATTACCACAATTTTTCAGCATGGTTATCGCCTTGAGAAAATTCCAGTTTAGGCGCTAAGGCCCAATATATTCAACGATAGCGTCTCTGATATACACGAAGGTTTCAACGATGGTTAAGCAATTAAGCACACAGACAAAAACAATTTTATTTTCCATACTGCTATGTATTGTATGGGTAAAACCTGTGAGTGCTGCAGACTGGTTATATTCGATCAGACCCGGCGATACACTCTGGAGTATTTGCCAACAATATGCGAAAGAACCCGGTTGTTGGCAAAAACTGGGGCCCTTAAACAACATAGACCGTAACCGCAGCATTCCCCCAGGCACACGTATACGAATGCCTGCCACTTGGTTAAAAGTCCCTGCGGCCTCTGCCATTATTGTATTTACTCAAGGTGACGTCACATACCAACATTTGGGTGAAGTAGAAACCATTGCTAAGAAAGGTGTAAAGTTACCTATTGGCTCTCAACTCATAACAGAACAAGGTACTGTGACCATTGTTTTTGCCGATGGCAGCAGCATGAGCCTGGAGCCTGGATCACACCTTGAACTCGACACGCTCTCTAGCTTCGAATTAAATGGCATGGTCGATAGCACGGTTCGCTTAAAACGTGGCACCGTTAAAACACGTGTTATTAAACGGAAACCTAGAAGCCAATTTCGCACTATTACCCCTTCTGCTGTGGCATCGGTCAGAGGCACGGAATATCGGGTTAACGTCGTCACTGAGATATCGAACGCCAAAGAAGGTAGTGGCGAGATAAGCACTAATAAAGCAACCACTAATAAAGAAAGCAC
>JBLHVH010000085.1:0-12819 GCA_047628385.1 Oleiphilaceae bacterium
GCTGAAAGCGGGGCGCAAATTGCCTTGAATCGTGTGTTTGTAGGCGAGGAAACGTGTATTAATATTAATGGAGATCTTGATTTTAATGCGGTGAATGCTAATGCAGGTTTAACTAATTGCACGGCTACTTTAAGTTGTTCTGATACTGAGGTTTTAGGTATTACTTACTTTACCTTTAAAAGTGAAGCAACCTGCGGTACCGGGTTTGAACAAGCACAACGGTCAGTTGAAGTGAGGGCGCATAACTAATGAAAGTACAACGTCAAGATTCAAGCTATTTGATTGTTTGCCTGTTGTGGGTCCTATCCATATTCTCACCGTTTGCCTCTGGCGTAACTGAGCAAGTTAGAGTGAGTGCAAATAATGATGATGCAGAAGAGCGTGTTAGTAACGGTGATATGTCACGAAGTAGCACAGACCTTGAATTAGGCTTTGATGGAAACAATCAACAAATTGTTGGAATGCGCTTTAGAGGTGTTGATATTCCGCAAGGGGCTACGATTAATTCGGCATATATTGAATTCGAAACAGATGAAACTGATAGTGGAACGACCAGTCTTGTTATATTCGGTGAAGACGACGACAGTCCTAATCAGTTTGAAAATAACGACAATAATATTAGTGACGATAGAACAAAAACCTCAGCTTCCATGAATTGGGTTCCTTCCGCATGGAATAGTGTTAATGAACTTCACCAAACGCCGGATATCAGTTCGATCATTCAAGAAATTGTCGATCGTGGGGGTTGGGTCGCTAATAATAATCTTGTCATTATCATTGAACCTGGGTCAGGTTGTTCAACAAGCTCATGCCAGCGGACAGCAGAGTCTCATAATGGTGAATCAGGCGCGGCCCCATTATTAGTTGTTGATTATACACTTGGGAGTAGTGGTACATCTTTAACAGGAAGTTTGAATGTTGATAATACATTTATAGCTTATATTTCTACAGATGACTCCGTTCAAGGTACATTAATAGGATCAGGTAATAACTGGCCAACAACGGTAGATATAGCGACTTCACTGACGGTTGGGCAGGACTACTATTTACATATTTATGCAACAGATGTGGGCGGTGTCGCCGGATTTTTAGGTGATTTTGAGTTAACGGGTACTGACCACGTTTTTTCGAATGGTTTAACAACGCTCAATACCAATACAAGTAACTGGTCTGTGAGTACGTCAGGCTGGAATAACTATCAAGCGGCCAGTGGCTATGGCTTGAATGGGGTTAGCCCATGGGGCACTCGGTCGGGCGTAGATTCGAGTGCAGAATGGATTTGGTCATCCGATAGTAATGGCGATAACATTAATTATTTTTCGACAAAGATTTCGGCTTCAGTACCGTTAGTGTTACAAAATATAAGTGGATCTTGTTTAGTGCTTCAAGAGGTCACAATGACGTTTAATACTGATGTTGAGCAAACCTCAGCGGAAACTGTAAGTAATTACCAATTAACCAACCCTTCGGGCGTTGATATTAGTATAAATTCAGCAATTAGAGGGCCTTCGAATACAGTCACGCTATTATTAGCAACTACATTGAATGATCTGACCGAATACACCGTAACGGTAAATAATGTTCAAGCCGTTAGCGGCGATATAATACCTGCAGGATCAACTTCTTCTTTTAGTTTGTCATGTAATTTAAACTGCATAACGGATCAGTTTTCAGGGCCGGGTGGGCTCAGTTCATCTTGGTCTGCTTCTAGTAGTAATGGCTCATTTGGTACGCCGAGAATTGTGGACAATGGCAGGCTTCGTTTAACGGACAATTCTGGTCAAGTCGCAACGGTCGCAACCTTGCTAAACCAATTTCCGGGCGCGGGAAATAAAATTGAAATTGAGTTTGATTATTACGGTTATGGCGGCTCAGGGGCCGATGGGATTGCGGTCACTTTTTCTGATGCTGCTATACCACCTGTTCCTGGAAGTTATGGCGGCGCATTAGGTTATGCGCAACGTTCCGGTGGAACGCCTGGATTTGCGGGTGGTTGGTTAGGTATTGGGATTGATGAATACGGTAACTTTGCTAACTCCAATGAAGGTAAGTCGGGTGGTTCCGGTTTTGAAAAAGACAGTGTTGCGCTAAGGGGCTCCGGAAGTGGCACCACTGGTTACCCTTATTTAACAAGCACCGGCACACTTTCTCCTGGAATAGATGAAAGTGGGAGTACTGCAAACCCAGGTCACCGTTATAGAGTTTCAATTGACCATACCATGGGAGGATTAGAGGCTTATGTTACCGTTGATCGGGATACAGGATCAGGCTTTGTTGAACTTATTCCTCAGTTTGATATTTATACTATTAACCCATCTCAAGCAGCGGTGCCAACCAACTGGATCGTCTCTTTTACAGGGTCAACGGGAGGATCAACAAATATTCATGAAATAGGTGAGTTTGAGGTATGCGCAGCATTACCTATAGCGCCTTATGGTTCACCTGATCATTACAAAATTTCACATAGTTCACAAGGCGTAACCTGTGAAGGCGCCCAAATTACCGTTACCGCTCACGACGCCTCTCACGCCGAGTTTCCTGTTTCGAGTGATACGGTTTTAACCGTGACCACGACACCAGCCGTTGACAGTATTATTAGCTCACCCGTGACGATGCTTGCGGACACTTCATTCGTGAATTTCCATCTAAATCAAAGCGTTGCGTTAGCGAATATTGATATCGATGTGACAGACGGCACCGCAAGTGATTTAGATGATGGAGGAGATGAAGATGAGCCGTTTGAGTTTTTAGATACCTTATTTCGATTTTATGCTGATTTAGCGAACACTGATGATACGGCGATCGGTACTCAAATTTCGGGTAAACCTTCTAATGTTACGCCGGGCAACCAAAGTTTAGCGTTGCGGGCTGTACGAACTAATACGGATACTGGGGCCTGTGAGGCTGCATTGCTGGGAACGACCGCTGTTGAACTCGCCTATGAATGTAATAATCCAGACACGTGTACCACAAGTAACTTGCTATCGATAACGAGTGAAATTCTGGCTGGTGATGAGACGACAACGATCAGTAGAAATGATGATGGTACGAGTCTTGGATATATCGATGTGGATATGGAGTTTAATGCTTCTGGTGAAGCGCCTTTTTACATGAATTATTTTGATGCAGGACAAATAACATTACATGCCAAAAAATCGGTAGCTGCTAATTCACCTGAACCGGCGTTTGAGCTATTAGGGCAGAGTAATGCATTTGTGGTGACCCCATTTGCCTTTCATTTTGTGGTAGAAAATGAACCCACTGCAACAAGTGGTTTAGGTGATGATTTTCGAGTGGCGGGTGCAGACTTCGATGTGACACTTCGCCCTGTAGTTTATGAAAAGGGCGATGATGAAAATGTAAATAATGATCTAGCTAATAATGCCTTAACGCCAAATTTTGGGCGTCATAATGTGATTGATCTAGTTCTAGATTTTGATCTACAAGCGCCTACAGGTTTAGGTACAAGCAGTGGTGCTTTAACTGGCTGGGCGAACCCTTCCACTGCCTTTAATAATAGCAGTACCTTAGGTGAACGCTTATTTGAAAATTTAACCTGGAGTGAGGTGGGTATTATTTCACTGAATGCGCTGCATAGTAATTATTTAGGGGGAGGCTTGGCTATCGATGGGGCGCGTCCCAATATTGGACGTTTTTATCCTGATCATTTTGATGTGACGGTCGATGTAGGACGCTTTGCAGCGTCATGTGTTAATTTAGCTGTCACGGAACCGGATTTTACTTATATTGGTCAGTATTTTACTTATGATGATGTGCCAAACTTAACCATTACCGCGAAGAATAGCATTGGTTTAGGTGGCACCACTGTCAACTATACTCATGCCGATTTTATAAAGCTTGGGACTAGCAATATAAGCAGAGTGTTTCCTAACTCGGATACACTACCGGGACCCAGTGGTCCAACCTTGGCGGTAGAAACCAGCTTGTTAGCCGGTGCGGGTGAGAGTATGTCTGTTCTTAGCGCTGGTGTGATGAATTACTTATTTGATGAGGCTGACTTATACCGCTATACAAAAAATGCGAATGCAGAAATAGGACCGTTTGACTCTACTCTAAGCGTCGCGATTAATAACTTTCAGGATTTAGATGGCGCTGCAAATTCTTCGCTAATTCCAGCCGTTGTACCCTTGGCTCCAAACGGTAGCGCTAATGATAGTAACCTGTATGGTCGCTTTGTAATGCAAAATGCCTTCGGCCCGGAAACAGAAAATCTGGCGATGAATGCTTATGCGGAATTCTTGAATGCTTCTGGGCAGTATGTATTGAATACCGCCGATAATTGTACCAATCTATCTTCAACGATCAGCATGACGCCAGCTGGGACAACAGGCGCAGATAATCATGAAACGATACCTGTCGGTACAGGTACGGGAACGTCAGACTTTAGTTATGCTTCACCGCTTTCTGGGGGCAATGCCGGCTTCCTATTCACGGCGCCAGGATCAGGAAATTTTGGTGAGATAGACGTGAATATCGATTTACTCACTTTCCCTTGGTTGCAATATAATTGGAATGGTAATGTAGCTGGAAGCTTACAGAACCCACCATCGACCACTGCCATGTTTGGGCAATATCGAGGGCATGATCGAATTATCTACTGGCGTGAAGTTCAGTGATACGGGTTCGTGATAAAACTAAGCGACTAGGCCAAAATAAACTTACCACCGAGAAGAGACTTAAGTACTGCGCTTCGCGGAGAGAGTGGTTCAAAACAATAAAGTGTCAGGAATAGCGCTCGTCCTAACGTTTAGTGCATGTTTTATAGGTGCTTGCGCACAAACGGAGCAACAAAATAGACCGTTTAGCATTGTTTGGGTCTACATCTAAAGGTTTTAATCCCTTCTCGGTGCAGTGCGAAGTACCTCTGCCCTTCTCGGTGGTAGAATAGTGTTATCACTGGGGTTTGGTTTGCTGTCTTGTGGCTGAACGAAGTGCTCAGCCTAATACATCAAGAGCTTACTCTTCATCGATCTCATCAAAAGTCATGTCGAGTTCTTTAATTTTACGCGTTAAGGTATTTCGTCCCCAGCCTAGTAGTATTGAGGCATCACGCCGACGGCCACCGGTATGACTTAGGGCTGAATCAATCATAATGCGTTCAAATTCAGGTACGGCTGTGTCTAATACACTACTCTTTCCTTTTTTGAGTTCTTGATCCACCCATTTTTTGAGCGCTTCTTGCCACGTGCTACCTGTTGGCGTTGCGGTATCAGCATCCAATAGTTCGGGTGGTAAGTCAGTGATATGGACTTCACGACCACTTGCCATAACCGTTAACCAGCGGCAGGTATTTTCAAGTTGTCGTACGTTTCCTGGCCAAGGCATTGTACTAAGGTAATCTTCGGTTTCGGTACGAAGTTGTTTCGTTTCGACAGAGAGTTCTTCCGCAGCTTCTTGTAAAAAATAATGTGCAAGCTTAGGGATATCTTCGCTGCGGTCACATAGTTTTGGCAGGTGAATACGAATAACATTCAAACGGTGAAATAAGTCTTCTCTAAATGCACCCGACCCAACCAGCTTTTCTAGATTTTGGTGCGTTGCTGCGATAATTCGAACATCAACGTTTACTGGGATTGTGCCGCCAACGCGGTAAAATTCACCATCAGCCAATACTCGTAACAAACGCGTTTGGGTGTCCGCAGGCATATCACCTATTTCATCTAAAAATAATGTGCCGCCATTCGCTTGTTCAAAGCGTCCTGTTCGCTGCCCAGCGGCTCCAGTAAAAGCTCCTTTTTCATGGCCAAATAATTCAGACTCAATGAGGTCAGCAGGTATGGCTGCCATATTTAAGGCAATAAAAGATTGCTGAGCACGTGGACTATGTTGGTGTAAAGCCTTGGCAACGAGCTCTTTACCCGTACCAGACTGCCCGTTAATCAAAACCGTGATATGAGATTGAGATAAACGGCCTATCGCGCGAAACACCTCTTGCATTGCAGGTGCTTTACCGATTATTTCGGTACTTTCAGCTACGATGTTTTCGGTACTGGGTTCGTTACGGGCTTTTTGTTCTTGTGAGTGTGCAATCGCTCTTCGAGTCAGTGACACCGCTTCATTTAAATCAAATGGCTTTGGTAGATAGTCGAAAGCACCACCTTGATAAGATGTGACAGCACTATCTAGGTCAGAGTGAGCGGTCATGATAATGACAGGAATTTGAGGGTATTGCGCTTGAATTTTCTTAAGTAGCTCTAGGCCATCAATGCCTGGCATTCGAATATCGCTGAGTATCGCGTCAGGAATTTGTTGTTCTAATTGCGCCATAACGCCTTCGGCATTTTCAAATGAGCGAATGTCAAAAGCTTCTTTTCCTAAGGCTTTTTCAAGTACCCACCTAATCGAACGGTCGTCGTCAATGATCCAGACTAGCGGATTAGCACTCATGTTTTAACTCCAAGGGTAAATAAACAATAAAATTTGTTGCGCCTGGTTTGCTTTCACATTCAACCAAACCATTGTGTTTTGTAAAGATGCTTTGTGTGATCGATAGGCCAAGCCCTGTGCCATCTGCTCGGCCACTGATCATAGGATAAAAAATATTCTGAATAAAATCCTTTGAGATACCAGGGCCGTTATCAATAATTTCAATTTTAGCCACAAGCCTGTGGCGGTAATGACCAATGGTAAATTGACGCAGTGTTCGAGTCCGAATTGAAATAGTGGCGTCGGCTTTGTTTTCAATTTGTTTTGATAAGGCTTGCAATGCATTTTTGGCAATATTTAAAAATGCTTGAATTAACTGGCCTTTATCGCCATTTAAGTCTGGAATGCTTGGGTCATAATCTTTTTTAATTATAATTGAACCACCAGACTCAGCATGAATTAAAGAACAAACTCGCTCTAGAATTTCATGAATGTTGAGATGGTTTCTATTTAGCGCTTTATTCGAACCTAACATTCGATCAACAAGGTTTCGAAGGCGGTCTGATTCATCCATGATGACTCGCGTATAGTCATGATGGTCATCTACAGTTAGTTCAGCATCAAGTAATTGTGCCGCGCCTCGGATTCCGCCTAAAGGATTTTTAATTTCATGCGCTAAACCACGAATTAATATTTCAGCGGTTTCTTGGTTTTCTTGTAATTGTTCTTCACGGCTAATACGAATGAGTCGGTCGGTTGATTGCATTTCAACCATTAAGTAATCTACATCGTCTATGGTGTTGCTAGCAACTGAACAATCTGCAAGCAAGCTTCGTCCATTTTGAAGCACAAATTGGCATTCACGTTGCGTGTAGCTGTGGCCTGAATCGACAATGGCAGAAAATTCATTAACCAGTTTTTGATCAAATTGTAAAAATAAATGGATGAATTGACTAGAGAGTATTCTCTTTTGACTTGTTTGCAGGAGCATACTCGCTGCCGGATTGGTATAAATGATTTCTTGCTTGCGATTGATTAAAAAGACCGCCGTCGACAGGTTTTCTAAAATACGTGTATGGAATAGACTCGAAAGCATAAAGTAGTTACCAAGGCTCATAAAAGAAGCAAGAAGTAGTAGGGGTAAAGCAAGAAATAAACCAAGCTTGCTAAAACGTATTTAAATAGCGTGTTTTAGTGAGTCAGTATAATTGAATATATGATCGACGCACTATTTTTGTGCGTCTTGTTTATTGAGGTGTTTAAAGTGGTGCGTAGTTGTTCGTGTTTAGTTGAGCGTTCAGGGCGCTCGCCGGGTTGGTCGGTGAATGGTCATGGTGCTAATCGCTATTTTTAGCGTTTGTTGGTTCTGGTTGATAATTCTTATTGATAGGGTATGTGTGCCTCTATCAATGGCATTTAGGTTAAATGTTGTTTCTCGCTGTGTTGAAATAGCCGCTCCATCTAAATCAAGTACAAATGAGTCACCCCTTCGAAGTTGTGGTTTTGATTGTACAACAACTTGTACGTTACCACTGCCGGTATTGATGGCAGTATCATTTGCTGGCGAGATAATGCTTAAGCTTTGGTAGTATTCTGCTGCGGGTTTGTTTTGAGTACTTAAATTTCTATTTTGTTTGATCTCAATGGCAGGAATGATCGTAACAGGTTTAACTTGGATGGCTTCAGAGCCACTTTCAGCCTCGTCTGAGAATGAGATACTGCCGTCTTTTGACACGGCCTTGTAGACGGTTGTTTGTTCACTGGCATTGAGCGAGCTGGTCGTATTGAGTAGCACGACAAGTGAGAGTAATAAAGTTGGTTTAATGTATTTTTTTAACACGTGTTAATCTCCTGTCTTGTTTGCTTTGATCATAGCATCAGATCTTTCACAATGATAACCTCGAAATATGTAAATACTGCTATCATTAAAGCATTGACTTACTTGGAGAGTATTACTTTTGACTGACTCGCATCCGATTCTGGACGCATTTTTATTTACTTTAAAAATGAACGGACTCCAAAGCTCAAAAGCATCTTTTTTAGCGGGTATTCCATTAGCGGAGACCTCTCATAATCAAATTGATATTGACGTTTGTTTGCGTGCTGCTGAGCGTAAAGGATTACTGCTGGAAAAACATACGTTTCGACTAGAAGAACTCTCGGAAGATAGCGTCTCCGTTATAGTGTTATTAAAAGATGCCGACGCACCTGTGGCGGTACTAGAATCTTGTTCGCTTGAAAATGACCAATACCATATTGTGTTATTTTCAACGGAACCGGCTTCCACTAAAGTGCTGACAAAAAGTGAGCTAAGTCAGTTGTATACTGGAGAGGCGATTAAGTTAACGAAGCCATATACCGCTAAGTCATTTGAAAAAATAGCTGCTAGTGCGCAGTCATCGTCAAAAAAGAATAAATTTTCCTATTGGTTAACGCGTGAAGTTTTTTCAATGAGCTCGGTCTATCGAGATGTTTTACTTGCCTCTGTCTTTTTAAATTTATTCGCGTTAGCTAGTCCACTTTTTGTGATGAATGTTTATGACCGTGTTGTACCCAATAATGCAACGGAAACATTGTGGGTGTTGGCTTCTGGGGTTGCGCTAGTTTTTATCTTTGATTTAGTGATTAAGCTCTTGCGGCACTACTTTATTGAGCTGTCTGGTCAGCGACTTGACGTGAAACTTTCGAGTCGATTATTTGAACGCGTTTTAAATCTACGTGCAGATGTTTTTCCTGAATCAGTGGGTGAATTTGCAAGCAAGCTGAAAGACTTTGATGCGATAAAGCAATTTTTTACGGCGGCGACATTAACGGCGCTCGTTGATTTGCCTTTTTCAATATTTATTCTCTTGGTGATTTATTATGTTGGGGGTGTGGTTGCACTTGCACCGCTTGTCGCTGGCTTTGTGATGTTGATATATGGTTTCTTGATTCACTTTCCCTTGAAATCTATTGTAGAAAAATCGCAGCATGCAGCGGCACAAAAAAATGCGGTTTTAGTTGAGAGTTTAAGTGGTATTGAAACACTTAAAGCATTTAATGCAGAAGGTCGGCAGCAAGGGTTTTGGGAGGAGTGTATCGTCTATTTGGCGAAAACCGGCATGACTGCTCGACGCCTAGCAGACTCGATTTCGCTGGTGTCAGGTTTTGTGATTCAGCTGACGGTCGTGGTCGTTGTTTTGATTGGTACGTATCAAATTGGTGACCATCAGATGAGTATGGGGGCTTTAATTGCCTGTGTATTATTGAGTAGCCGAGCTTTGGGGCCGATGGCTCAATTGGCGAGTTTAGCTGCGCAATATTATCAAGCAAAGACCGCATTAGGCGCGCTAGATCAATTAACGCAGTTACCGGTTGAACAGGGGCCAGGGCTGAATTATTTAAATCGTACTAAAATTGAGGGTGAAATTGATATTCAGAATATGAGTTTTTCTTATGACCAAAAACATGAAATTCTGAAAGATATTAGCTTAAAAGTAGGTGTCGGTGAAAAAATAGCGCTTATTGGTAAAATTGGCTCCGGTAAAAGTACTTTGATGCGGCTTTTGTTAGGCTTGGCGAAGGCTAGTAGTGGGCAAATAAGAGTAGACCACATTGATATTGATCAACTAGATCCTGCGGAGTTAAGAGCTTCTATTGCTTATGTTCCACAGGATGTCACTTTATTTCGAGGAACATTGAAAGATAATATTTTATTGAAATCTCCTCTAAGTGATAACGATGTTTTACTTAAAGCGGCTGAAATTGCCGGTTTAAGTGGTTTGGTTAATGGCCATGCAAAGGGCTTTGATTTACCGATAGGCGAGCATGGAAAAGGTTTGTCAGGTGGGCAAAGGCAGAGTGTTGCCATTGCGCGTGCCGTTGTGGGAGACCCTCAAATCTTGTTATTTGATGAGCTGACGAGCGCGATGGATAATCAGACTGAAAGCTTGGTTATGGAAAAGATTCGCGCGTTTTCTAAGCATAAAACAATGATTATAAGTACGCATCGTGCCTCACTACTTTCATTAGTTGATCGTATTGTCGTTATGGATGATGGTCGGGTGATTGCGGATGGGCCGAAAGATAAAGTATTAGATGCACTCAAACGAGGCTTAATTAAAACGGCCTCACCAGAGTCATTCACGGGACAGTCTTAATTATGTATTCCTTTACTCAGCAAACCTATGCCGGCTATCAGTTGCCTTCAATCAGGTCTCGCCTACTTTTATGGTGTGTGTGTTTGTTTGTGATCTCGATGGTTGTTTGGTCTGCTTATGCTGAGGTTGATGAACTCGTGAGGGGGGATGGTAAGGTTATTCCCTCTAAACGCTTACAAATTGTCCAAAATCTAGAAGGCGGGATTGTTTCAGAGTTGCATGTTTCAGAGGGTAGTGTAGTCAAAAAGGGGCAGGTATTACTTAAAATTGATGACACTTTGTTTGAATCAAATTATCAGGAGAACCGTGATAAAATACTTGCACTAAAAGTTGAGGCTGTGCGTTTGCGTGCAGAAATTTCAGCTATTCCAAAAATTAAATATTCTTCTGTTTTCAAAGAGAGTGCGTCAGAACTAATTAAAGAGCAGCGGCTTTTATTTGATGGGCGTCGTGCCAAGCTTGTGGGTGCTCAGAATGTTATTAATCAACAGATAAATCAGAAAAAACAAGCATTAGCCAGAGCTGATTTTAATTACAAGCAAGCCTTAAATGAGCAGGCACTAACGCAAACAGAGTTAGATATACTAAAGCCGTTATATGAAGAAGGTGTTGTCTCTAGAGTAGAGTTACTTCGAGTCGAAAAAATGGTATTAAAAGCATCAGGTGATGCGGCTGAAAGTAAATTTCGTCTACCACAGATCGAGGCTGAAATATTAGAATTAATTAACAAGCGAGACCAGTTAATGATTGGTTTTCGCAGTGAGGCCCAGAAGGAGCTAAGTGACGTGCTTACTGAACAATCTCGCCTAGCGCATTCAAGTGATGCATTAGAGGATAGGGTGAATCGAACCCAAGTTCGTTCGCCAGTAAATGGCACAATTAAACAATTGATGGTGAATACCATTGGCGGCGTTGTTCAGCCTGCGATGGATATTGTTAGTATTGTTCCCATTGAAGATGCTTTGCTGATCGAAACAAAAATTAAACCGGCAGATATTGCAAGGCTATACCCAGGGCAGTTGGCAATGGTAAAATTTACTGCGTATGACTTTACAGTCTATGGTGGGCTAGAGGCTGAGGTTGTTCATATTAGTGCCGATTCAATTGTGAATAAAAATGGTGAAAGTTTTTATCTGGTGAGAGTGAAAACGAAAACGAATGACTTGGGGAAGCAAGGTGAGTTGTTACCTATATTTCCAGGAATGATTGCCCAAGTTGATATTCTTACCGGCAAGAAAACAATCTTAAATTACATTCTTAAACCTATTCTGAAAGCGAAACAAGTTGCTTTAACAGAAGTTTAGCGGCAGTTAGCGGCACGATGAATGGCTGATGTGTTAGGCTGTTGCCGATTATTACTCTAGTATTTATTTCTAAGATGTAAGTTCTTAGAAATAAAGAGATCACGTTCAGGTCACCGAAAAATAGGCCTGTAACGAGTTTAGAAAATAATTAAAAATAAAATATTATAATAAAAGAGGTCGTAATGGCTTTGGTCAATATTACGCCAAACTATTTTTAGGGGTCGGATAGAAATGCGAATCATCGCACGCACAGCATTATTTTTGATGGTACTGCATATAACCATCGCACCAAATTGTTTAGCAGAAGGTCGTTCAATAAGTGAAACCGTGAGTTTAACGGTTAACAGTCACCCGCAAATTAAAGCTAAATTTAATGAGTATCAGGCTCAAGGTGAGCAGCTCAAAAAAGTAGCGTCTGCTTTTGCACCTAAATTATCTGTTGGCTTGGGTATTGGGCACGAGCGGAGTAATAATACTACTACACGTGCCTTAAATGGTGACGATTCAAGTGAGTTGTCGCGTAAGGAATCGTCCATTAGTTTGAGCCAAATGCTGTTTGATGGTTTTAAAACTCATTGGCAGCGAGAAAGTGAGTTTGAGTCATCAGAGTCAATCGCGCTGAGTTTGCAGCAACTTGCTAGTGAAGTTGCGATGCAATCAATTGAAGCGCATTTGAATGTTGCAGCAAGTAATCAGGTCTTTAATTTCAATATTGAAAATTTGCAAACGCATCAAAAAATTGCTGAAAATATTAGTGCGCGTGTTCGTTCGGGAAAGGATGATTACGCAAAGGTTCACCAGATTAAAGCGCGTCTATCGTTGTCGATGGCTAATGTTGCGGCGGCTAAAAATAATGCCTTAAAGGCGAGTGCTGATTATTATCGTTCGGTTGGTTCAGAGGCGGGGAGCGAACTTATTTTTCAAAATAAGCGTTTTGACTTACCAACAACGCGTGCCGGATTCGTTGAGGATGTCGTGCAGTTCAATTT
>JBLHVH010000086.1:0-12807 GCA_047628385.1 Oleiphilaceae bacterium
ACTACTACTGCCGGTTCGATCACGGATGGCAACGGTGCGACCAATAACTTAATGGGTGACGCGGTTAACTTCAAGGTTGGTGGTGCAATTACCGATATTGAAATCACGATAGCAATGATTAGTGGCAGTGAGACCGCGCCGGAGATGTGTCGCTTACGGCTGAATACCACTACCTTGAAAATTCATATCAACATAATTTTATTAAACCGCTATTTATTAGCTATCTATCAGCTATCTATCAATCGTTCATTGTTGTTCATCAGCGCTTCAGAGCTAAACTTTCGGTTAGCTCTGCCTTCATTTGATCGGTAACTCATTGGAAAAATGAGATATTATTGCAATCTTCTTGATGCTGTTATGCACTCTATGAGGGGTTGCACGCTTGTCACGGGTGCGTTGCTGTGTAGGCTTCGAAACATCATGACGAGCAGCTATAATAAGATAGCCCACCCACCGCAAAGAATTCAGACGGCTTTAGCCTATAGTACTTTTCGTCCACGTCATTCGATTGCTCGGCGTATGGTTGTGTCATGACTTCCTGCAATTCTCGAACTAGTTCATAGTCACCTTCGGTTGCTTGTTGATAGGCCGGCACAACAAACCACTCTCTCAAACTATATTTTGGGTTGACGAGTTTCATCTGCTTAGATAACGCATCACGTGACAGGGGGAGAGCAATAGTTTCGCTACCAATGAGCGATTTCCATTTTGTAAGCCACTCTGACCAGCGCTTGTTTATTCCTGTTGTGTTAGTCTCACAAATAGAGTCTCTGTAGAAACTTTTTTTGAGCGGGCCAATATCGTCAGGCACCGTCGAGAGCTCTCGGAAGAAAATAGTGTAATCGACAGGTGTTTCAACCATGAGCGCTTGGAGTTCATTGAATAGCGTGTCATGAAAAGTACCAAGCCCAAGTTTGGCAGCCCACATCTTCTCCATTTGGGTTTGCATCACTTTCGAAAAGCCACTTTGAATCTCGTTAAGTTGTCCCAGACAGTCTTGATCTGACAACAGCAATGGTCGCAACGCCTTACAAAACATGTGGAAGTTGTGTTCCGCTGCCACGGGTTGTTTCATAAACGAGTAATGTTGTCCTCCACCCGTCCATGACTGGAAGTGCGGATTAAATACATCACAGAAACCAAACGGACCATAATCGATTGTGAAACCACCGGCTGCGCAGTTATCGCTGTTGAAGTTGCCTTGGCAGTAGCCAACGCGGATCCAGTTGGCCACAAGCGACGCAAGGCGACTGCTGAATTCGCGAGCGAGCAACAGTAATTTTTCGGTTATGGGTAGTTTATTGTCAATGACATCATCGTACTCACGATCGATCAGGTGCAACACAATTTTTTCAAGTTCATCCATCGCTGTCTGGTGTTCTTTCTTGCGGGCACGGCGACCAAAGAGTTCGAGCTGGCCGACACGAATAAACGACGGTGCGACACGAGTAGAGATAGCCACGGCCTCCGATATAAGTATGTCAGGGTCCTTAGAACGCGCACCCTCCGAGTACCATGGCCGCTTGACCTTTTCCGTTTTTGACACGTACAAACTCAGAGACCGTGACGTTGGCACTCCGAGCGCATGCATGTGCTCTTGTGCCAAGAACTCCCTAATACTCGAACGTAGGACTGCACGACCATCCGCGCCACGGCAATATGGCGTCTGGCCGCCACCTTTTAGCTGCATTTCCCAGCGATGACCGTTAATAACAGCTTCAAGTACAGACACTGCACGACCGTCACCGTATCCGTTTCCGGTTCGGAACGGACACTGCTGAAGGTATTCGGTGCCGAAGATAGATAGTGCGTACCCACTTGCCCAACCAACCTTGCGCATCGGTTCTGGAGCATGAGTGATATCACCAGAGAATATTCGGACGAAGTCGGCCGACTTCGCCATGCTGTCGGCGAAGCCAAGTTCGCGAAAAAAGCTTTTGCTGTGCGTGACGTATTCGGGGTCTTTAATCGGTGTGGGGTTGACGGTGACATAGTGACCAGTGAAAACTTGTCGAGGGGAGTGGTCGACTCCGTTTGCTTTCGCATCAGGGTCGCAGTTGAGCGTGTCCATGAGTGAGTAGTTTGCCAACTTAGCGAGATCATCTAGCGTAGCGACGGTGGGGGATGTTTCCTGTGCGTTCATTTTTATTTATCCTAAGTTATTTAATGGCTGTTTGCGCCCAAGCGCTAAGGGCGTGAACATGCGCATGGCCAGCGTGTGATTATCCTAGCGCATTTGATAATCGACTACCAAATAAACCAGCTGATGCCGCTTTGTCTTTTTATTTCAATAAATTACTAAATTTTGCCATCAATTTTATCATTGAAGGTACGTATCAACTTAACTCAAAAGTCATTGCAAATAATTCTCGCTATCCTCAATAGCGAACTGTTAACGCCTTTGTCGCAGTAAGCGAGACGAGATTAACCTTCTATTTGGATAATGCTTGTGATGACACTGTTTGTACTGACTTTTTTATGGAAGTCTTGGTCATTGAAATAGCTGATAAAATATCGATGGCTACATAGTAATAGCCTACCAGGTTTTCATAAGAAGAGGATTTATCTCCGAAAGAGTTCTACTCTAAGAGAGCCTCGGCTATTGAAAAAAATTAGTGCTTCTTTCATGCCCATCCTTTCAAATTTAACAATATGATGAATGGCCTACATATGGTCCGCCTATTACTTTTATACTTTAGATCCATTCGTTAAATTATTAGTTTAACAATATTAAGAGAGCAAGTGATTCATAACAAACAGGTTATTTCAAAACTCAGTTTTTATAGAGAGTCCTGGATTAAACGTTTCCGCTTTCGGTATACCGCGATACAGACAGATCTGAATAATAACCAAAAAACAACTATATCAATGAGTAATATTGCTGTTTTTTATAATCTTGTAAGCATTTAAAACCAATAGAGTTATCCAACACCTAGCGTTCAATATTATTTGATTCAGACAAGAATTATAAATGGTATTGGTATCTGATACCTTTAGTGTCTTATATTGACATCGTTCGCATTTATGTTGTTAAAAAGTATTGGTCTAGGCAAGCTCCATCTCGACACTTAAATACATGGAGAGAAACATGAACGAACAAATTCAAAGCAATTCTTCTAGCTGGCTATTCTTTGTTAAGGCCTCATTTGTAATAGCGTTAGGCGCCATGCTGGGGGGGATTATCTTTAGCCCAATAGATTTTATTGTTAAAGCCTACTTTGGTTTATGTGCATTATTTCTTGTGAGTAGCACAATTACTCTGTCTAAAAGCATGCGTGATCAACATGAAAGTCTGAGATTAATGAACAAGATTTCTGAAGCCAAAACACAGCAACTCATCAAAGAATATGCGGAGTAATAATTATGAGTCTATATCAAAAACTAAAGCTATTAATGCGTGCATCTGCTGAAGAACCTGTAAGAAAACTAGTTGAAATAAACGACATTAAAATATTTGAACAGGAAATATTCGAGGTTGAACATACGATTAAATCAGCCAAACTTCACTTGGCAAATGTGAAGGCTGAAGCTAAATCATTATCAAATTCTATTAAGGAGTTAAAATCCAGAACAGGGCTACTTGAGCAACAAACCTTACAAGCAATGGAAAAAGATGAAGCCCTATCGAATGACTTAGCCGCATTAATTGCAGAAGATGAAATTATTATTCAAGAGCAGCAAAAACATCTTCAACATTTAAACAAATTAGAAACCAGGCTAATGGGTGATTTAAAAACGGCTGTCAGGTCGATACAAAGTCATCAAAGGCAAGTACAAATTATTAAAGCGAATCAGCATAACCTAAAAGGAAGTCAGTGCTTGTCACAAAAAACACAAAGCCTGAATGGCACCTTAAGAGATCTAAATGACTCGCTAAACAACATCAATCAAAGACAGCTTAGGGCTGGTTATTTAGATGAGGCAGAAGGAGAAATAGAAACGACATTATCAGGGAGCAATTTAGACCATCGATTAGAGGCATCAGGTATTAGGTCAGGTCACCACGACGCTAAAGCCGTTTTGGATAGATTGAGGTTATTAAAATCAGCCTAGATAATTTTGACCTAAGCATTAATCGACCCAAACCTAAAAAAGGCGAACTGATGACAGTCCGCCTTTTTTATAAGCCATAAATAAAAGTCAGCACATGATTAGAGCTTTTAACCATGTAAAAACTAGCCTAGTGCTGTAAATAAACCATTTGTGTGAATTTAGCTAGTTGATAATAACGTGAGGCGGCTTTAACGGCGTTGCGTGACTTCCAACGGACTACGGATTAGGGTAGATTGAAAGTTCAGCGGTGTATTAATGCTTCTTAAGCTCTACGCGATATTAGTGGCTCATTTATCGGGTGGGAATGTAGGTTTTTTAAACATACTTCTAGTATGACTGGTTTTCATCGACGTTATGTAGCAGATAATAACGTCTGTAAATTATGGGCCGGTATGGTTCGACCATTAAATGTCACAGAAACGGTGCTCTAACAATTTAACAGTAGTGATCTAACAAAATATGGATAAACAAATGAAAAATAATAAGGAAGAGCATAGTCAATTAGCGTTAATGAAATCTAAACGTTTTTTACCTTTCTTTTGTACTCAATTTTTTGGTGCATTTAACGATAATATTTTTAAAAATACGTTGATGTTACTGATTGCATTCACTGCAACACAATCTATAGGGCTTGATACCAATACCGTTTTGAACTTGGCTGCTTTGTTATTTATATTGCCATTTTTTTTGTTTTCGTCAATTGCTGGACAACTAGCAGATAAATATGAAAAGTCATCGATTATGCGAAAAGTTAAGTTCGCAGAAATTATTATTATGTGCCTAGCAGCGGTTTGCTTTATTACTGAGTCCTACTCGTTGCTACTACTGCTGTTGTTTGTAATGGGTATGCAATCAACGTTTTTTGGACCCGTTAAGTATGCCATTTTACCACAACACCTTAGCGATGATGAACTCGTGGGTGGGAATGCCTTGGTGGAGATGGGCACATTTATAGCTATTCTGTTAGGCACTATTGGTGCTGGACTTCTTATGGCGGGTGGTAACACCCAAATAGTAACCGCTATTGTGGTGGTTATCACAGCAATCATTGGCTATACGGTGAGCCGGAGTATACCAAAAGCGGCGCCTTCAGACCCTGAGATGAAACTGGACTTTAATATATTTAGAACCACTGTCCAGGTACTAAAATACGCCAGAGAAGATCGATCTGTGTATTTATCAATAATGGCTATTTCTTGGTTTTGGTTTTTAGGGGCAGCTTATCTTACTCAATTTCCAAATTTTGCGAAGAATGTATTGCAAGGTGACTCTACTGTTGTCACATTATTGTTAGCACTTTTTTCGATAGGTATTGCTATGGGGTCTATGCTTTGTGAGCGATTATCGGGGCATAAAGTAGAAATAGGGATAGTGCCTATTGGTTCGCTAGGACTCACTATTTTTGGTGTTGATTTATACAGCTCTGTGCCTATCTATGACGTCGTTGAACCACTTAGCTGGTTAGCATTTATAAACAGTGAAGGAAGTGTTCGTGTGCTAATTGATTTAGTCGGCATCGGTATGTTTGGTGGTATGTTTATTGTTCCGCTATATGCCTACATTCAAAAGAATGCTAAGCCTGAAAGAATCGCTCAGATTATTGCCGCTAACAACATTATGAATGCCTTATTTATGGTAGGAAGCGCAATTTTTGGCATTGTTCTATTGAGCGTATTGACGCTGAGTATCCCTGAATTCTTCTTAGTGATTGCGATTATGAATTTGGTTATTGCTGCTTATGTTTATGCACAGGTCCCAGAGTTTGCTTTCCGCTTTGTTGTATGGATTTTATCGCACTCTATGTATCGCGTCACACATAAAAATTTGAACGTTATACCCGATGAAGGCTCAGCAGTGGTGGTGTGCAATCATGTAAGTTTTGTGGATGCTTTACTTATTGCTGGTGCAGTCAGACGACCTATACGTTTTGTGATGGATTATCAGATATTTAAGTCACCTTTTCTGGGGCCAATATTTCGTTTGGCAAAGGCGATACCGATTGCTCCACGGCACAAAGATGAAGCCGTATATTTACAAGCATTCGATAAAATAGCTGACGTGTTAGAAGACGGACATATCGTATGTATATTTCCTGAAGGCAAGCTAACAAAAACAGGTGATATTAATGAGTTTAAAGGTGGGGTAGGGACAATTATCGAACGGACACCGGTACCTGTAATCACTATTGCATTGCAGGGTTTGTGGGGAAGTTTCTTTAGTAATAAGGATGGCCCTGCCTTTGCTTCGCTGCCTCGACGATTTTGGTCAAAAGTAAATATTATTGGTGGAAAGGTTTTCCAGCCAGAAAATGTGACTGCAGAATTACTAGAAAGTGAAGTTAAGAAGCTTCGGGGCGATAACCCTTAGTGACAAACGTTATTTAAATGGTTTTGTGGGTATAACCATAGTGCCTGTGGCATAGCGTGTGGTTAGGTGTCAACGGTCTTCAGTTCTTAAAAAAAACCGATAGAGTTTCGAGCGTTGGTCTAGCTGGATACAGAAAAAAATTCTGAGCAGTAGAGCTTAAATTTCTAGAAGGAACGAGAATATATTGTTGTCCGATTAGTCTTTGGCTAGGCATTCAAAAGAGTTAACGCAAAATTCTTTTGAATTATTTATGAATAAAGGCAAACGATATAATGGGTGCTTAAAAAGGCTGGGGTTGTGCTCTATATTGGCGGTTTTCTGATATTTTAAAGGGCGTTCTTTTAATTTTCAGGTGGCGGTTAGGTAAAATTCAATTTGGCTTAAATCTGTAAGGTATCGGTTTTAGAGCGTTGATATAACCTCTCCCGCCCAGTCTTGGGCCAAAGAAAATGCATTTACGATAGCAGGGTCTAGCGTTGATATTTTCTCAGGAGATTGTGATAAGTAAAATTCAATGCGCTTAATGTGACTAATTAATTTACCTAATTCCCCGCTGTTTTCAAGAATTGCTGATCGGATAGTTGTACTTAAATTCATTTGAGAAATAAGCGATTTAGGTTCTAGTTCGAGGAGTAAATCTACGCCAGATAGGAGTCCCGCTAAAAAAGCACTGTCAGCTTGGTCGCTATTTGCAGAAACTTTTTGGGCGCAGAGCTCACACGCTTTTGCGCGTGTAAGTACAATACGACATGTTTCAATAGGTGACTTTGCATGACTGATAAAGGCGATAATGAGCGCCCATTTTTTTAATGTATCGATCCCGAGAAACGTGATTGCTTCTTTTAAATCATTAATGGGTCTGGGTAGGGTAAATATCGAACTATTAATAAGCTTAAGTAGTTGGATAGACAAATTAGGGTCTTGTGTGACAAGTATGGAAAGGTCTTTAATCGTCGCTTCTTTTAAGTTACATTTATTGATGATCTCAGCAGTAATTGCTGTAGAAGGCTCAATAGTTTTCCCAAGCACTGCTTTGGGCTTTGCAAGGTAATAACCTTGAAACAACTCAAAACCTAGGTCGATGCAAACATCAAACATCTGCTTGGTCTCTATGCGTTCTGCCAGCCAGGTAACCTTTAAATGATCAAGGCTCGCTTTATTCTTCCTTACTGTATCCATATCGGCGTCTAAAATATCAACTTTTATAAAGCTAACATAAGGCAGTATGGGTTCCCATTGTTCGGTGAAGTCAAAATCATCGACTGCAAACCGATAACCTTTCTGGTGCCATGCTTTAACTGTTGTTACAAACTCATCGGTTACGATAATTCGCTCTAATAATTCAATGACGACAGCGCCTTTGTCGATGGGTAAAAACGCTTCAGACAATAGAAAGCTTTTCGTGACATTAATAAAAATAGGGTGCTTGTTCGTGTCGGTACTAAAGGTATTAGAGCAGTAGTTGATTAAAACTTTACTTGTTGCTAAATCTTCGCCTGCCTGCATCGCCGTTATGTTGTCAGAACTTCTAAACAACAATTCAAAAGCAAACAACGAATGATCTGATTGATAAATAGGTTGCTTTGCAAGAAGTATATTTTGTTCTTGTACAGGCACTTAGCATTCCTTTTGTTAAATAATACAACAACGTTTAAACGTTCATTTAAGCAGTATAGCCTTTCAAAAAAATGTTGTTAGCAACATTACTTTTATTTACAAATATACCGCCAATAGTCATTATCAAACGTGATCGTAAGCAAGTCTGGCTCATAAGGCTTTAGTACCGTTATAATTGCTTTCGTCACCATGTAGGCGTGCTTTGAAGAAACCCGCTTAACCAAATTTAATTTACTCACTCTTTTAGTCAAAGTAACCAATACACCTTTGTGTCCTTTGCCAATATCGGTATCGGCCTCCCAGCCCCCTAGACGTATTTTATGATCCACAATTTCGGGTCGATCATCAATGCTGACGTGTTTTCGGGTCTGGTCCCGTGCATCGGACTTACCTGTCTGTTGTTTATACTTCTGATGTCGAAGATGTTGATGTAAACAATCGCCTTCGGCTTTATTTTCTCGAATAAATTGATAGATTTTTACAAGACAGACGGATGAATTTTTTCTTCCTTTGAGTGCCCTTGAATTTTCTCAGGCCCACACCGCTTAAGCGAGTCATCAGTAATTCGTGCTTTCAGTTCAGTTACCATCTTGATTGCTTTAGGTGTTTGTTGGTGCCGTTCCTAAGCAAAACTATGCGCTTGCTTTGCACAATATCCTCTAGCGCCCTTTGTTTCTAACCAACTTTCTTTTGATAGTGCTCAAATGACGGCCTAAGTCTTGGGCGATAACTTTATTTGGAATACCTACTTTCTTCTCTGACCAAATCTGGTATCTTTCTTCTTGATTCAGATGGGTATAACGCTTATTCATAAGTGGTCTCATATTGGTTTTTGGTCGAACCGTGAGACTACCTTCTGGCTCAAATTTTTCAATATGGCGCACTGATGACTAAAATTCGTGAAATAAGCTCCGTTGCGCTATTGCACACAAAAGCAAGCTATAATTTTACACTCCTACCCATTATTTATGAGAGTATTGTGTTAATTATTCCGGCACTAGAGAGGTTGTTTATACATTGTTTTTATGATGCCAATGTTACTAGTTTATGGTGAGCAAGCGCTTAGAAGTAGTTGCTGAAAACTAGCGGCCCTTTAATTATTAAAAAGACGGTTGAGAGATTGGTTTTTTTCTAAAATTCTGGTCGTTACGTTGAAAAATATAGTTGTAGATTTAATCGATTAAGCTGTGGCATAGTTTTTATAGCAGGTCTTATCTCAATGGTATACTTTCCAAAGAGCTAACCTTTTTGGCAAGCACCCTAGACTCCATTAATCCAAAATTTTTAGTATTAATATTTTATGAATCAAACACTTTATTAAGGGAGATTATTATGCGAAATTTTAATAATTTCTCAATTGTTGTTATTGTTATGTTTCTATTTTTTCCCTTTAAACTTTTCGCAGGTGATAGCCTGCATATTTCTTTGGGAGACAATTACGGCAAACACGCCATGGTAATTGATGGTAAACCTGCCGGTATTCAAAAGGACCTATTGGATTGGTTCTTCAAACAATATATGCAATTAAATGTTCAAATTGAAGCAATGCCTTGGAAGCGAGCCCAGGTACTTGTAGAAAAAACACAGCAATCTGACGGCTATTTTACTGCATACACAAAAACAAGGGTAGACGTTCTGAAGTTAGTCGTCTCTAAAAAGCCTTTTTATGTAACAAGTGTAAAAATGCATACATGGAAAGGTAATCCTAAAATTGCAGCCTTGAGTAAATTAAAAAGTGTTGACGACTTATTGAGAATGGATGATTTACAACACATATTTCTTAGAGGTTCAGGGTATCATGAAGAGCAATTCAATGGTGCAAATTTAACCTATAGGCTCAATAGTATTCGTCAAATACCCAAATATCTTCTTGACCTTAAAAGAGCAGATATATTTGTTGAGCAATCTGAATTATTTTATCCGATAGCAGAGGACGTAGGCCTGATTGATAAAATTCAAACATTGGAAAATATTAAGTTCAAGAGCTTGCAGTGGCATTTTTACATAAGACCTGATTCAAAATATGTTGGACTGATGAAAGACGTTGATAAAGCTTTGTCTATGGCGATTTCAGATGGTACGCTACAAACCAAGGTTCAGGAAATTTTCTCAAAATACGGTTTATCATACACCTACACTGAGTAAAAAATTTGACTATAATCTTTACAAAAGTCTACTTTTTCTCAATCTCTATATTTTAAAAATGACTCCTTTAACGCCTTAGTCAGCCTACTTTTTTCAAGCTGAAATATGATAGTTAGATCAGAATTAGCGATGTAAATAAAGGTGAAAATTGAGCACAAACGAACATGTTGCAAATAGGTTTTTTATATCAGCTAGCTTGTTGAAAAAACTCTCTTCGCTTGCTGAGCTTATGCGCGACGTATATAGCGCTTCGATAGTAGTTAAACTAACTCAGTGAAAGCGATCCAGGCCATAAAAATACTTTGTAGAAATACCATTGAGAAAAAGTAATTGGACGTAAATATTTCAGTTTAACTCACAATCAAAATATTAAACCGGTGTGACTCCAACGGTTTGCGTTGGGTGTTGGTAAAGCCAGTTTAATGGTCAGGTTATGTTAATATCTTAACTCGAATTTTCTTCTGGTGGCTGTCGTACTGTCGCTTATAAATTTTGTAAATATACGTCTCTAAAGTCATATTTATTCTCGATGAGTAGATATCAAAGGTAGTTATGGTACACGCTAATTAATTCTGTTTACTGGTTGGTAATATGTGTCATTTCAACACCATTATCTCGCAATAGCTTACTTTCGATACCCAGGCTAATTTTAGGTATTATGTCTCTCGCATTGATATCCTAATGACACTGATCACAAGCATCTTTAAGCTGAGTGTGATGACCACTGGGTTAATGTTCGCAAACCTTAAATAAGTTTAGCATTCGCTGTATTGACAGGGTTGTTCAATACTAATAGGGGTTTGAAGTCCTGCTGAACGAAAAGTTGCGCTAAGACCTTTTAGTTTCATTTACCCCTATAAATGAAACCGTTATTTTTTATTTTTACGGTGTGGTATGGCCGAGTATCTTCGGCAATGAGCATTGCAACAAATCCAGTTTGTTCAGATTCCGTTACTACTGAGAATAGTTTATTTTCATGATTGGGGCTGATTTCAACAGATTTAATTTCTAAAGAAGACGCTCCTGTATTTTTATAATGATCTATTGCCACCAAGGCATAATATTTGTTTAAATCAATATTTGGTGAAGGGCGAGTTCTGAAATCTGGTACGCTACTAAATATATGTCTTTTCCAAAAATTTCCCCAGATATTTTTGGAAAAATTCTAATCAAATTTGACGGCAAATCAACATCGTATTTTGAGCTCATCCCCTTGTCGACCGTTTCAAAGTCAGTGATATTCTGGGTTTCTGCACTTGCCACGCTAATGATAAATGTAGAAATAATAACGGTTAGAATTAAGGGAATGTTATTCGCAGGTTATTCTGACCCCAAAGCAAATTATGTCGTAAACTAAATTATAGTCATTAAGGGGCTTTTCAGTCATCCCCACAGTATTAACCTTAGACGCCACTTAGTTTCATTTACGTAACTATTTTACAAAGTGAGGTTGATCGTCCGGTTAACCCTAACAACACCTAGTAACAAGAGGCGTAAAGTGCTACTAACCAGCCTCTTTAGGTTATGGTCAATATGGCCTAATTGTCTTAATTTCGTTTGGGCTCAAAGCGCTAGCTATGAATTTAAAGTACTCCCTTCTCAGGTGATAACAAACCGCCAGTATTAAAGCAAAAGCGATGTATGGACTCCACCACCTCACTTAAGTAGGGTCATGTCGACCCAAAAAAAGGAGCCCATAGAATGAAAAATACTAACGTAATTGGTATTGATTTAGCAAAAGATGTTATCCAAATCTGTAAAATTAGCAAAGAGGATGAATTAATAGCGAATAAAGAAATGAGCCCCAAAAAGCTAAAAGAATTGTTAGCAAAATCAAGCCATTCAGTTGTTGCTATGGAAGGCTGTGGTAGTTGTCATTAATGGGGAAGGCTTGCCAAAAAGTATGGTCACGACGTTAAAGTTATTAGCCCCAAAAAAGTTAAAGCTTTTCTACAAGGGTAAAAAACAGATGTAAATGATGCCTTAGTGATCGCTTGCACGCAGTTTGGCATGATATTCAGCTAAGTAAAAATAGAGGAGCAGCAGTCGTTGCAAACATTAGAAAAAAGCCGAAAATTTATAGACAAAGAACTAATAGCATTAGGTAACCATATTCGCGCTTATCTCTACGAGTATGGAATAACGTTTAAAAGAGGTGTTAAAAGTTTAAGAGAAGCTATTGTTGTTGTGCTTGATGATTTTGATTCTGAGTTACCTAAATGCCTAAAAACCACGTTAAGAATATTGTGGGAGCGATATCAAACCACAGAAATTCAGTTAAACGAGGCTGAAAAAGCCAGAGATGCGCTCGTTAAACAACTGGAACCATGTAAACGATTAATGGATTTAGAGGGTGTTGGTAACGTCTGCTCAGCTATGTTGTATGCGAATCTTGGTGATGGGCGTGATTTTAAAAATGGAAGACAAGCGTCTGTCTATATTGGATTGCCCCCAAAACAACACAGTTCAGGAGGTAAAGCTGTTGCGCTACGAAGCGTCAGGAGTGGCAGCCATCTTGGCGCGTACTGGGGAATGTTTGGATATTTCAATGTAGATTAATTATGATGTCAATTAAAGAGTGTTTGTCCTTCATGTTTCTAGTGTTTTACAAAAAACAAAAAACAA
>JBLHVH010000087.1:0-12797 GCA_047628385.1 Oleiphilaceae bacterium
AAAACAAGATGAAGAAACTACGTTACTACTTAGTTTATTTTCCCAAATTCTGGCACTTACACTCCTGTCATTTGCGTTAATAAAAATGGCAGGAGGCGCTACCGCATGGTTAGCGAGTGTTCAACGGGGGCTTATAGCAAAGGTACAAAGCTCTTCATTGAATACACTTATTAGTGGCGTCTTTTGGGTGCTTAAGCCAAATGCTTCATGGGTGTTCATCTTACTTGCAGCCAACTCAATGGTCTTGTTTTTTCAGAATGACTGGCGAATTCTGGGTTTAATAGCACCACTGGGCACGATTTACGCAGTTTTTAGAGGATTACGAATCATTATTGAATGGGGCTTATCCCGAACTTATACGCGCAGCAATATGTTTTTATCGAGCCAAGTTGCCAAGAAATTAGTCCTGGATAGTCGCAGAATAGCGTGGGTTGCTTTGCTTTGCTTGCTTTTTTGGTGGCTTGCTTTTGGCACAGGTGGCGGATATTCCATCTATGTTATCAGCTTGATAGATTTTGTTATTTTATGGTGTGCTTGTTTATGGATATTGTCTAAATATAAACTATCCGTCAATAAACTCATTGAAGCCGTATTGGGTAAAAACATCAGTGGCGAGAAGACGGAGCATGCTTTCGTCTTAAGACTGATGCTTAAGGTGGCATGGCCCTTAGTGTTTTTGTTTACTCATTTAGTGGATGTTTTGTCCAGTTTTAATCAGAAAATGATGGTCTTTGATGTTTATCGATCACTTTCTGTTAAATTGCTGCGGGCACGTTTAGAAAGTCGTTCAGATGAGGCCGTTGAAGAAGATGAAACAGAACCAGACCAGAACTACACAGAATGGATGTTGAGAGAGGTAACTGATGATGACTTATTCGATGTTGGAGATGTTTCAGGTGCTTTGGAGCCATTAAACAAGTGGTTCTCAGATAAAACTGATGAAAACGTAACGATTGTAGTAGGCGAACCTGGAAGTGGTAAGTCGACGTTCGTCAAACGGCTTCCGAATTTCTGGGACAAAACACCGATTAAAATTCTGGATGTACCCGCCAAGCTAACGAATGCTCAAACATTCTTTGATCAAATTTCAGCGTTGCTAGGTATTGAGACGATCTCGAATGCTGGTGGTTTGGTTAAACATGAAAAGGAGATTGAACGACAAGTCGTTGTCATCGATTCTGCCCATAACTTATTCATGGCAGAAGTGGGTTACTTTAATGCTTATCGCGCATTGATGGAATGCATGAATGCTCACTTAGATAATGTCTATTGGGTGGTTGTGTTTAACGCACCTAGCTGGACCTATTTAAGTTATGTATTTGCTCGTGAACAACGCATCAGCAATGTATTTAAAATGCCTAGATGGTCGCCAATGGATATTAGAAAGTTAATATTATCGCGTCATAGTGGAGGAAAGAGGCGGCTTAAGTACAATAATATGCTCTTGTCAGCAGCGGCAAGTAGTGAGTCCAGTAGCATCAGAGCAGCGGATTCCAGAGTATTTAATATCCTGTGGGAACAATCGGGTGGCAATCCATTAGCAGCGATTGAACTTTGGTTGGATGCGATTAAAGTAAAAGGTCGTTTAGCAGAAGTGGGTGTGCCTGAAAGGCCATCAGCGAATTTATTGAACGGTATGAAAGATGATCTATATTTCGTTTACACCGCGATCGTATTGCATGCCTCGTTGTCCACTGAAGAAATTATGCAGGTGACGCATTTTTCGGAACCTATTGTCAGACATGCTGTTAAACAAGGTTTTAATATGGGAATGATTATTCGTGATGAATCAAAACGCTATAAAATCGACCCGTATTGGTATGGCACTTTGTCAGGTTTTTTACACCGCAAAAACTTATTGTGGAATTAAGCTGAGGATAAATAATGGATAATCACACACTTCAAGATATTTCAGTCGTCGGCGATTTACTCGATCTAAATAAGGTCATTATGCTGTTATCAGCCATGTTTGTATTATGGCTTATCAACAAGGTGATTCGGCATTTATGTGAGGTCTTAATGACCTCTATTCCTGCTAGACGCTTTATGATACTTCAATTTGCTACGTTATTTACCTTTGTTTGGTATTTTGTCGGTATCTATTGGGTCATTTCAGGAATAATTCAACCGCCACGTGAAATGGTGTTAGCACTGGGTGGCTCAGCTGCGGTGGCTATTGGTATTGCATTAAAGGATGTTGTGGCGTCTATAATTGCTGGCGTGATTTTGCTTTTTGATCGCCCATTTCAGGTGGGTGATCGGGTAAGTTTTAACGATACCTACGGTGAAATAGTCAGTATTGGCTTGCGCTCTGTTCGGCTTAACACGCTGGATGATAATTTAGTCACCATTCCAAACTCTCGTTTTATTACCGAAATGGTATCGAGCGGTAATGCGGGTGCACTGGATATGATGGTCGTTTGCGACTTTCATGTATCGATGGATGCAAATATTGAACTCGCAGAAAGCCTTATTCATGAGGTGGTAGTCACTAGCCGTTTTGCTTATCTTAAAAAACCAGTTAATTTTGTCTTAAACGAAGTAATTGTAGCCGAACGCCTAGCTTTGCAAATAAAAGTGAAGGCCTATGTGATTGATGTACACTATGAAAAAGCCTTCCAGAGCGATATTGTTAAACGAGTTTCAAAACTATTTAACGAAAATAAAATATCTCGACCTTCAAGAGAACCATCACCAACTCAACATGAGTATGCCTCAAAAGCATTAACTTAAGCCCACGCATGTAGATATTTTAAGATTGCAAGCGATGCCCATCAACAAACCTGACGCATCAATGATCTTACCCATAACGGGTAAACATTTAGTATTATAGGAGCCATATTGATTTTATAAAAAGTACGATTTTGTTTAGGATCTGCTGTTTCAAATACTTCCTGCGGCGTTGATGTAATATTTAAAACATGTAACAACAAACGAAAATGTCTGGTCTATTTTTATAATAGACCTTAAGAAAATATGCGATTAACCAAATGAATTAACTTCATCTTCGGTTAAATGGCGCCACTGCCCTAGTTCAACATCTAAATGTATAGGACCAATGCTTTCTCTATGCAAAGCACGTACTCGATTACCTACTGCCCTGAACATTCGCTTCACCTGGTGAAATTTTCCCTCGGTGATCGTCAGTAATACTTCACGATCATTGACCACGACTAACTTTGCAGGCAATGTAAGTTTTTGTTGGCCTTGCAACAAAACACCTTCTTTAAACCGCAGAGCGACCTCATCTTTAATAGCGTCTCTCAACGTAACACGATAGGTTTTTTCACACTGTTTATGAGGCGTAATGATATTATAAGACCAGCGCCCATCATCCGTAACAAGTACTAAACCAGTTGTATCAGCATCTAAGCGCCCAGCGACATGAAGGTCGAACGCTTTTTCTATGCCAATATAATTAAATAAAGAAGGATAAACTTCATCAACATTTGAACAGAGTGTATTGAGAGGTTTATGCACCATGATATAACGTGAGGAGCGAGCAATAAGTTTTTCACCATCAAGGGTGATGCAATTATCCTCATGAACCTGTGTTGCACCATTAGTAAACACCTTACCATCCACACAAACTTTTCGTGTTTGGAGAAAAAGACTCGCTTGACCTCGTGTTAACTCGGTACTTTTACAAATAAATTTATCAATGCGCATAATAGATGGTTCAATTTTAAAATATGAGCGATATTATAACGTTAACCTAAAGAAGAAAAATAATAAGTCACGCATAATCCTCTCTTTTTAGTGTCGACTATGAGAAAGCAGATGGGTATGCCACAGATATTAAAGACCATTTTGATAGCAGTTTTTTCTTGCTATGTATTTCTCTGTGGGCTTATATAGCTTATTTCCCCGTGGGTTGCATCTCACTATTTAACACCATTATTAGCAGAATAAAACCTAATTTTGGACGAAAAAAGGGCCATTCGTTGCAATCCTTTTATTACAAAAATTTCTGTTTCAGAATTTGAATTATCACAGTCAAATGATGCATCACATACCCTAGCAGTAAGCTTAGACTTAGCTGAAATTGAATTAAGTTTATGGCCGTTATTAAGTAAAACAATTCATGTAAGCTAGTTTGATATTAGCGGATTACAACTCAACATTAACAATGTCTGAAGCGAAACTAATTATAGGGGGTTGACCTATTTCATCAGAAAACTCAGACAAACCAAAAAATGAAGAACATTCACCTACAACAAAAAGTGATTACATACTTAATATTCCTGACATTAACGTCGTTAATTCCTTAGTTAATATCGACTGGTTAGATTATAAGCACGCCGTAGATCTATCTAAAATCAACGTTAGTCAGCTAAACCTAAGCCAAAAAAAATACAAGGTAATTTTGCGATTTTCTTAACGCTGAATAACAGCCCTATAACGTTTAATTCTAAGTTCGGTTTAGATAATTTATCGGGTAAAATTGATTATAATTTTTCTGTTAAAGAGCTTGATTTAGCTAACTTTAACCACTTTATCTTCCCTGATGAAAGTATAAAAGCAGACGTATTAAAATCTGGTCTTTTATCATGAGAGTATCAACAGAACATGATACTAGATAAAAAAAATTAAGACGCGCTATAATGTCAGCCACGAAAGACTATTTAATCACCACGTTTGTCCCTTATGCCAATATTATAAAAGTTAGTCTGATTGCTGGAGATTATTTATTAAAAGTACGATTTAATGGCTTATCACTTGCAACGGGAGATACAAATATACCAATAGAAGCTGCTTCATTTTTTGCTCAATTTACAGCCTTAATGCAAGACAAAGAAGAGATCGATCTCACCATTTGTGCGTACGCCATTCCTCAATATATCGGTATTAAAAACTCAACATTTGAAAAGAGCCACGAATAGCATAAATAGTTAAAAAATTATCACTAAGACGTATGAATAATTTTAAAGATTATATCTTGAATGACCAAGCTAGATTAACCTTTAGTGACTAAATTCTAAGCTAATCTCATCATCTATACCGTGCGAATTACGCGGTATTTACCTTCCATCCTTTTCTTCAGAACTTATAACAAGTGTTAGATTCTATTAGTGAGTCAAAATAGCTTGTGTGGTAATAACCAACTAACACGTGCTAAGAGGTAAACCTCTTTAGTTGACGTTTACGTAAACTAACAGTAAGATAAAACTAACGTTAAACACCTTAATTTCAATCACAGATACAGGCACAGATCGATAGATGATAAATACATTTAGCATCAGCGCATTGTCAAAAGAGTTTGATATTACGACGCGCACGATTCGTTTTTATGAATCAGAAGGGTTACTTCATCCCTCTCGTAAAGGCCAGACAAGAATCTATAGTGATCAAGACCGTATCAGTTTGAAGCTAATTCTTCGCGGTAAGCGCTTAGGTTTTTCATTAGCAGAATCAAAAGAGCTGATTGAATTATATGATCCCGAAACAACCAACAAAAAACAACTGACTCGCTTTATGGAAAAAATTGACGAACGTCGTAAAAACTTATGTCAGCAAATAACTGATATTGAAATTATGCAGCATGAGTTAGATGAGGCCGAAAAGCGTTGCTTAGATTTTTTAAGTACTGATTAAATTGTATTTTTTTCCTAAAAGCTCGCCATTTTTTGGATTTAAACGCCTTTTTTATAAATACGATCTAACTACCCAATTAAAACAAAAAAGAGGTCAACCCAATGTACGCATCACTAAACTTTAATCTCGACGAGACTATCAACATGCTTCGAGATCAAGTTAAACATTTTGTTGAAAAAGAAATCGAACCACTGGCAGCTAAAACAGATAGCGACAACGCCTTTCCAAACGAATTATGGCCGAAGCTTGGGAGCATGGGTTTATTAGGCTTAACGGTTTCCGATGAATTTGGTGGTAGTGGTATGGGTTATTTGGCACATGTCATCGCGATTGAAGAAATTTCACGCAGTAGCGCTTCAATTGGACTCAGCTATGGTGCGCATTCAAACCTATGCGTTAACCAAATATATAGAAATGGCACACAGGCACAAAAAGAAAAGTATTTACCCAATTTAATATCAGGCGTACACATTGGTGCCCTAGCAATGAGTGAAGCCAATGCAGGCAGCGATGTTGTAAGCATGAAGCTTAAAGCCGTTAAACAGAATGACCATTATCTATTGAATGGCACTAAAATGTGGATAACTAATGGCCCTGACGCGAACACCTATGTTATTTACGCCAAAACAGCCCCTGAAAAAGGCCCACATGGCATTACTGCTTTTATCGTAGAGCGAGATTTACCTGGCTTTAGTCGCTCACCAAAACTAGACAAACTTGGTATGCGGGGATCAAACACCTGCGAACTTGTTTTTGATGATGTGAAGGTTCCTGCTGAAAACATTCTTGGTGGCGAAAACCTAGGCGTAAAAATATTAATGAGCGGCTTAGACTATGAACGCACTGTGCTGGCTGCAGGCCCCATTGGCATTATGCAAGCGTGTATGGATATTGTGGTGCCTTATATTCACGAGCGAAAACAATTCAACCAGCCAATTGGTGAATTTCAATTAATACAAGGTAAAGTGGCTGATATGTATACCACACTAAATGCGTGCCGAGCTTATTTATATACTGTCGCTCAATCTTGTGATCGAGGCGAATCTACACGTAAAGATGCGGCGGGCGTTATTTTATATTGCGCCGAAGCCGCTACAAAAATGGCCTTAGACGCGATTCAAATTTTAGGTGGCAATGGCTATACCAATGATTACTCTGCAGGAAGATTACTGCGAGATGCCAAACTATATGAAATTGGTGCGGGCACATCTGAAATTAGGCGTATGTTAATCGGCCGAGAATTATTTCAGGAAACTAAATAACCCATTTTGACCTTGTAAAAAGCAACGCTAATAATGACACTCTGAATTAAGATGAGTGTCGCATATTTTAAGCATTGAGCCCTTATTACAAGGCCAATAGTTAAGAGCGAATAAGATGACGCAGATTCATTCTAAAATAGACACAAAATCAAACAACTTTATTGAGCGTTCAGCTTCAATGGATGCATTAGTGGCTGACTTGCATCAAAAAATCAGAGACAGCGCCCTATCTGTAAGCCCTGAAATAGAAAAGCGTCACCATGCTAAAGGCAAACTTTTACCTCGAGAAAGAATCACTCGATTATTAGACCCAGGCTCTCCTTTTTTAGAACTATCTCAACTGGCTGCCTACCAAGTATATGAAGATAACGTACCTGCCGCTGGCGCCATTACCGGTATCGGAATAATTAACGGTACAGAGTGCATGATTGTTGCCAATGACTCTACTGTTAAAGGCGGTACTTATTATCCCCTTTCCGTTAAAAAACATTTACGTGCGTTGACGATTGCCGAAGAAAACCGCCTCCCTTGTGTCTACTTAGTCGACTCGGGTGGCGCTAATTTAACAATGCAAGATGAAGTTTTTCCGGATGAGGATGATTTTGGAAATATTTTTTATCGTCAAGCAAATATGTCGGCCAAAGGTATTCCCCAAATCGCTGTCGTTTTAGGCTTATGTACCGCCGGTGGTGCATACGTACCTGCGATGTCTGATGAAAGTATTATGGTTCAAAACCATAGTACAATTTTTTTGGCTGGCCCTCCTCTGGTAAAAGCAGCAACAGGAGAAGAAGTAAGTGCCGAAGCCTTAGGCGGCGCGGATGTGCATTGTAAAATATCCGGCGTCGCTGACCATTATGCAAAGGATGAGTCACATGCCATTAAAATTGCCCGTGAATGCATTGCTAATATTAATTGGATTAAACCCAAGCAAATTACACGAAAAGCCATTGAAGCACCTAAATATAGTGACACTGAGCTAGGCGGTGTTGTGCCGAGTGATTTAAAAACGCCTTATGATGTTCGTGAAGTCATTGCACGTATTGTAGACAATTCAGACTTTGCTGAATTTAAACAGTTATTTGGCGAAACTCTGGTCTGTGGTTTTTCGCATATATTTGGCTACCCGGTGGGCATTATTGCGAATAATGGTATTTTATTTTCTGAGTCTGCACAAAAAGGCGCACATTTTATTTCTTTATGCTGCCAACGAAAAATACCACTTGTATTTCTTCAGAATGTCACCGGATTTATGGTAGGTAAAGCTTACGAGGAAGGCGGTATTGCAAAGCATGGCGCTAAAATGGTCAATGCCGTTGCCTGCGCAAAAGTGCCTAAATTCACCATCATCATTGGCGGCAGTTTTGGTGCCGGTAATTATGGGATGTGTGGTCGTGCTTATCATCCACGATTTTTATGGATGTGGCCAAATGCTCGCATTTCCGTGATGGGTGGCGAACAAGCAGCCGGTGTTTTAGCGCAAGTTAAAAAGGACGGCATGGCGAAAAAAGGTATCCCGTGGTCTGAACAAGATGAACAAAATCTTAAAAGGCCAATACTAGCGCAATTCGAAAAACAGGCTCACCCATACTATGCTAGTGCACGAATTTGGGATGACGGCATTATAGCGCCAAGCGACACCCGCAATGTGCTAGGCCTAGCAATATCGGCATCGATGAATGCACCGATTGAAGATACCCAGTTTGGCGTATTCAGAATGTAGAGCTTGGTGTATTTAGAATGTAAGGTTTGCTAATTTTAATGTGGCAGAAAAATACGATTTCCAAAGCGCTTTAATTATTAAATATCTCAGGTAAACAAAATGACACAGTCATATATAAATCAGACCACCATTTTTAACATCCATAATGCGGTCGCGACGATTACGTTGAATCAGCCCAAAAAGCATAATGCCTTTGATGACACTGTTATTAATGAATTGCTCGCGCACTTGAAATCAATCGCTAATGACCCAAAAATTCGTATTTTGATATTAAAAGCTGAAGGAAAACACTTTTGTGCGGGTGCTGATTTAGATTGGATGAAACGTATGGGGCAGCTCGACTTCGCTGAAAACCAACTAGATGCCAAAAACTTAGCAAAACTAATGTCCACATTAAACAACTTACCCATTCCAACTGTGGTAAAAGTTCAAGGCGCTGCCTACGGTGGCGCTATTGGTTTAATCGCTTGTTGCGATATAGCCATCGCAAGTGATACCGCACGCTTTTGCTTGAGCGAAGTAAAGTTAGGTTTAGCACCCGCCACTATCGGCCCTTACGTTTTAGATGCTATGGGCGCAAGGCGATGTCGCGATTTGTTTTTAACTGCCCGTGTATTTAACGCATCAGACGCCTATGACTATGGTTTACTACATCAAATAGCACCCTTAGAAGAGCTAGATAAGGCCATTGAAAACACCCTTATTCAAGTTCTTCAAGCTAGTCCCAATGCGTGTAAAGCGGCTAAAAAACTAATCTCAGATTTAAGTCATAATCAGGGTGACCCTTCTGAGATGACCAGTGAATTAATTGCTCAACTCCGTGTTTCTGAAGAAGGGCAAGAAGGCTTAGCTGCCTTTTTTGAAAAACGTCTTCCTAGCTGGAGAACGTCATGAGCGGCTTAATGAGTGATTATGTCAACATCGTCGAAGTTGGCCCAAGAGATGGCTTACAAAATGAAAAAAATGCTATTTCACTGGCAGATAAAATTTTGCTCGTCAATCAATTATCTAACACTGGATTAAAGCACATTGAAGCAGGTTCATTTGTGTCACCACGCTGGGTGCCTCAAATGGCCGATAGCGCAGCAGTATTTAAAGGTATTCAACGCAGTAATAATGTCATTTATTCAGCGTTAACACCTAATCTTAAAGGCTTTGAGGCTGCGCTTGAAGCAAATGCTGATCAAGTCGCTATTTTTGCGGCAGTATCGGAATCGTTTAGCCAAAAAAACATTAATTGCTCCATCGCAGAAAGCATTGAACGCTTTAAACCTGTCATTGAATCCGCGCAAAACAATAATTTAAAAGTACGTGCGTATCTATCATGCATATTAGGCTGCCCTTATGAAGGGTCTATAAAACCAGTACAAGTAATTAAAATTACTGAACAATTATTAGCGCTCGGTTGTTACGAAGTTTCTTTAGGCGATACTATCGGCATCGGTACACCTTACAAAACGAAAGCACTATTAAGTGACATGCTGATTGAGTTTAATCCCGCTCAGCTAGCGCTTCACTTTCATGATACTTATGGCCAAGCACTTGCTAATCAATATGTGGCATTAGATCTTGGACTACGAACATTTGATTCCTCCATAGCGGGTCTAGGCGGCTGCCCTTATGCAACTGGCGCCTCAGGAAATGTAGCGACAGAAGATTTCGTTTATATGTTAGAAAACTCTGGTTTAAAAACAGGCATAGATTTAAACAAATTAATCACTGCTGGCCAGATAGTTTGCAAAGCTTTATCTCGAATCAACAATTCAAAAGTATCCAACGCGCTTGGTCCCATAACGTTAGTGAATACAGACACTTTACAGGGCTTAATATAATGCCTTCTATTAACGACAATACAGATTCAACCTTGTTATGGCAGCCTTCTCAGCAAGAAATTGAAGCCAGCACGCTGTTTTCATTTATGCATTTCCTTCGTGAACATTATCAATTTTCAGGTAATCATTACATCCAACTTCACCAATGGTCTATCCAAAATAAAGCTTTATTCTGGAAAGCTGTTTGGCTATTTTTTGATGTACAAGGCAACCCAGGAAACACGGTAATTGAAAACTCAAACGCGATGCCAGGCGCAAAATGGTTTCCAGATGCGCAACTTAATTTCGCTCAAAATCTATTGCGCCACACGGGCAATAAAGCTGCGATTATAGAGCGAGGTGAAGACGGCAGAAGAAATAACCTTTCTTATGATGAATTAACCGAAAAAGTCACTATTTTTGCCAATCATTTAAAGCAATTAGGCGTTAAAAAGGGCGACTGCGTTGCAGGATTTTTACCTAATAGTCATTATGCAGTCGTATCTATGCTTGCCACAGCAAGCCTTGGTGCGATTTGGACATCATGCTCGCCTGACTTCGGCTTTAATGGGGTGTTAGATCGTTTCGCTCAAATTAAGCCTAAAGTACTGATTGCGACAGATGGCTATTATTATGCTGGAAAATGTATTCACTCCTTAGACAGAGTTCAGAAAATATCATTAGCCCTAGAGAGTCTTGATTCAATTATTATAGTGCCTTATTTGAATCCACAAGATTCAACACTTAGTCAAAGCATAAGTACTGGCAATACGACACACTGGGACACACTTTTTCAAGCTAAAAATGCTGATTTAAGCCCGCTTAAATTTGAAACCATGGCTTTTGATGACCCGCTTTATGTACTTTATTCTTCGGGAACAACAGGTAAACCTAAATGTATTGTTCATAGTGTGGGTGGCACATTACTGCAACACTTAAAAGAACTGTCGCTGCACAGCAATGTAAACGCTAGCTCCAATTTATTCTATTACACAACGTGTGGTTGGATGATGTGGAACTGGCTGGCATCTGGCCTTGCCTTAGGTGCCAGCTTGGTACTTTTCGATGGTTCACCTTTTCATCCACAAAAAAGCATTCTTTTTGATATTGCTGATGAAGAAGAAATCGATGTATTTGGTGCAAGTGCTAAGTATTATTCAGCCTGTGAGAAGTTTGAACTAAATCCAATTAGTACCCATACGCTGACAAAACTTAAAACTATACTCTCTACGGGTTCACCACTGAGCCATGAAAGTTTTGATTATTTATATCAGCACGTTAAGCCTTCAGTCTGTGTATCAAGTATTTCAGGAGGCACCGATATCATCTCTTGTTTTGCACTCGGCTGCCCTATTCTTCCTGTTTATAGGGGTGAACTTCAATGCCTTGGTTTAGGAATGGATGTCGCCTTTTATAGTGAATCGGGTGAATTACTCAATCAAAAAAATCCACAAGGTAGCTCTCCTGGCACGTCATTAGGCAGCTCCCCTGACAGTTTTCCAGAAAAAAATGAGCATAAAAAAGGGGAATTAGTCTGCCGACAACCCTTCCCTTCAATGCCAACGGGTTTTTGGAATGATGCTGATGGCAAAAAATATTATTCAGCTTATTTTAACCGCTTTCCAAATATTTGGGCGCATGGAGACTATGGCGAAATTACTCAGCATGGCGGTGTTATTATTCACGGGCGCTCAGATGCGGTATTAAACCCAGGTGGTGTCAGAATTGGCACCGCTGAAATCTATCGACAAGTTGAAAAGGTTGAGTCTGTATTTGAATCAATAGCCATTGGCCAGCAATGGAAAGATGACGTAAGAATCATCTTATTTGTGCGTTTAAAAGAAGGTTTTCAGTTAGACGACTCACTCCAAGCACTCATTAAAACAACCATCAAGATAAATACAACACCACGACATGTTCCGAGTAAAATAATTCAGGTTAAAGATATCCCCAGAACATTAAGCGGAAAAATAGTTGAGCTCGCCGTAAGAAACGTGATTCATGGTAAAGACGTTTTAAACAAAGAAGCGTTAGCAAACCCTGACGCGCTCGACTTGTATAAAAATTTAGCACAACTAAAATGTGATTAATACTCACACCTGTCACGCACTTTCTGACATAATTTCATTTTCAACACTGTAAATACAGCCAATTCAAAACGGATTTTTCTATGAAGCGCCTACGTCATCACTTGTCACTTATATTTTTGTTGATTACATCGTTATCGCTTTCAGCGCAACAGGCCACAGACCTAATTGCGCCCGAAGTAGGCACAACTATTCAAGCGAAAAGTAGTGTGACTGCAAAAAATTATATCGCGGTAACCGCCCACCCTTTAGCGAGTCAGGCAGCTTATGAGGTTTTAAAACAGGGCGGTAATGCAATTGATGCGATGGTAGCTGTTCA
>JBLHVH010000088.1:0-12710 GCA_047628385.1 Oleiphilaceae bacterium
GACCACAGACATTAGGTTTTTTGGTCGAGACATCATAAAAATATTCAGCCAAGAAGCGTTGAATTACTGCGTTCATTTTATCATCATGCATGCATTCAAGTACCCATACTGCAACAGGTTCAAATAGAGTCATCTGACTTAAAGCCACACTCCCCTTAAGTGCTAGCGCTAAGGCAACTACACCGCCAAAAGAGTGACCAACAAGGTGAATAGGTTCATCCGTCAGTTTGGTAATCACTTGCTCCAAAATATCAAGCTCGGTGCTAATGGCCGGATTAGAAAAATCTTCTGGGTCAGGGGTGCCACAATGACCCGGGAGTTTTATCGATATGCAGCGATGATTCGACGATAATTGCGCAATCATTTTTTTCCATGTGGATGTTGTTGCATACGAACCATGAATAAATACGATAGGCGAACCGCTACCTTGCTGTTCATAATAATCGTCTATATGCATAATTTTCATCTGAGTAATGGGTTCAAGTTATTGCTTCATATTCACTAAAGTATTTGGGCGCCTAACTGCCAGTTTAGTAGAGCGTACAGTAATGCGCTCCAAACGCACGTTTTTATAAATGGTATAGGACGAAAGACATCAACAACTTGAGCAGTATTATGTAATGGTCAATTAAAACTGGACTGCTACCGTGATAGAAATTCACCTTTTTTGAGGCTCTCTAACTAGCTGGACGCCAAGCTGAAACACCATAATATGCTGCGACGATTGAGGTTAAGAAACCCTCAATCGATGCTATGAGGACTTGGTTATCCTTTATATTATCCAAGATACCACTACAAACTTCGTCTTTTGGACAAACACTAAGTCCGTCAATAAATGCTGCCACGAATACGACTAAGAGCGACATGACAATGGTAATAAGTGCTATATATGCCATGCGCCTACGATTAAGGAATTTTTTTTGAGCATAAGAAATGAGCGCTGATTTGTCAGCATCGGATAGGTCTTTATCTTTGGCTATTTCAATCATTTTGCTTAAAGGATCCCGAGATGACTCGGGCAGCGCTGACTGGTTACCTAGAACTACTGAGTTTTCGTTCATATGTGAACCCCTATGCCCCATTGACCGTATAAAGTGCGAAGCTTTGTCCACTATAATTTTAGTTGAACGTAAGCTTTAAAAAAATACACTCAATACGTCTTAAGGGGGGAGTTACAGGAAGGATTTTTAAAACAGAATAGAGCAGTCCTTACCAAATATTGTAACTGTCCTTAAAGAGAGATAAGTAAATCATTTATACCTTTGTCTTAAGTGATATTCACCACACAAAAGCCAGATTCAATTTTTAAAAATAGACCCTAATGAGCCTATTTACAATGTTTAGCTTTAGCCCCGACTACGTGTATTACTTCAAAATACAAGGTCCAAAATTTCACATTAATCAATTGATTTCAATAGTAAATATATCAATAAGGCTGATATCACGAACATTTTTACAGCTGTTTTTATTTAATAATAGACATAACGGCGTAATTTTTATTTCTAACCAGTCTATTGAATTTCGAAAAGTAAACATACATTCAAATTTTTCTACTAAAACTAGCCAAATAGCGGAACGTGAATTGATGGCACAAAATACGCTTTTTTAAAAAAGAGGCTAAGGTCTGAATGATCGTTACTTAAGCTCAAAAACCCCAATAGTGTTTCACATAATATGCTTACAAGAGAAGTATTTAAGTACTGGAAAGTTGTTCAGATCAAAAAAAGTTGTTGGGGTAAGCACAGCGAACCCCAACAACGTGTCACATGTTGTGGACTATATTAATCACTGCTTACAACAATATTCGGGAAGGCATGACGTTCATCTACTGCTTCTTGAGATAGTTTTGCCGCAACTTTTCGAGCAATATCTTGATATAGCAATGCAATTTCACTATCCGGTTCAGCCACCACGGTTGGCGTACCAGCATCGGTCTGTTCACGAATCGTTTTGTGCAAAGGCATTTCACCCAGTAATTCAGTGTCAAATTGCTTGGCAATACGTTCACCGCCGCCTTCACCGAATAAAGCTTCATGATGTCCACATGCACTACAAATGTGAACGCTCATATTTTCAACCACACCAAAGACCGGAATATTCACTTTACGGAACATTTCAATACCTTTTTTGCAATCAAGCAAGGCGATGTCTTGCGGAGTAGTAACGATAATCGAACCACTCACGGGTATTTTTTGCGACATCGTTAACTGTATATCACCGGTACCTGGGGGTAAATCAATAATTAAGTAATCAAGGTCATTCCACTTACTTTGCGTCAGCAGTTGCTGCAAAGCACCACTGACCATCGGGCCACGCCAAATCATCGGCGTATCATCGGTGACTAAAAAAGCCATCGACATCACCTGAATACCGTATTTCTCTAAGGGTACAAAAAATTTGTTGTCGACCGTCTGCGGACGGGTTCCGTCAGGAAAACCAAGCATCATGCCTAAGCTAGGGCCATAGATGTCGGCATCTAACAAACCTACTGATGCACCTTCTTTGGCAAGCGCTAAGGCTAAGTTGACCGATGTCGTACTTTTGCCGACGCCACCTTTACCCGATGCAACTGCAATAATGTTTTTGACATTCGCAAGGCTTTTCAAGTCATTTTGAGTTTTATGCACGGCAATATTGCTTGTAACGTGCACATCAACACTTTCAACACCGTCGACATACTCAAGATTAGTGATCAAAATCTGTTTCATGCCACCCATAATACTTTCGCATGCGTAAGGCATTTCAATTTTTAGTACGACCTTACCTGCGTCGCACGCCAATGATTTTACAGCGTTGATCGCGTATAGATCCTTCTCTAGATAAGGGTCTGAGTAGCATTTAACCGCTTCTTCTAAGGCACTTTCATTCACTGATGACATTACAATTCCTAATTTATAAGATATTTTGTGCCGCTATTCTATCTCATGCGCATCATCTGATGAAGTTCAGGATGAAAAATGTGCAATAAACAGGTATCATAACGCCGTTTTTTAATTGAAAGAGATGGTAATTCTGTGCGAAAGATTCTAGTAACAAGTGCTCTTCCCTACGCTAATGGTCCAATTCACTTAGGCCATCTGCTAGAATACATTCAAACTGATATTTGGACCCGTTTCCAAAAGTCGCGTGGCGAGCAATGCACCTATGTTTGTGCAGACGATGCGCACGGCACTGCCATTATGCTCAGAGCAGAAAAAGAAGGTATCACATCTGAGCAGCTTATTGAGCGAATTAGTACTGAGCACCAACAAGATTTTTCAGATTTTTTAATCTCGTTTGATAACTATCATTCAACGCATTCGGCTGAAAACAAAGCTTTTTCTACCTCTATCTACGAAGCCTGTTTGGCGGAAGGGAAAATTGAAAGCCGAAGTATCACGCAAGCATTTGACCCTGAAAAAGGCTTATTTTTAGCTGACCGCTTCGTCATTGGTACCTGTCCAAAGTGTAACGCTGAAGGCCAATATGGCGATAATTGTGAAGTGTGTAGTGCTACGTATAATCCAATGGATTTAATTAATCCTACTTCAGCCATATCGGGCGCAACACCAATTGAGAAAGACTCCGAACACTTCTTTTTTAAGTTGTCAGAGTTTTCAGACTTCTTAAAAGAATGGACACGCAGTGGCACACTGCAACCTCAAATCGCGAACAAATTAGCCGAATGGTTAGATTCAGGCTTACAGGATTGGGATATCAGTCGAGACGCACCTTACTTTGGTTTTGAAATCCCCAATCAGCCAGGCAAGTATTTTTACGTATGGCTTGATGCACCAATTGGTTATATGGCCAGTTTTAAGAACTTATGCGATAAACGTGATGACCTAAACTTTGATGACTACTGGAAAGCAGGGTCAGACACCGAACTTTATCATTTTATTGGTAAAGACATTGTGAATTTTCATGCCTTGTTCTGGCCAGCTATGTTGACGTGTGCGGGCTACCGCACACCAAGTGCGGTACATGCTCACGGTTTTGTGACGGTCAATGGTAAAAAAATGTCAAAGTCTCGCGGGACTTTTATTAAAGCGCGCACTTACCTTGAGCATTTAGACCCTGAATATTTACGTTATTACTTTGCAGCAAAGCTAACCAATACAGTCGAAGACTTAGATTTGAATCTTGATGATTTTGCGCAACGCGTGAATGCTGACTTGGTCGGTAAAGTCGTCAACATCGCCAGTCGGTGTGCCGGATTTATTACCAAGCGCTTTGATGGTAAATTAGCCGCTGAATGTAACGAGGCTGAATTACTTGCTAAGTTTACAGAGGCTGGTGATGAAATTGCTGCGTTGTATGAAACACGTGAATTTGGTAAAGCTATTCGTAAAATTATGGAATTAGCTGATTTAGCAAACCAATACATTGATGAAAAAGCACCGTGGGTCGTCGCGAAAGAAGAAGGTAAAGATGTAGAACTACAGCAAATTTGCTCGAATGGTATCAATATGTTCCGCCAACTATTGACGTACCTAGCCCCCGTATTACCGTCAATGGTTGAAAAGACCGAAGCATTTTTAAATGTGAAGCTAACATGGGCTGCGCGTACCGAACTATTACTAGACCATAACATCAATAAGTTTAAGCCGATGATGACTCGGGTAGATCTTAAGAAAATTGAGGTTATGGTTGAAGCGTCCAAAGAAGCGGTTGCCGCTGAAATGCAATTAGGTAAAAAACCTGAAAGCAAAAAACAAACTGAGAACGAGTCAGAGTCTTCAAACTTGCCCGGTGGTGAAGCGATTGCTCCTGAAATTGAATTTGATGATTTTGCGAAGGTCGATTTACGCGTTGCGCTTATTAAAAACGCCGAGCATGTGGATGGCGCGAAAAAGCTACTGAAGCTAACCTTAGACATCGGTACAGAGCAAAAACAGGTGTTCTCAGGTATTAAATCAGCGTATCAACCTGAAGATTTGGTGGGAAAGCTTACCGTAATGGTTGCCAATCTTAAACCTCGAAAAATGAAGTTTGGTATGTCTGAAGGCATGGTACTTGCTGCAGGACCCGGCGGAAAAGAAATTTGGTTACTAGAACCTCATGACGGTGCTCAGCCTGGCATGCGCATCATGTAAACAATCGATCTAACCGATGAACAAACACAACGATGTAATTTATAAAATACGAGAATATTAGAAGCGCTTATGAGTGAATATTTACTGATATTAGTCAGCACCATACTAGTCAACAATTTCGTATTGGTGCAGTTTTTAGGGCTCTGCCCGTTTATGGGTGTTTCCAATAAATTGGAAACGGCAATGGGTATGTCATTAGCGACGACTTTTGTACTAACGCTTTCTTCAGTCTGTAGTTATCTTGCTTTTGAGTACTTATTACAACCTTTAGGCTTGGAGTATTTACAAACCATCACCTTTATTTTAGTGATTGCTGTTGTGGTGCAATTTACTGAAATGGTGGTGCGCAAAACCAGCCCGATGCTTTATCGTGTTTTGGGTATTTTCTTACCGTTAATCACCACTAATTGCGCAGTTTTAGGCGTTGCCTTATTAAATATCAAAAAACAAAATGGCTTTGTCGAATCGATTCTTTATGGCTTTGGTGCCGCGCTTGGTTTTTCATTGGTATTGATTTTATTTTCAGCCATGCGTGAACGCATTGCCTTTGCGGATGTGCCGCTGCCCTTTAAAGGCTCGGCGATTGGTATGATTACAGCCGGCTTAATGTCATTAGCATTTATGGGCTTTACGGGTTTGGTGAATATTTAGATGGGCGTGATTATTACTGCAATACTTGCATTATTAGGGTTAGCGGCTGTATTCGGCGCCTTATTAGGTTTTGCTTCAATTCGATTTAAGGTTGATGGCAACCCCATCGTTGATGAAATTGACAGCCTGCTACCGCAAACTCAATGCGGACAATGTGGCCACCCTGGTTGTCGCCCCTATGCAGAGAGCATTGCGGAAGGTGGCGATATTAATAAGTGCCCACCCGGTGGTGAAGCAACGATTCAAGCCCTTGCTGAATTATTAGATGTTGAAGCAACCCCTTTAGACTCGGAGCATGGTGAAGAGAGCCCTACACAGGTAGCGATCATCCGTGAAGACGAATGCATTGGTTGCACAAAATGTATTCAAGCTTGCCCGATCGATGCTATTTTAGGTTCAGCGAAACACATGCATACCGTCATCGCCTCAGAATGTACCGGTTGTGATTTATGTGTTGAGCCTTGTCCGGTAGATTGCATTGATATGGTGCCTGTTGAGCAAGGTTTAGCCGCTTGGCATTGGCAATCACCTAAGGATCTAAACCTCATCGCGACCGATAAAATGGGTTTAGTTAGCGAAGGAGCTAGTCTTTCATGAGCACTTCTTTTACATCACCCACTAACGCTTCGCTTAGCTCAAAAAAGATCAGCACTCGCACGATTTATGATTTTCACGGTGGTATTCACCCTGAAGAAATGAAAACCTTATCGAATCAAACCCCGATCACGCATCCCCCTATTCCACCTAAACTGGTGCTTCCCCTGCAACAACACATCGGGAAACCTAGTGATCTTATCGTGGAGTTAGGACAACATGTTCTAAAGGGACAAAAACTCGCGAATGCTGACGGCATGATTAGTGTCGCACTCCACGCACCGACTTCGGGTATTATCGAGAGTATTATCGACCATCCCATTGCACACCCTTCAGGTGAAAGCGGCACCTGTATTGTGCTTATCCCTGATGGCAAAGATGAATGGTGTGAATTAGAACCGTGTCAACATTACGAACACCTGAGCGTGAGTAAGATTCAAGCTAAAGTTCGAGATGCCGGTGTTGCAGGTATGGGCGGCGCTGGCTTTCCGACGGAAGTAAAACTGCACCCGCCTCGGCAAGATAAAGTCGCGACCTTAATTTTAAATGCCGCAGAGTGTGAACCTTACATCACGGCGGATGACCGTTTAATGCGTGAGCGTGCGGATGAAGTTGTTCAAGGCATGGAAATCATGGCTTATGCACTTCAACCCGGCGAATGCATCATTGGCATTGAAGATAACAAGCCTGAAGCAATAGCGGCATTGCGTGAAGCCGCAAAAGAAACAAATATTGATGTCTGCGTGATACCGACAAAATATCCTTCAGGTGGTGAAAAACAAATCATCAAAATCCTGACCGATAAAGAAGTACCTAACGGGAAAATACCTGCAGATATCGGCGTTATGTGCCAAAACGTTGGCACCGCTGCCGCGATCTATCGAGCTGTACGTTTCGGTGAGCCTTTGATCTCACGTGTCACCACACTGACGGGAGAAGGCATTGAACAACCGGGCAATGTTGAAGCGCTAATCGGCACACCAATCGATTGGCTTTTATCCCAGTATGGCTTTCAAGCACAAAAGACTGAAAGGCTCATTATGGGTGGCCCAATGATGGGCTTTACACTCAAGCATATTGAAACACCCATTGTAAAAACGACTAACTGCATTCTTGCACCCACACGTAAAGACTTACCACCGCCACCACCGGCACAAGCGTGTATTCGTTGCGGACTGTGTGCCGATGTCTGTCCCGCAGTGTTATTACCGCAACAGCTGTATTGGTTTTCACGCGCTCAAGAATATGACAAAGCAGAGCACCATAACTTATTCGATTGTATCGAATGTGGCGCTTGCTCGTATGTTTGCCCAAGCTCAATTCCTTTAGTGCAATATTATCGACATGCAAAAGGTGAGATAAAACAACAGAAGCAGGATCAGCTAAAATCCGACCAAGCACGTGAACGTTTTGAAGCGAGACAGTTTAGACTCGAACGCGAGCAAGCAGAAAAAGATGCAAAACGCAAAGCACGTGCAGACGCTGCCGCGAAAACTCAAGCCGCCAAAAAAGCAGCTGAAGCGGCCAAGCCTAACGAAGTAGCGACAAAAACAGACACCACATTAGAAGACGCTGCCGATACTAAAAAGGCAGTTATTCAAGCCGCTTTAGCAAGAAACAAAGAAAAAAACGACTCCAACAATGCGCTGAAGCCTGAAGAAGCAACCGACCTTGATGCTTTAAAAACAGCGTGGGATAAGACACAAGCCAAACTTGATAAAATGTATGATGCACTCGACGATGCAAGAGCAAATAACCCCGAGCAAATTGATAAGCTGTCACGGGCTGTTGAAAAAAATCAAATGCGCGTAAATCAAGCTAAACAAATATGGGAAAAAGCGTCTGCGAGTCAACAGGCCGCGTCAGCAACAACACACGTCATTGCAGTTGAAATTAAAATAGAGAAACCCGATATCGCATTGCTCGCGACAGCGATAGAAAAGGCTCAATCTAAACTCGATAAAATGCAAGATGCACTTGATAATGCGCAACCAGAACAAATTGAAAAGCTTACGCGGGCGGTTGAAAAAAACAAAGTCCGTGTCAATCAAGCGCAACAGGTATGGGAAGAAGCATCCGCGAACCAAATAGCTGAACCTAAAACTGAAATAAGTATGAAAGCAACAATAACCAAGGAAGCAGTCTCTGGGGCAAGCGAACAGCCCGACATTGAAGCCCTTGAGTCAGGATTAGAGAAAGCACAATCTAAACTCGAAACCATGCAAGACGCACTTGATAGTGCGCAACCAGATCAAATTGAAAAGCTCACACGGGCGGTTGAAAAAAATAAAGTACGTGTTCAAGCAGCAGAAAATGCACTCAAAGCAGTCACAGCAACACGCGTGACGAATCAAAATGGTGAACAATAAATGGCATTTCTAACTCTTAGCTCACCTCATGCGAAGGGTCCGCAACGCACCTCCATTATGATGCGCTGGGTCATCGCCATGACACTGCCTGGCTTACTGCTTCAAACACTATTTTTTGGCTGGGGAAACCTACATAACGTACTTTGGTGTACCCTGGTCGCGATCATTTCTGAGGCAATTGTACTCAAAATACGTAAGCGACCCATTGGATTTTATCTGAACGATTACAGCGCAGTGGTTACCGCTGTATTAATAGGTTTGGCGCTACCACCGTTTGTCCCTTGGTGGGTATCACTCGTCGCAACCTCGTTTGCTATTATTTTTGCCAAGCACCTTTATGGCGGCATGGGCTATAACCCCTTTAACCCAGCCATGGTCGGTTATGCGCTAGTACTGGTTTCTTTTCCTGTAGCGATGACGACTAACTGGGCAATGCCTTTACCGTTACTTGAGCAACCTGCATCGTTACTTGAAACACTTAGCATTATCTGGGGTCAAACACCTATTCCCGATGCATTGACTGGCGCGACACCACTCGATACCTATAAACATGAAATCGCGCATTCACTTTCGGACACCGTATTAGAAAACCCTATTTTTGGTAGTGGTTTCTCGCTTGGCTGGGAGTGGGTAAATGCTGGATTTTTAGCAGGCGGCATGGTCTTAATCGCGCTTAAGATTGTTCCATGGCAAACGCCTGTCGGCTTATTACTTGGCCTAGCAATTCCAGCCGCCATACTCGGCCACGATGCAGATCAAACCGCACCAATGCTATTACACCTCACCTCGGGTGCGACCATGCTTGGTGCCTTTTTTATTGCGACAGATCCAGTCACCTCTTGTACCACCAATCGCGGTCGATTGATTTACGGTTTTGGCATTGGCTTATTAACCTATATTATTCGTGCGCATGGTAGCTACCCCGACGCTATTGCCTTTGCCGTATTATTAATGAACTTTGCCGCACCGCTGATTGATGTCTATACCCAGCCCCGCACCTATGGCTATATTGATTCTAAGCGTGGGCCCAAGGCAAAAGAGAAAAATTAGTATGAAAGTTGAAGAAGATATAACAAAAGACAGCACGGAAGAAACCGTCGACCAAACGATGTTTCAGTCCATTATTCGTTCGGTGATTGGCTTAAGTATTTTCGCTATCGTCACAGCGGGTCTCATTGCCATTACGCAAGTGAGTACGAAAGAAATCATTTTGGAGCAAATAAACATAGCACGCTCTAAAGCATTATTAGAGATCGTGCCCTTAAGTGAACATAACAATGACATGCTTGCCGATAGCTTTTGGCTCGAAGCCACAGATTCACTTGGCTTAGGGGAAAAGTCGGAAGCTTTTCTGGCAAAACAAGATGGCATTCCCTCGACACTTATTTTACCGGTCGTCGCACCCGAAGGTTATTCTGGCCCTATTCGCCTCATTGTCGGCATCGATATTTCTGGCGAGATCAAAGGCGTCCGCGTGATCAAACATAAAGAAACACCGGGCTTAGGCGACAAAATTGATCTGAAAAAATCTGACTGGATTTTAAGTTTTGAAGGTAAATCATTACTTAATACTTCCAAAGATCAGTGGAATGTTAAGAAAGACGGCGGCGAATTTGACCAACTAACAGGTGCCACCATCACACCCAGAGCAATTGTTAAAGCGATACATCGCGCACTCATATTTTATCGCGACCATCGAGACGCTCTTTTAAGCACTAACGTTAACCTAGAGCCGAGTAATCAACCGAAAGCGCTTCAGCAAACTGGTGGACAATAATATGGCCGATGCAGAATTAAATACGATTATCAAAAATGGTTTATGGAATAACAATCCTGCCTTAGTACAAGTATTAGGTTTATGCCCATTGCTCGCGGTTACGGGTACGGTTGTAAATGCTTTAGGCCTAGGTTTAGCCACCACGCTCGTTTTATTAAGCTCTAATATCGCAGTGTCGCTTATCCGTCACTTTGTTGCTGACTCAGTCCGATTACCGGCATTTGTCATGATTATTGCAGCATTAGTCACCTGTGCAGAACTACTAATGCAAGCATTCACCTACGAGCTATATGAAATTCTCGGTATCTTTATTCCATTAATCGTCACCAATTGTGCGATTTTAGGTCGAGCAGATGCCTTTGCCTGTAAGAATCCTGTATTGCCAGCCGCCATAGATGGTTTAATGATGGGCTTAGGCTTTATGGCTGTGCTACTCGTTTTAGGCGCACTCAGAGAAGTAGTCGGTCAAGGCACCTTATTTACAGGTATGAATTTAATTTTTGGTGATAGTGCGCTTACATGGGAAATTCAGGTGTTTTCGGACTACCCCAACTTTCTTTTTGCGATATTACCGCCAGGTGCATTTGTCGGGATGGGCTTAATTATTGCGTGCAAAAATATTATTGATCAACGTATTGAAGCCAATAAAGCAAAAGAAAAAACAAGCAATACAACGAGTAGTAAACGTGTTCGGGTAACCGGCAATGTGGCTTAAATGATTAAACAGGCCACTTTTTTTAGAAATGATGCAGACTGATTCACGTATCACTCACCCTACACTTGCTCAAGCGTAAACAGCTTTGTAGGATAGGGTCTGATCACGAATTGCAGCATGAAAAAGATTTAGAAGGATTTTGGAGAATATAATGAAAAAATTAAGTGTTATTTTGGTCATCGCGGTAACCATGTTAATGAGTGGTTGTTCTAGTTTTCAAAAGGAACGTGATTTAGAAATGTACATCGTCGGTGGCGTTTTAAGTTATGTCATCGGTAAACACGCTTGTCGTCAAAGTGAGTTTGATGAAATTTGTGGCGTTGGTGCTGCCGCTGCATTTGTTCTTTGGTACTAGTTTTAGTAGAAATCACAGCGTATATGTAAGTGTCCGATATGTATATGAAGGCGCTTACATGATGTTTACACCCTTAATTGTTAGTCATCAAGCGACTTTGCGCCACGCATTTCTTGCACATGACTCTTGGCAGAAATATCTGTAATAGTTTTAGGTAAAAAGCTGATCCATTTTTTTAGGCTATTCTCTGGTTTTAAGAATTGTTTCAATGCGTCATACCATGCCATCATTTTTTCTTGGTAATGGTCTCTACAGTGCAATAATCGACCCTGATCCCAAGTTAGCTCATCTAATTGCACATCCTGCTTGTTATAGTCTTTCCCTAACACCATACACATCACCAAACGATATCTCAGTTCATCCAACTGCGCCTCACTCTGAAAAGAGATACGACTTAACAACGTTGAAGAGTCGTCCACGATTAAAAACGCTTCGGTGGCATCTAATAAATATTCACTGTCCCACTCATTTAAGTTTATCAGCATAAGTGTTGAAAATTGATCCAAAGAAATTTCTTCTTCTCCCGTTATCGACAAAGAATACTGGTTTATGAGTTCACGGCCGAGCTCTAGCCAAAGTAGCTTCTCGATCGTAAAGGCGAAGAGTGTGTTGCTTAACTCATCCTGTTGAGGGTATTTATCCCGAACATAATCATAAGCTTGATATACAAAAGTATAAGGGATAAGAATCTGATTTTGGCTTGCGCCAAAGAAAGGCTGATTGCCTAGATGAAAAGTATAAAGAACATCAGATTTCAGTTGTAAATTTATCGATGAAAAATGTGATATTGTTTTGAATACTGCATGATCTCGCAGCACATCAAGTAGCTTAATTTCTTGCTCACCCGCACTTTCTAGGTCAAAAGTGACTTCAAAATTTACGGCCTCGGCAACCGCTATTTCTAACTCAGAAGATACCTCACCCACCTCAGAAAAAGTATCAGATGAAGCAAAAGCACTTGGGAAAATAAATAAAAAAAGCAGTAATTTCAACATAACCAATCAGATCGTCAGTATTGTTATCAAATGAACGTTTATGATCTGTCTCTTAATCACTAATGTCAATTAACCCTTGATATTTATTATCAGCCCTAAGCTCTGAAGGTTAAATCGAAATAAATATGAGCCTGGTTTTGTTTTTCATTTTGGAAGTTAGCTCACACAGTATGATCTCT
>JBLHVH010000089.1:0-12503 GCA_047628385.1 Oleiphilaceae bacterium
TCTGAACATTCGGAATCAGTTTCGTAAACAGGGTTTTCTAGATGCGCATTGCTCAACTGGTAACTAGTCACCTCAGCTAAGCTTTGATCGTTACTAGCATCGAAGTCTTTTGACATTAATATATAATCCAAAATGCTCCCCTTATTAGCAAAATAATGTGTAGGCTGGCGATGACTCTGGCTACTATTTGTATTCAGTTTAAACGAATCATACAAAGAGAACTTGGTAATAAATCGACGTTCTTGACTATTCATACTAGAAACTGACTTTGTGCCTATTCTATCTAGCTCACTGCCAGCAACCAATAATTTCAATGTAGATGATTCTATCGTATCATTTAGATCACCGATCATCACGACGGGCCTTTCATCCGCCCTCGTCTGTCGGCATATATCTTGGTACATTAATGCTGCTTCGGTGCCTCGCTGTATGCTTGATGCCCACCCCCCTTGAATATCGTCAAACAGGTATTGTTCAACCGCAGTCTCGTCACCAATATCGACATTAAAGTCTCTATCAAATTTGGATCGTTTTGATTTCAAATGAACAACATAAACCACCACTGTTGCGAAGCCATTTATCCTAACTTCAGCTTTAATCGGCGCTCGGCTAAACTTGAACTCAGGTTGTATGTGCAGCCGATTAATTAATGATTGGTCGATCTTGACTTCTTCTGCAGAAATAATAGGAAACTTCGATGCTAGCGCGACCACAGGTTTGTTGTATATATGCCCCGACGCCTTGCCGGGTTCTTCTACCGTTTCAAAGTAAGAAAAACCATGCCTGCTGACTAATTCCTTTAATGCGCCGGGGCTAAATACTTCTTGAAACCCTATGATATCTGCATTCATATTCGATAATTGATTATTCAACCATCTTTCTTTTTTTTCCCATTGTCCTTCGCTATAAATATTGTCTAGTTCATAAAACGCATTGGGTGGTTTTATATAATTAAATAAATTAAAAGAGCATATTTTAAACTCTGAGACGAATTCGCCCATGAACTATTTCCTTATTAAAGACGGCACCACGATTATCGCTGTCCATTTGATTAACGTAAACGAATTTGGTAGTTAGCATAACTTTTAGCGACTACTTCACCACTCATATCTTTAATTTCACCTTCTAGTACAAATGCACATCGACCATCATTAATGGTATCGATTTCAAGCTGCTTGAGTTGTTTCTCTGACAATTCAAACTCTACGGTTACATCTGTTTTAGCCATTTTCAAAAATTCAATTTTCAGATCTTTTAAGATTGGAAAAAAACGTTCATCAAAACTAAGAATCGAAATAATGCCGCCAGGCAGTTCCGCCACCGTAAATAGAGCACCGGCGTACATGGCATTGAAATGATTTTTGTTCGGTTTAAGTGGAATAAATGCCTTAACATAGCCCGGTTTATAGTCAATAACCTTAAAATTATTACGCGCAGCAAAAGGAATAGATTTACCCACAAACTGCGTTAACAGCTTTAGCGCTGCCGACATTTTTAATTTATCTACCATCGAGCCAGAGCCTTGAACTACTGAGACTTGATTTACCCAATTTTTCACTTTCTTCTGAAGCTGGTTATTAAATGTTTGAACAGTACTAATCATAATTAATTACCTTTTAAATTGGGACAACTTTAGGCTAAATACTCTGCTGAATTAAGTAAATCAACCTGTAAACCAGCCATTAGTATAAAATTTAATACCAGAAAAACCTTGGTTTATATTTCCTTTTCGATAGAACAATGTACCTTATTTCACTAAATTTTTCTGCTAAAAAAACAACAATAAATCTCATTTCTTGTGTCGATTTTAATGATTTTCAGATATTCTCTGAGAGCTTAAATAGCTTCACATTTAAGCCTGATTCAAATCACGAACAAAGACAGTTTTAAACCCTACACACAGACGTAGACTGCCCTATGAAAGTTCTAAAATACTGTTACCAAACACTCAGCGAGCAATACCCTGCGCTAATCGCAGAGATTGAAAAAAATCAATACATGTATGTTTATAGCACTGAGGATTTTTTTAGTCTAAAGCCTTTTGAATATGAGTTAGTAAATAAGCGTAAGGCAGACATAAAATTCTTTGAATCTGATGAAGAAGTTCAAGGGGATGCTTTATTTCTGTGTGCAGTAGAAGATAGAAAAATACACTTCTGTCGAGAGTATTTTGCTCAAGGTATTTACAATGACAATTTCTTTACCTATGACGACAACATTTCTCAGCGCTTATGTTGTTATGTCAATAAAGGTAAGGTCGAGGCTAAAAGCGCTGAAATACTTATAAAATCACCTAACGGAGCCCCGTTACAGTTCAAACGATTTGGGTCTTTTGGTAATGAGTTAACCCAATATACGGTTTCAACTGAAAAGCTGGACGCTGAAAGTAAATTCTATGACACCCACCTTCAAGAAATCTCATCATCTCAACTCCTTTTAGAAACATATGGTATGAACGAACTACAACACGCCTACCACGTTAACACCCAAGGCGAAAAGTCACTTATATTTGATAGCAGCATGGGAAGTACCATTTAATTGCTAATTTTTGGCACCCTTTGCATGCATATTTAATAAAAATGCCCAAACGCTACACGGTGTGAAGAAATCAAGAAAAACGACACTCTAATGCTTTCAGTTTTCTATCTAAAACGAATGGATTTTCAATCTAAGGCGATATAGTTCTCAATACCTTTAATCTTATCTTCTGGATGATGGTTCACGTAGATCACCGATATTTCACTGCCTGCACAAATTTTTTCTATCAAGGCGAGCACCATCTGCCGATTCATATCATCCAGTCCTAAGCAAGGCTCATCTAAAATTAACAGCGGCGGGTGTTTTACCATCGCCCGAGCGATTAATAGTAAACGCTGATCACCATAAGAGAGCTTACCAAAAATCTCATCGCCTTTATCACTCATACCCAATAATTCTAGCCACTCATTAGCGATGGCTTTTTGTTTGTCAGTAGATCGACTATACAAGCCAATACTGTCGTGAAAACCGGAAAGAATAACATTGCGCAGGCCGGTGGTCCCTTTATATTCCCACTGTAAGCCGGTAGATACATAGCCAATAAACTGTTTGATCTGCCAGATACTTTCACCACTACCGCGTTTGAAACCGAACACAAAAACATCATTAGCGTAACACTGTGGGTGGTCACCGTTGATGATCGACAGCAACCCAGTTTTGCCGCTACCATTCGGGCCGCTTAACTGCCAGTGCTGATTAGGTTCAATAGTCCAGTTAAGGCCATCGATAATTTTTTTGTCGTCGTACTTAATCGTCAGGTCAGTCAAGCGAACCAATGGTTCATCGGAATTTAATACTGGAATGGATGTATCAGAGTCAGCAGCCGGAACGATCAGGTCAGTGGTTTTAAGGTGTAATAATTTATAGAGTTCACTATACGCAGTAGCATCATCACGACTCACCTGTAGTTGCAACCGTCCTTGATCGATATAAGCAATGTCGGTAATAAATGCGGGAAACTCGTCGAAGCGATTGAGTACCATAACCATAGGTACGGTCTCAACAAGTGTTTGCAAGTGTGCTTGCAACATAGCCAGAGTCTTGGTATCCAAGCCATCAAAAGGTTCGTCAAGAACCAACAGCTCGGGTTTACTGGCTAGTGCTCGAATCAACATCACTTTGCGTGACTCACCCGTAGATAGCTTCCGAAATGAGCGGTCAAGCAACTTGATAAGGTCAAACTTTTCAGCGAGTTCTTTAGCTAAACCGAGGTCCTGACAGTTCTCAAATAGAATTTCGTGGACCGGGGTACCTTCGGAGATAACGTCCATAATGTCGGCGTCATCTTTTTTACGTTCCAATTCAATCAATTTAGCCTGAGCTTCAAACGAGACCAACCCCACCCTCGTGGGCAAACCATCAATTTTACCCGATACAATATTCCCTACGCTTGCGCCTGCCCCATCAACAGCAAACAACGCCGCCAAGGCCGATTTACCCGCACCATTTGTGCCGGTAATCACCCAATGTTGTTGGGGCTCAATCAGCCACTTGATATTGTTGAGCTGAAAACGATCATCGAAATTAACCGTTAAATCATCAAAGCGAATGGGGAGGCTGGTTATCATATGAATCCAATATAAAAATTTATGATCAATATTTTTGCTAAAAAAAAGGCCAAGACAGACTGTTTATACCAGACATCTTAGCCTTTTTGTTATTATGCCGAAGCAAGATAACGTCTCATTCAACTGCCCATATTGATGGGCGAGTTCAATTAAACGATTTTCTTCATATCAGCCATGTGGCCACGTAAAACCGTACCAATGGCTTCTACAGGGTGAGCACGTAATTCAGCGTTTATTTCGATTAAACGTGCGTTATCAACACCTAAATCGTCCAGTTCAAGACCTTTACCAATGACGTCAGTCTTAATGCCTTTCATGAAGTCTGCCAAAAGAGGTAGACAAGCATGGTTGTACAAGTAACACCCGTATTCAGCGGTATCAGAAATAGTCGCGTTCATCTCGTACAACTTCTTACGTGCAATAGTGTTAGCGATTAGCGGTGTTTCATGCAATGACTCGTAGTAAGCAGAGTCAGCAATGATACCTGCAGCCGTCATCGTTTCAAAAGCCAACTCAACACCGGCTTTAACCATAGCAACCATCAGAATGCCATTGTCGAAGAACTCTTGTTCAGAGATTTCAACGTCGCCAGCTGGCGTTTTCTCAAAAGCAGTCTCAGCAGTCTCAGCACGCCAGCCCAAAAGATTAACATCGTCGTTAGCCCAATCTTCCATCATTACGCGCGAGAAGGTGCCATTGATGATATCGTCCTGGTGCTTGTTATAAAGTGGACGCATGATTTGCTTCAGCTCTTCAGCTAGATCGAAACACTTGATTTTGGCAGGGTTAGAAAGACGATCCAACATATTAGTTACGCCGCCATATTTTAGTGCTTCAGTCACAGTTTCCCAACCATACTGAATCAGCTTCGATGCGTAACCTGCTTCAATACCTTCTTCAATCATCTTGTCAAAGCATAACAATGAACCTGTTTGCAGCATGCCACAAAGGATAGTTTGCTCACCCATCAAGTCAGACTTAACTTCAGCAATGAAAGAAGACATCAATACACCAGCTTTATGGCCGCCAGTACCAACAGCGTAAGCCTTAGCCAAAGCCAAACCTTCACCCTTAGGATCGTTGTCTTCATGAACAGCGATGAGTGTTGGAACACCAAAGCCACGAACATATTCGTTACGAACTTCAGAACCAGGGCACTTAGGTGCAACCATGATGACAGTCAGGTCATCACGAATCTTCATACCTTCTTCAACAATGTTGAAACCGTGAGAGTAAGAAAGACAAGCATCTTGCTTCATCAAAGGCATAATAGCGTTAACAACAGACGTGTGCTGTTTATCTGGCGTTAAGTTTAGTACTACATCAGCAGTAGGAATTAGTTCTTGATAAGTACCAACAGTAAAACCGTTCTCAGTCGCACTTTTCCAAGACTGACGCTTCTCGTCAATCGCCGCCTGACGCAAGGTATAAGATACGTCACAACCGCTGTCACGCAGGTTCATGCCCTGAGCTAAACCCTGAGCACCACAACCGATTACAACGATCTTTTTGCCTTTCAGTGCATCAATACCGTCTGGGAATTCAGAAATGTCCATAAAACGGCATTTAGCCAGTTGCGCAAGCTGCTCACGTAGAGGCAATGTATTAAAATAGTTGTTAGACATAACGTCGTATCCATTGGTTAAAATTATTTAAATAAATTTTTATAGTCACTGGTTCAGCACGAAACTGACTCAGCCTTTAAATTCTGGGCACTACTCTATAGAAAAGTATATCTTTCGTAAATTGAAATAAATGCAATACAATGTGCCGTATTTTGCAATTATGTAAATGAAGTGACTATAATTGAGCTATGAATATACGTAACTTGAAGCATTTCCTAGCACTGGCCAACGACCTCCACTTTGGCCGAGCCAGTAACGCCTGTAATATCAGCACCTCGGCGCTGTCTCGTAACATCCGACAATTAGAAGATGATTTAGGCGTCATCTTATTCAATCGAGATAACCGCACTGTAGTACTGACCGCAGAGGGCCAAAAATTTCAGCAGTATGCCCGCGAAGCCATTACACAGTGGAATGCGATCCGTAACGATCTGATGTCGAATGACGACAAGCTGCATGGCCAAGTCAGCATGTATTGTTCAGTGACCGCCAGTTACAGTATCTTGTTTGATTTACTCAACCGCTTCCGTCAGACCCATCCAGGCATTGAAATCAAACTACACACCGGTGATCCCGAGCACGCTATTGCAAGAATTATTGCAGGTGAGGAAGACATTACTATCGCTGCTCATCCACCGACGCTACCGAGAGGTTTGGCATTTAAACCCATCATAGTTTCGCCACTACTGTTTATTGCACCCACCGAACAGAGTGACCCCGATGTACCGTTGACCACCCCCACATCACCAGAAGAATGGGCAACGGTACCCATGATCCTTTCAGAAGGCGGGATCGCCCGTAACAGAATTGATACATGGTTTCGTAAAATGGATGTCAACCCTCGCATTTATGCGCAGGTGGCAGGTAACGAAGCTATTGTCAGTATGGTGAGCTTGGGATTAGGTATTGGCGTGGTGCCCAAAATCGTACTCGACAACAGCCCTCTGGTTGATCGAATCAAAATATTAGACGTAAAGCCAGAATTGGAACCTTATGACGTAGGGTTGTTTACGCTTAAAAAGAGTTTAAAAAACCCACTGGTAAATGCCTTTTGGTCATTGGTGGGAGAGTCGTAGTAGAGTTTCATAAGATAATGACATCATACTCTATCCTCCCAAAAACATGAATTTAAGATATAACTTGCTTTCGTAATAAAAGTTTACTTGGCATCACAAACGGATGGCTTGCTTGATTTTTTCCACGTTGGGCCAATCAAGTTCCTCATCACCTTCAAGGGCCAGCCATTGTTCATCCATTTTGTCATCAGTGATGATCCATTCATTTTTTCTTAAATCCTGCCCACTTAACTGACTAAATACTTTGCCTGCGATACGTGCCAGTTCAGGCACCTGCATTTGCTTTACAACCCAAGGTAGCAATGGCTTTTCATTCATTGCACCCACAGCTAACAGCAGATAACGCTCGGCATCGAGTGTGTTTTTGAGTTCGCCCATCCACTGTTTCGCTTCATTTGTTTGTAGCTTCGAAAACGTTAATTCAAGCGCTTGTTCGCGATGATCGTTGTCACTCAACACAAAAGCTTTTAAGTGCAACAAAGCACTTTGGTCACCCAATTTAAGACGTGTTTTTAGTTGTTGAAACTGCGTATCGTCCAGTACTTCTGACGCACTTTGCTGCTGTAGAATAGGCAAAATTGTTACGTCGTTATTTTTTCGTGCGATGGATAAAAGCAAGGGTAACTCGGGTGCGTTTTTTTCACTGAGTGAGCGGATTAACAAATCGTCAAAACGGATAGGCAACGGTTTCTTGTACATATTAAAACAAAACAGACCGACTGCTGCCATCGCGGTTTGCTTCGCTGAAATAAACTTGGTCGCCCAAAAGCCGCTTAAATCCCAAGGGTGCCAGGCTAAGCCACAAGCAAAGGCTTCTAATAATAACGTACTTACTTGAGCCGCTTCAGCAAGGGGTTTTATCTTTTCTAAATCACCCGTCTGAAATGCCAAATAGGCGGCAACAAAAAACTCACCCGCATCTTCACCCTCTAGAGCAGCATCACAGTGCTTAGCTGCCGCTGCGGCATTGATCGTTAAGCCTTCTAGGTTGGCGTCTATTCTGGCAACCACCCCTTTTAAATAAACGGAATCTGGCTCAGGAGCTTTCACCTCGACTTGAAACTCACTATACAAATAAGCAGCTTCGTCAAAATGCGCATTAATGACTTCGGGTATAAAGGTTTGTACATCGGCCATATTAAATTTACCTCCTAATCGCACTATCCCATGATGTTTTTTTTGTTGTGAAACATCATGTCGCCCATACGGCAGGCATTTTTTCCTTCAAGCTTCACATCAAATGAATAAAGCATAAATTCTACTTCACCTTTATTACAGCCACTGACTACACCCCCGGCTGAACCGGGTTCATCGCCCATCGACTGCGCATATTTCGCCCCTTTTACCATCGCCATTTCGCCGTCGACTTTAACTTTGGTGGTACCACCTGAGGTATCCGACGCCTTACCTATATTAGGATAGGGTATCGGAATAGGCCCGGCTGGGGTCGGGGTTTTACAGACATCAGGAAAAACGATACTCATCCCGCCACTGCCTTTATGTACGACACCCATCATATTTGTATGCACAGTACTACCCATTTGCTGACTCCTTGTTAAATGAAATAACCACAGCGCCTCGCTGCTCGAAATCAGAAGCCCCCCAGACAAGTAGAGGCCCTCGATAACATTTTTTTTCTAAACCTAATGATGCCAGCCCTACTAGAGTAGGAACGGTTGCCGCACCTAAGTCACCATAACATTCTGCAGGGTGCTCCATATCTAATGAATCACTTAGCGCTTCGCTATTACGCACCATTGACGTGCCCCATTCTTTACCATTGGTCGGCTCACCATTCATGCTACAAAGTACAGTCTGAATTTCCATACCCGCAGCCAAATCACCCGCATTTAAAACCGCATCTTTTACCGCATTAGAAAGACCATCCCCTATGCAGATTTCCTCACTGTACATATGACCTCGCTCTTGTGCGATACCTGGAGAAGAAACCACTAAACCTGCATTGGGTGTTTTTGTTAAAACAATAAATGCGGCGCCTTCACCGGGAGCAAAACCACCTGCGGTGTAAATACTCAAAAGTCGCTGCTCTGCATCCAAAGCATTTAACAGCATCACATCCATAAATGAATCAATTCCACCCACGATAATACTTTCTAACGGCGTAGTGAGTAATAATTCAATTGCTTCACTTAATGCATTCATTCCTCCTGCACGACCCAACGGGAAAACACGACTCGTCAAAAGATCTAATGGAAAGTCTACTTCTTGAAACAAGTCTTTTATAATAGGTTCCAGTGCAGGGTATGGCCGCCCACAGCGTTGCTCAGGTACGGCTAAGAAAACCGGTAGCATTTATTCAACACTGGCGACTTCACACGCTTCAGTGAGCGCTATTTTACCCAGCAGCAACATACGACGATAGAGTGCACTATTATGTAAACGCTGTTTCGTCTCGGGGTCATCCGAATTAAGAACAGGAAAGCATTCATTGGGAATAGTAGCCATTTTATAAGGATCGCCAGAGGCCCCCATAATAGAAGAGTCACTGTATTGGTTAATACCAGCCCGAACGGCCGCCAGCGTTGCCGGCGCACCTACACCAACAGGATTAATCATTCCTACCCCTGCCACAGTTACCACTAAACTATCCACTAACTTGCTCCAGCCATATTCTGTTTTATCTTACATATCAGCAATCGTTTTTGTATTTAACGGCTCGTTTTATACACAGACTCAAGACCCGTAATATTCTCAACTAAATAGTCTCAAGCTCTTCAACATAAGTTTCGGAATAAACTTTACTCATTAAATATATATAAACTCATACACCTGAGTTTATATATATTTAATGTATCAACCTAATCTTGAGGTATAAAACAGTACATTAAAGTTCCCTATCAATAAGCAGAAATATTTTTAGCTAGTCATCATCCTCATCGTAGTCTTCTGACTTAATAATTAACACACCCTTTAAATTCATACATTTTAAGATTTTAGCAATACTATCCCCAAGAATAATATTGCAATATTTTGGTCTTCCCCTAACTCAGTTCTTATGCTCTAGTAATTGTCCTCGGAGTAATTTTCTGACTTAATAATCAACACACCCTTTAAATTCATATCTGTTAAAATTTTAGCAATACGTTCCTGTATCATTAATACTGTAGGCCCATTAAATAACCTAAAGCAATGCATTCCCATGGTTTTATGTTCGTCACTGATTGTTGAATGAAAAGTATTTTCATCTTCTATATCTGATTTTTTAGTATTTATAGCATCAACCAAACCAATCACATTAACAGCAAAATAGTTGTGCCATTGTTTACCAGTTCCTACTTCTTCGAGTTTCACTGGATAGGAGTCATAATTATCAACACCTAAACTAGTAAGTGCGTTTAGAACGCCTATCCAACATGAGAGGAGCAGCCGAGTCAAAAAAACTAGGCATTTCATTACCTGTTCCCGTGCACGGTTCAACATAAAAAATATCATTTTCGGGATAAGATTCTAAAAAAATAGTACCGTTTACCCAGAGATGCTTACTAGATTCAGAAGAATGACCTAAAGAAACCATATTTGTCACATCATCTAAATCTTGACGTATAAAATAGTACATTATACTAACTCCTTTCACTCAACTTCGTAGTTTAGAAGCGCACCTTCTGAGCATAATAATTGAACAAATATGTAATATATTACTGACTAAACTCCTCTATGCTAATTATCTTTATGCCGTTGAGGTCCATATTCATTAGAGGTTTTGCAACACTTTCATGCACAACTAACTCTGCTGGCCCCTTATGTAACCTAAAACAGAGCATACCCATAGTTTTTGTTTCATCAAGAACAATAGATTTAAATCTATACCTACCTTTACGGATTGATTTTTCATAATCAACAACATCCATTGAACCAATAATATTAACAGCCAAGTAATTATCAAATACTTGTTCCGTAATTTTATTCTTAATAGTGACTGGATATGTTTCTAAGTTATCTACACCTAACGACACGATCGCATCCAACAAGCGTTTTGACATTAGAGGAGCCACCGTATCAAAAAAATCAGGCATTCTAATATCAGTTTCCATTGATGATTCAACTAGAAACACATCATTTAAATATGGTTCCGTTAACGGAGTACCACTCACCCAAAGATGCTTGCCAGACTCATCTGTATGACCAAGCAAACTTACGAATGAATGATCATTAAGATCTTGTGTTATGAAATAATACATTTTACCGCTCCCTTGAATACGTATAACTCATCGCTGATACAAAATACGTTTCCCAATTTTTAATACCATCTTTTATTGTTTCTGATAGTTCGTTTAATTCAGATATTACAGCGTCACCAGGTTCCCCTTCTTCTGGCTCACAGACATTACTATCCACTGCTAAATTTTTCTCCAAGAACCTTAGCTCTTGGTTAACCTCACCTTCATAATTTTTACCATGTGATATATCGTCCGAATCAGTAGCGAGACTTTTTGCTGTTTCAAAACTCCAGTCATGATGACCAACATGCCACTGCGCACCATAATCTCCCGTATTTTTATCTAAATGCCCCATCACATCAAAAGCGACTGCTTTTTTGTTTACGGCATTTAAGTCACCATATTTCACGCCGTCCAGTAAATAACTATTTTGATTTAGCTGACCATGCGTAGGAAGTGCTAACCCGTTTATAGGAGCATTTACATCATAGCCGACAGCATCCGCCATCTTACTCAATCGGATAAATTTTGCCAAACATTGGATCGCTGGAATCAAGTGATGCGCTGCAGTCGTGTAAAAAGCAACTTTAGGGTCTTGAGGTATAGAAGAAATACCTAAGTTTTTTGGAATACTTTTTAACTCACCCTTTCCTTCTTTTTTCTCGGTCGTTGTTTCATGTAAGGCTTTACCGCATATAGGGCATTTAACTTCATTTTCTGCTGCGGCATCAAAAATAGCCACACCCTCACCAACGTCTGTCACACCATATTCCTTATAATGATTTTCATTTTTAACTAGTTATATACCTGAAACACTGGGGGTACTTTGGAAATTCACTTTAATATCACTCACCCTTAACTGCTTCTTATTACACGCAAATGAGGCCTTCCACACAATACAAAACTGGTTAAGGTCAGGCTCAATGATAATCGTTTCAATGGCCACAGGTGTTGGCACCCACTCCCCATTAAACTTAAAGGCGGTATCTAATGGGCATACCGGTAACTGGAACTGAATATCGCTCTGCTCTGCAGATAAATTAATTAACCTAACAGGCTCTCCGCCTGAAAAAGTAGCTCTCTCAAAACTAAGCCCGGTCGAGCCATTTAAGAAAAAACGTTCATCAAAGTCTAAGGGTAAAAACGGTGCACGTGTTTTGCTCCAGCGCTCATCATAGGTACCAGAATAAGCCTTACGTGGCGCCCAAGTAGACTGAATATAACCATAGTTCATCGGTGAAGGCTGGTCTTGAGGGGAGTGAATCAGAAATCGAGGGTCTTCAAGGTTTGGAAGCTTTTGGCCAACCATCTCATTATTTTTTCGCTTTCCGATAAAACCTTTCCCTAATGGGTTGGTAAAAAAGGCAACAGCGGAATCTGATCCAATAGGCTTATCCGCCTGGTAGTGATGAAGACCACCAAAAGCATTTTCATAAATTAACGGTATTTTATCAAATGGCGCGGGGGCAGACTGCCCACCATGAAGCCACAATCGGTCACCAAAAACTCTTACTGTTT
>JBLHVH010000090.1:0-12329 GCA_047628385.1 Oleiphilaceae bacterium
TATACAGGTGACTAAAGGTGAGGTTGATGCATTATCGGCAGAGCTTAATCTTATTCGTCAAGAAAATATTAATCTAAAAGAAAATGTGGTGCTATTGAGTGATGCCCAAATAACATTAGAACAACAAAAAGGTGACTCCGTTTCTCAGCTCGACTTAAGTGGTCAGATGGTTGAAGCGTTGATGGAAAAAATTGCAGCACTAGAGGCAGAGAATGGATTGATTGCTTTGTCATTAAATACCACAAATTCATTGTTAGGGAAGCAAGAGAAAAAAAATCAAACAACTAATGCAACCTTGGCATCAAAAATAAATTCTCATAATAAAGAGCGCTTTACAATACAAAAAAAGTATAAAGACGGGCAGGTGGCATTCAAGGCATTGATGTCTAGGCAAAAAGAGATGCAAACAGAAATGAATCGGCTAGCTGACCTTGTCAATCAGAAAAACAACCAACTCACTGATATGACATTGGTTAAAACCGCAGATCAGTCTGCACTGAATTCCTTAGAATTGAAAATAAGTACGATGGAAAAAGATTACAAAGCGTTGCAAGCTAGCATAAAGCTTTCTGTTGAGCCAATTTCTATGGCCCCAAAAAAATCTGATATAAGTAATGTCGAGGAAGAAAAAAATTCAAGTATGAATAATAGTGATGGCCTAGAAGCAATTCATGCACCGGTCCAGAAGCCCTCTAATGAAAAGAAAAAGAGTGGCACGAGCGCTGCCTTTGACTTCGACCAAATCAGTTTAGATAACTGATTTGATCAACGTGCTTTTCTGCTGATTTTTTAGCGCTCCTTCAGCAGCAACCACCAGCGTTATCGTCTGAGTATATAAACCCATCAAAAGGTAAGTCAGTACCGCAACCACTAAATATACCGTAGTGGTTGTCAAAAGAGCCAATAAATTCAAAATAATCTTTAAAGCGAGTCTGGTTTAGCATTAACCAAGTGTTACCGCAAACAGGGAAAACCTTTCCTTTTTCTATAAAATGATGTTTATCTAAAATAAAATGTTCTTCAGAGTGTGGGATTCCACCTTTGTATATCACTGCCTGGCCGTAATCTTCACAAAATGGTTCAAGAGTTTCTATTTTGAAGAGTCTGTAGGTTGCTGAGAAAAAGCTAATATGACCAATTTTATTTTGTACTGCTTCGTTTTCAATCGTAATGGCTTCATCTTCAACGAGTCTTGGGTCAGAAAAACCTGACTTTTTAGCTAAATTTTCAAAATCGTTCCAATACAGCGCGCCGCTTAAGCATTCACCATACAGTACTGGGTCGTTGACTAAGTCTGCGGGAACTCGGCGATCAGAATAAACATCTGAGAAGTATAATTCTCCACCTGGCTTTAATAAACGATACGCTTCCTTGAGAACCGCTTCTTTATCTGGCGATAAGTTAATCACGCAATTTGAAACAATAATGTCGAAACTGTTATCAGGTAATTCTAATTCATTTAACTTTTCTATGTAACCAAGTTTAAACTCAGTATTCTTCGACTTATAACCAAATTTTTCAGCGTGGTAAGTTTCATGTTTAACTGCAATTGCCAGTTGCTCCTCTGTCATATCGACACCAAGAATACTGCCATTTTCACCTACCCATTGTGATAAAACATAGCAATCACGACCAGAACCGCTTCCTAGGTCCATAATATGCATATTTTCTAATAGCTGTGGGGCAATTAGTCCGCAACCATAATAGCGGCTTAACACTTCATCATGGACTTGTGAAAGAGCATTTTTGACATGGCGAGGAAGGTTACCCGTTGTGCAACAGGCATTTGTTTTAAGGTCATCAGTATGCTGTAAAACTTTACCGTAGTAGTTTTGTACATCTTCATGCATAGGTGTGTCTCTTTGCTCTCGGTGTTGTTGTAGGGTTAGAATGATGTGTGTCTTTAATAAAGACAATAGCACCCTAAAAAAGTTCAAGTATAACAAAACGGTAAATTAGCACTCTTTGTTCTTTGAATATATAGCGTCTGTAGCCTATCCTCAGTTTATATCTAAAAATTAAAAGTGCTTTAAAGTCTTAAGACTTTATATAAATTTGTTTTACCTTTATTTAGGTCTAAATAGCATGAGTGATAGTCGTTATAATTACCTTAAAGGTGATTATTTTATCAGCGCAGCAAGCCTTCTTTTAGAATATCGAAGCTTTATTGACTCTCACCCTGTTTTATTTAAAATGAATGTGGCTAATGCGTGTTGGCCTCAGTTAGTGATGTATTGTGAAGAACTGGCTCAAAATGAAAACATTATGCGCTCCATCACATGTATGCATACACACTCTCAAATTGAATTTGAACGCGCTCTGTTTTGTAGTTGGGGCAGCTTAGTCGTTGCGGGATCATTAAATTTAGACAAAAGTCATCAACAAGCATTATTTTATGCAGGCTTATTACAAGATATAGGGGAGTATGCCTTAAGTGCTGATATAACAGTGCTGAATTCAAACTCAGTATTGCCCTTTTTCACAACAGTACCGGCTAATGATGAAAATATGCATGCGCTGCAGGGCAGTTCATATGTAGAAAGTCTCCTTCCTGATCTAAGTAGCGTGGGTGATTTAATTTTACATCATCATGCTAGAGATGATGGAACGGGCTACCCCAGCCACGTTGGTGAATCACAACTTAGTCTTGATAACCAAATCCTAATTGTTGCCAATGAAATTAGTGATCGACTTGATCAATTAGGCGGGCATAACCAGGCGCTGCATTTAATCCCTAGCCTTAAACTAGGACAGCTTCTTTATTTTACAAAAGCACAGAACGCTTGGTTGAAAATTCTTGAACAGCACATTTGTCAGAGTCTCGTTGAACCTGATGTATATACGAGTGATGATCTTAAGTTAAAAGGTGTAAAGCTAGAAAAATTAATGTCCTGTTTATTATGTGTCAGTGGTGACCTTTTACCTTATGATTTTAATTTAGAAGTGCATGGATTGCGGATAATGATACGCAAATTAGCGAGCCTCTTTGTAGATTCTGGTATATTTGATGTGACTATTTTTGAGGGGACTGAGCAAATTTCTGCTGAAATGATGTTAGAAATAAACTCGATTTTTAAAGGGATGCCCGAAATACTCACTCGATGCTTAAAGTTAGTTGATGAAATTTTAGGATCAAAAAAGTATGATTCAAATATCAATGTCTCTTTATTAAGTGAGTGCAGAGCATTGCTCCATAGAAATATAAAAAGCCTGGACACGAATCGCTGCAGCATTTTTAGATAATACAGATGTTAAGTAAGACCCGCCAGAGCTCACCATATTCAAATCGCTTTCTTATTAAAACAATAAGGTTAAATCATGCAAGCCCAATTCAATCAGGCGCAAAGTTTTCATCAAGCAGGAAACTTTAAGCAGGCTGAGACGATCTATCGTCAATTACTTCACAATGAAACAAGTCACCCTATTATTAATGCAAGGCTGGGTTTGTTACTGCATCAAACAAACAGAAAGGCAGAGGCTTTAAGTTTTTATAAGGTGGCGATTAATGCATTACCTAATGAATATGACTTATTAATGCAAGGTGTTACGACAGCAACACAGCTTTCTGAAAATGAGTTGGCTGAAAGCTGGCTCAGAATAGCTATTAGTATAAAACCTAATGATGTAGAAGCGCTAGAGCAATTATCTGGTGTCTTAATTGGTAATCATAGAGAAAACGATGCATTAGGCGTTCTGAAGGCTGTGATTCGATTATCCCCCGATAATGCAGGAGCTTATAACCTAAAAGGATTAGCTCTTAGTCGTCTAGGTGACACGGAGAAAGGCTATAAAGCATTTCAAAAATCAGTGAAAATGAATCCTGGTCAGCTCGCTGTCGTGCGAAACCTTATTTTGTATGGTAAAGGTAAAAAAGAGCCGATTTTAGAAAGTTTAATACCTCAGTTTGAATTACGCGTTAATCAAGGGGGGCAAGCTGATATCGTTCAGATGAATATGGCTTATATCTTATCGATGTATTTTGAGAAAAAGAGTAATGGTAAGTATTATTCGCCTGATAAAGCATTTCGTTACCTTAAAATAGCGAATGATTTGAGCCAAAAAAGTAAGCCATATCATCATAAAAATACGCAGCAAACATTTTCAAAATTAATAAGTTTTTTTAGTGAATCTTTTAAAGAAGCTTTTAAAGGGGCCGGTTTAAAAGATGCATCCCCGATATTCATTCTAGGTATGCCGCGCTCTGGGACCACTTTGGTCGAGCAAATTTTGTCTGGTCACAGTTTAGTTGCTGCTGAGGGAGAAATTACTGATTTGAGTCAAAGTATGTCTGTGCATCAGTTTATTGGAAAAGATCAAACTGAGGCCGCAGCGGTTTTAGACTGTCTAGATACGGTTAAGCTGTATCTGGATCGAGTTCGTACACGGCAAAGCAGTGCGCATTTTACTGATAAAATGCCTTACAATTTTATGTTTGTTGGTCTGATTGCTCTCGCGTTACCAAAGGCTAAAATAATCCATTGCACACGTGACCCTTTAGAGACTTGTTTTTCGATTTATAAGCAAAATTTTAGCGGTAATCATGCTTATTCTAATGACCTAGTAGGCCTTGGCCAGTACTATAATCTATATCAAAGCTTAATGGCTCATTGGACATCGTTGTTCAGTAAACAAGTATATGAAGCCAATTACGAGAGGATAGTCGAAGATTCTGAGCAAGAGATTGGGGCGTTATTAGATTATTGTGGTCTTGAAAGAGAGCCTGCTTGTTTCGAGTTTTACAAAAATAAACGTGCCGTTCGAACAGCGAGTGTTAGTCAAGTAAGGCAGCCAATTTATAGGGACTCAATGAAAGCTTCTACACCCTACCTAGGATATTTAAAACCATTAATTGATATCTTAGATAGTGGAGAAGTAAAGGGTTAGGGAGGGGGAATAAGCTTTGTTATAAATTGCGACTCTTTAAATTAAACCGAAAAGTTTTTATTAAAAAGAGTCGCAAGTAATACATCACTAATAATTATCGTCTTCTAAATAAAGGCAGTTTTTGATCTGTTGAAGCTTGGTAGCATTCAGAAAAGTCGCTTAAACCCTCTAGTACAATATCAGCATCTTTATCTTCACGAACAGCATATGCATCAAAACCACATCGTTTTAGGTAATACATTTGGTCGTGTAATATGTCTCCCATTGCTCGAAGTTCACCTTCATAACCAAAACGGTCACGTAAAATACGCGCATATGAGTAACCTCGACCATCGGCGAACTTAGGAAAGTTAATCGCAATCAAGTTTAGTTTGTTTAAATAAGGTTCAAGTTCTTCTGGGCCTTCGTCACTATCTAGCCATACACCAACATTATCGTTCTCAAGAAACTGCGATACGTTAGCTAACCAAAACTGTTTGGGCACTAATGTGCCTGTTTGGCTAGCTATAATATCTTCAACTGAACCTGAAAATTCTTTGTCCAAAGTTTGGCAAGTATTATCGCTTACCACCGCGTTTTTAATTAGCTTTGGCATAAACTCGCTCCTTAAATGGGGCCATACCGACTCTACGGTAGGTATCTACGAATAACTCTTCTTCTGTGCGATTTTCGGTATACACGTTAATTATTTTTTCTATTACATTTGCCATTTCGGCACGTGCAAATGAAGGGCCTAAGATCTTACCAATTGTTGCATCACGACCAGATCGACCACCGATTGAAACTTGGTAAAACTCTTCGCCGCGTTTATCAACACCTAATACACCAATGTCACCGATATGGTGGTGACCACACGCATTCATGCAACCTGAAATGTTCAGATCTAGCTTTCCAATATCATAAAGGTAGTCAAGATCATCGAATTTTAGTTGAATCTGTTCAGCAACAGGAATTGACTTGGCGTTTGCAAGACCGCAATAATCGCCACCAGGACAGCAAATCATATCTGTTAGCATACCGAGGTTAGGTGTGGTAAAACCTAATAGCTTAGCCTTCTGCCAAACATTAAATAGTTGGTCCTGACGTACATCAGCTAAAACGATATTTTGTTCATGTGAAATACGCACTTCGCCAAAACTATACTCATCTGCCAATGCTGCAACGGCTGTCGCTTGGCTTGCAGTGACATCACCAGGAGGGATGCCAACTTTCTTAAGTGTTAGGGTGACAATTGAATACCCTGAGATCTTATGGGTATTAGTGTTTCTTGCTACCCAGTTTTCAAACTCACTATTAGACGCTTTGATTTCTACAAACGTCGTAGGATTATCTTCTAACTTTGCGTAATCAGGAGCCGTAAAGAAGCTTTTCACACGGTCAATTTCTGCTTGTGTTAGTTGTACTTCGGTATCTTTATGGTGTTGCCATTCGGCTTCAACCATTTCTGCAAACTTCGCCGGTGTCAGTGCTTTAACCAGTATCTTGATGCGTGCTTTGAATTTATTATCTCGGCGACCATGCATATTATAAACACGCACAATACTATCTAAATAAGTTAGCAGATCTTTTTCGGGTAAAAAGCTTCTTATTTCAGAGCCTACAACAGGGGTTCTACCTAAGCCGCCACCAGCAAAAACTTTAAATCCGATTTCGCCTTGTTCATTTTTAATGATTTCTAAACCGATATCATGAAATGCAATCGCTGCACGATCAACATCAGGGCAAGCATTTACCGCAATTTTGAACTTTCTTGGAAGGAAAGCAAACTCAGGGTGCAGCGTAGACCATTGACGAATTATTTCACAATAAGGGCGAGAATCGATTACTTCGTTTTCAATCGAACCAGAAAACTGGTCAGTGGTGGTATTTCGAATACAGTTACCGCTTGTTTGTGTCGCATGCATTTCTACTTCATTCAGCTCTTCAAGGATGTCAGGAACATCTTTGATTTCAGGCCAATTGAATTGCACGTTTTGACGCGTCGTAAAATGTACATAGCCTTTATCATAATCAAGGCTGACTTGCGCTAACTTGCGAAGCTGTGTTGACGATAACATGCCGTAAGGTATGGCAACTCTTAGCATAGGCGCTAAGCGCTGTACATATAAACCATTTTGTAAGCGTAGCGGAAGAAAGTCATCTCCGTCTAATGTTCCGTCTATAAAGCGTTCAGTTTGGCCACGAAACTGTTTTGTTCGTTCTTGAACGATTTGTCTGTCGTATTCGTCGTATTTGTACATTGTCGCTTCTCAGAAAAAAAAGACCCTTACGCGGGTATAGCAAAAATTTGGGCGTAAGAATACCAGCTTTTATAGTTTCAATAAATAAGTTTGTGTTGAGACTTGGTTAAAGGCTTACGTCTAATCGTAACTTAGCGCCGGTGATAACCATTTTTCCGCCTCTTCAAGCGACATTCCTTTACGCTCAGCATAATGCTCTACTTGATCCTTGGTTATTTTACCCACAGAAAAGTATTTTGATTCTGGGTGTGAGTAATAAAAACCACTCACGGATGCTGCGGGTGTCATGGCGAAGTGTTCAGTTAAAATGATATCACTATGCTCTGTCGCACTTAAAAGATCGAATAAGGCTGTTTTTTCAGTATGGTCAGGGCAGGCAGGATAACCAGGTGCTGGTCTAATGCCCGAATATTGTTCTTTAATTAAATCTTCTTTTTCAAAAGATTCTTCGTGTGAATAATTCCAAAACTCTTTACGTACACGTTCATGCATACGTTCTGCAAACGCTTCTGCTAATCGGTCAGCAAGTGCTTTTACCATAATTGAATTATAATCGTCTTGGTCGTCTTGGTAACTTTTTGCCAGTGCTTCAGCGCCAAGACCTGTAGTAACCGCAAAGCCGCCAATATAATCTTGAATGCCGGTATCTTTAGGTGCAATAAAGTCTGCTAGAGAGCGTCTCGTAGAGCCATTCACCTTATCTGACTGCTGACGCAAGTGATGAAATGTAGTGCTTATTTCATCTCTATTCTCGTCTTTATACACAGTTACAACGTCGTGATCAGTGGTATTGGCAGGCCAGAAGCCGATCACACCTTTTGCTGTTAAGTGCTTTTCGGTAATCAGTTTCTTAAGCATTTGTTGTGCATCACTGAATAAATTTGTTGCTACTTCACCTACTTTTTCATCCGTTAAGATTCTTGGATATTTGCCTGCAAGATCCCAAGTAATAAAAAATGGTGTCCAATCAATGTAGTCAACTAATTCTTCCAAGGGGTAATCATCAAATACTTTAACGCCGGTGAATTTAGGGCGGGGTGCTGAATAGTTTTCCCAGTCTAACTGCAGGCGTTTATTACAGGCTTGTTGGTAGCTAAGGTACTTGGTTTTAGCCTGCTTGTTTTTACGACGTTCTCTTACAACTTCATATTCATCTTTTGTTTTTTGAATAAAGTCATCTTTTAATGTTGTACTCATTAGTGAGGTAGCAACACTTACACTACGAGAAGCATCGGTTACATAAACAACTTGGCTGTTTTGATATTGAGGATCAATCTTTACCGCAGTGTGTGCTTTAGAGGTGGTTGCGCCGCCAATCATTAATGGAATATCGAAACCTTCACGCTGTAATTCTTTTGCAACGTAAACCATTTCATCTAACGACGGAGTAATAAGACCACTGACGCCAATTACATCTACATTGTGTTCTTTTGCTGCTTTTAGAATTTTATCAGCGGGTACCATGACACCCAGATCAATAATTTCGTAGTTATTGCATTGCAATACAACACCTACAATGTTTTTGCCAATATCATGAACATCACCTTTGGCAGTGGCCATTAATATTTTACCTTTAGTCGATGGCGCGCCATTCTTTTCTGCTTCAATAAACGGCAAGAGGTGGGCGACTGATTGTTTCATGACACGTGCGCTTTTAACCACTTGTGGCAGAAACATCTTACCTTCACCAAATAAGTCACCTACAACATTCATACCATCCATTAAGGGGCCTTCAATCACTTCAATCGGTCGATCAGCGACTAAACGTGCCGCTTCAGTATCTTCTATTATGAAGGTTGTAATACCTTTTACTAAGGCATGTTCTAAACGCTTATTAACGGGAAGTTCACGCCATTCAAGGTTTTCTACTTTAGCTTGTTTAGCGCTACCCATAAACTGATCAGCGACTTCTAGCAGTCTTTCAGTGGCGTCATCGCGACGATTTAACACAACATCTTCTACACGCTCTTTAAAATCGGGCTCAATGTCATCATAAATAACGAGTTGGCCTGGGTTAACAATACCCATGTTCATGCCCGCTTTTATGGCGTGATACAAGAAAACAGAATGTATTGCTTCACGTAAGTGATCATTCCCTCTAAATGAGAATGAAACATTACTAACGCCGCCAGACACACTTGCGTAAGGTAGGTTTTGACGAATCCAGCGAGTCGCCTCAATGAAATCGACCGCATAGTTATTATGTTCGTCAATACCGGTTGCAATGGCAAATATATTCGGGTCGAAAATGATATCAGCGGGTGACATACCAATTTTTACTAATATGTCATAAGAGCGCTTGCATATTTGGATTTTTCTTTCGTAGGTGTCAGCTTGACCATCTTCGTCAAATGCCATCACTACTGCTGCGGCACCATAACGAATGCAGCTCTTAGCGCGACTAATAAACTCTTCTTCACCTTCTTTAAGACTGATAGAGTTAACGACTGACTTACCTTGAACACAGCGTAAACCTGCTTCTATAACCTCCCACTTTGATGAGTCAATCATGATAGGGACGCGAGAGATATCGGGTTCAGAAGCGACAAGGTTCAAAAAAAGCTCCATCGCTTCTTTTGATTCCAGCATGCCTTCGTCCATGTTGATGTCGATTATTTGAGCCCCATTAATAACTTGGTCTCTCGCAACATCTAATGCTTCTTCAAACAGCTCTTCTTTGATTAATCGCAGAAAACGTTTTGAACCAGTGACATTGGTTCGTTCACCCACGTTGATGAAAAGAGAGTCTTTATCACTAACAAATGCTTCGAGTCCTGATAATCTCAGTTTGGGTTCAATTGTAGGTCGTTTTCTAGTTTTGTAAGATTCCATTCGCTTAGCGATAGCTTTAATGTGGCTAGGTTGTGATCCACAGCAGCCACCAATTATATTAACAAGTTGCTCGCTAGCGAAGGTTTCAATGATGTCGGCCATTTCTTTAGGTGTTTGGTCGTACTCACCAAACTCATTGGGTAGACCTGCATTGGGGTGAGCGCTGACAAAAGCAGTAGACTTATCGGATATTTCTTTAATATAGGGCCGTAGAGCGTCAGCACCTAAGGCGCAGTTAAAACCAACACTGAGCGGCTTACAGTGCTCGACTGATAGTAAAAAAGCTTCAGCCGTTTGGCCAGAAAGAGTTCGACCTGAAGCGTCAGTGATCGTACCTGATATCATGATAGGCAGTTTTATGCCTGAATCAATAAAATATTGTTCCGTTGCATAAATAGCGGCTTCGGAATTTAGCGTATCAAAAATTGTTTCAATCAAAATTATATCAGAGCCACCGGCTACAAGTGCTTCAACGGCTTGATAATAGTTGTCATAAAGTTCTTGAAACGTAACGTTACGAAAACTTGGATCATTTACATCTGGGCTTATAGAAGCGGTACGAGATGTCGGGCCAACTGCGCCAGCGACAAAGCGTGGTTTATCAGGTGTTTCTAATGTTTTTTTATCCGCTTCAACGCGTGCGAGCCTTGCTGCTTCGAAATTAAGTTCATAAACAAGCGACTCCATGTTGTAGTCTGCTTGTGAAACTTGCGTTGAATTAAAGGTATTGGTTTCAATTATATCTGCGCCAGCATCAAGGTATTGTGCGTGTATTTTAGAAATCGCATCAGCCTGACTTAGGCAAAGTAAGTCATTATTTCCTTTAACGTCCGAAGCGTGATCCTTGAAGCGTTCACCTCGATAATCTTCCTCGCTCAAATTGAGCAATTGAATCATTGTACCCATGGCGCCATCAAGAATGAGTATACGGTTTTCGAGTGCTTCATTTAAATTGCTGAGGCGCTTGGCTAAATCAGACATTGACTACTTTACCTTTTAATTAACTTTAGAGCAGAGTGATATTATGTACAACATACTAATACTAACTTAAATTATATCACTTTCAATATACAGGCTGGCTATGATACTTGAAATAAAACTATATTGAAATATTTTGATATAGTTCATTTTTTAACAAAATTAATGACAAATATTACTTGAGTAAAATACTAGGGCTTTATCAACGGGAGGAAAACGCATAGAATATAGATATTGTAAGAATCGAATTGGAGTTTTTGGCTATATGGTTACTGTTTCTGAATCTGCACAGCGTTATTTATCACAGTTAATTACAAATCAGGATGCTAGCGAAACAGGTGTTCGAATGTTTGTGACCCAGCCTGGCACCAAAATGGCTGAAACTTGCTTGGCTTACTGTCAGCCTGAAGATGTGATTGAAGATGATGAAATCATCGTATTGGAAGGCTTCAAGCTTTATCTCGAACAAAAAAGCCTACCTTTTCTAGAAGAAGCTTATGTTGATTACGCTGAAGAAAAAATGGGCGGCCAGCTAACCATTAAAGCGCCTAATGCCAAAATGCCAAAAATAAGTGATGATTCACCACTTCCTGACAGAATTAAGTATCTTTTAGCGACAGATATTAATCCTGGCTTAGCATCTCATGGTGGTGAAGTGTCGTTAGTAGAAATTACTGAAGATATGACTGTAATACTTCGTTTTGGTGGCGGTTGTCAGGGTTGTAGTGCCGTTTCAATTACACTTAAGGACGGTGTAGAGAAGCGATTGCTGGAAGTGTTGCCAGAAGTTAAGGGTGTTAAGGATGTAACAGATCATACCGTTACTGAAAACGCTTACTATAAATAGACTTTTCTAAAAAGTAAGTGGCTAATAAGTGAAAAAAGGGTGTAAGCAAAACATAAATGTTCAGCTTAGGCCCTTTTTTCGTTTAACCGCTTAGAGAAAATTCTTATCTCTATTATCCCATAAGGTTTTAGCTGTCTCTAATGCAGCGCTTTGATCAATTGACATATCAAGCGACCTTAGTGCAAAGGCTGCTGTGCTAATGATTGCGGCTGTTGCATATTCATCGTCTGCATCGGTTTTCCAGAGTGTTCTCATGTAATCAACGCTCATATCTTCAGCTTTTACGTGTCTGCGTGGAAAAATGGCTGGCCACGTCTCTTCACTTAACTCTCCTTTAATACTGTACTTGGCAATCAGTATGTTGTCTGGGTTGCATTCAATTTCGCCACCTTCACCTTTAATTACACCAACCGTATCATATCCCAATAGTGCGCCAGATTCTTGATGTAGGCCACTGTAGGGTGGGTGAAAGATGCCTTGAAGCACTGTTGGGGCATTAAGTGGATTTATAAGTCTCGCAAAAGAGTGAACAGGAGAGCGTAATCCTA
>JBLHVH010000091.1:0-12303 GCA_047628385.1 Oleiphilaceae bacterium
GAAGGGTCGACTAAAAGAAATTCTTCCCGACCATAAGACACTAGAGTTTGGTTTGTTTGCTATCTATCCGCATCGTCGATATTTATCTAAAAAAGTCAGATGCTTCATTGAATTTTTAATGGATGAACTTAAGTAAGCAATAACCTCCCCCTAAGCTTTAGGTGATTAGGTATACAACTCGTGTCTAGTAAAGTTTTGGAAGTCAGTATCAAGAGTATGTGGCTAATAATACTCTGCAGTAAAGTGTCGATAATTTTTACAGTAACCTATCGGGGCGACATCAGTTTAAAAACTAAACAACTGATATCTAGTGTTTTTAATAAGGTGGTGTGTTTATTGCTTTATACTAGGAATACATCCATATGAGAACAACGACCTAAAAGGCTATACCAATGCGATCACTAAAACTTATTACTGCAACACTCCTGCTTGGACTGTCAGCGACCAGCCATGCCGCGATAATAGATGGCTGTGTTACTGGCGGTAGTGTCTACAAGGCAAATAACTGTAAGTTTGAGGTTCTCAATACCGATCCACTTGAAAACAGAACAGGTGGCACGGAAGTTGGAAAAAATGATTTTAACGACGGATGGTTACACTCTTTCGATGAAGAGCAAAACGTCTGGTCAGACGACTACAATGAAACTGTCTCAAGTCACTATGTTTTCTTCGACCCTAAAAAAAGTAAGACTGTTGAAGGCTGGATTCAATTTGACGGGAATATCATCGATATCATTTGGGGTCGAACAGGTTTAATGAACACAGAGGCTCAATTCGGCTTAGATAGCGTAGATTATCAATACCCAAGATTGGTTGGACTAGAAAAACGAGACCGGCCTGGAACTACCAATGATGATAATTTTCTCTATATAGATGACTGGAAAGCCAGTTCTCCAGGCGACCACGTGCGCGTAATTACACAGGCTGTCTCCGTACCTGAACCTGGCTCATTTGCGCTGCTGGCTCTTGGGTTGGCTGGCCTTGCAGTAACTAGACGCCGGAATAAATAACAATTAAGGAGCGAAACTACAAGCGCCCCTTATAATCAGCACCTGACATAAGCACTACAAAATGCGGCTCCTTCGGGAGTCGTTCTGCTTTTAGAACTCCAGAACAACATGAATGACATCTAGACGTTTCAAGATCGAACACGGCGCGCTGGTTATTGCAGGGTCGTTACTAAAATATGAGTGACGCATGAAATATTATTTTTGAGACCTCTTGCATCGTGATCATTGAACAATTACGCTTAACTCATGGTTAGCACTATTCTAATGTCTCATAAATATATGAGCCTTATTGTTTATTAAGTTAGAGATAAAGTGCATTAAGGCTTAGGCTAGGGAACTAGATTTGAGCGCCGGTATACCATGCTTGGCTCGGTGTCGGCACACGCATTCTTAAACGTAAATTGTCAGTATTTTCTTTGTCCGTCAGGCGCTCCAATAATTTAAACGCAACTTCTAAAGCGGTACCTGGGCCTGTTGATGTAATGACGTTACCATCGATGACGATCGGATGATCGACAAAATTAGCCCCCGAGTCTTCCAATTGTTGCTTACGTTTTCCACCAACCTGGTGATATGTCGTTGCGTTTTTACCTTTCAGTACACCAGCTTCTCCAAGGCATATAGAGGAGACACATACACTGGCAATCACTTTTTTTTGTTTTGAAAAGTGACGAATTACATCCAAAAAAGGCTTGCTTAATGCTTCATCGTAAAAACCTGAAGGTTCGAACCCGCCCGGAATTGCGAGTGCATCAAAGCCATCAAGAAAGTGATCAAGAGTGCCATCAAAAATGACATTATTCAGTAAAGTGTTTGGTGTGAATTGTAAACCAAAAGTTGTTTTAATGATTGGCCTTAACCCCACATCCACTAACTCAATCTTTTCTTTACCAATCAAAGTGGCCCAGCCCATCACATCAGTAAAAGCAGCCATTTCTAGGGGCTCAACGCCATTAGCAACAATCATTAATATACGTTTCATAGCAATCTCTTAGATTTTTTTCACTGATTTACACTATTTCCCAGCGGACGTGTGTCCACTAGGAGATACTGAAGGTTGAGATTTAAGCACTTAAGCCAACAGGTGTGGCAGCAAAAGCGACGAAACCTTTGAGTGACTCAAACCGTTTGATCCAAGCACGTATGTTAGGGTAAGCCTCAAGTGAAACGTCGCCCTCAGGGGCATGAGCGATATAGGCATAATTTGCCGTGTCCGCAATGGTCGGGTTATTTGTTGCTAACCAATTACGCCCTTCTAAATGAGCGTCAAGTAAGGCTAATATGCCATGGGAGGTATTAATGGCAGTTTTGTGGTCTAAATCTGCACCAAAAACATTCACTAAGCGAGCCGCTGCCGGACCAAACGCAATTTTTCCTGCTGCGACAGATAAAAAGCGCTGAACCTCTGCCTGTTCTTCCAAATCGCTTGGGTACCAAGAGCGGTCGTCATCATATTTAGTCGCTAAATAAACCAAGATGGCATTTGAATCTGAGATGGTCACATCCCCATCATCGATAGCAGGTACTTGGCCAAACGAATTTTTGCTTAAAAATTCAGCTTGTTTTTGAGCTCCGCTCATTAAATCAACATCGATGATCTCGGCATCTAATCCCAAAAGCGATAATTGCGCTTCAACACGGTGAGAATGACCTGAAAGTGGGTGACGGTATAATTTGATTATTGACATGATATTGCTCCAATTTAAATGAGTGTTTTAAAAATTAAGTTATTCATTACTTCACTTCGTTTGTCATTTGGTTAGACATTACATTAGATAAGCGATTGTGCTTTTCAAGTTGTAGTAGGGCTTCAAACCCACCAAATGCTTGATTATTAATAAAGAGTTGAGGGTAAGTTCGACCCTTTGTTCTACTGCACATTTCACTTATCTTTTCTGGGTGCTGGTAAACATCGTATTCTGTAAAGGCTAATCCCTTACTGGCTAATAAGCGCTTTGCATGCGTACAGTAACCACACCCCGGTCGTGTATACATTTCAATATTGTTCATATCGAGTCTCAAAACTTTCATAAGTAAATGTTATTTCAACTCAGCAATCGCTGACTTGTTTATCTCGCTTGCTTTGTTGATGTGATCAGTATCCATATTTCTTTAATGGTGATAAATAGGGGTTATATTGAATTAATGTAAACATAATGTTGACAATTAAGTGGCGTTATAAGATCTCTTTATGCGAGTAGGTGTTGACATTCATGTTCTACCTTACGTAAGGTAGGTGATATGAAAATACTTAATGATACTCGTACCGCGATTCTCGACGTCGCACAAGACATGGTTCAACGCCAATCGATTAGTGGCGTCAGCTTTCAAGAGCTGGCTAACCGTGTCGGTATTAAGAAAGGTAGTGTCTATTACCATTTCGAAAGCAAAGATAACTTAGCGGTGGCACTGCTTGAGCGGGCCACATCAGTGATGAAAGAAAGCTTTATACGTGGAAAAACCAAGAGCCCAGTTGAACGACTTAATTATTTTCTCAATATTTATCGGCACCATATTATACCGGCCGAGAAATTATGCCCGGGTGGTGCTTTTGCAGGTGAGTGGGGTAAGTTGTCTAGCCCCGTCAAAGCACAAGTTAATAGATTAATTGATGCGCAAGTGAAAGGTGTGAGTGAAATACTGACCGAAGGAATACAAGGTGGTGAATTTAATGACCATGCAAAGACTGTTGAAGAGCTTGCGCAATGGGTGATTGCCTGTATACAGGGTGCTTTAGTTACAAGTCGAATTACTGAAAGTCGCGTTATGTTTGAAACTACGCTTACAATAATTACTGAGTATCTGAGACAGAAAAGTTAAAAAATTTTGACCACCATACCTACCTTACGTCAGGTAGAATTTTTGAATTAGGAGAATAAGATGAACTACGCTTTAGAAGGTTATAAATTAACAAACCGTATCGGCAGTGTGATTGCACCTAATTGGGCGGCCAAAAATGCAAGTATCAAGTTCTTGAGCCCAAACCGTTACGCAATTAAGGCGTGGGAGCAAGAAGCAGAGAAAGCGGGTACACGCTTTAACTTATCTGAAGAGGTAAGTGCTATACGATGGTCTCAGAACGAAAATACTGATGATGGAAAGTCATCTGGTAACGGTAAGCAGATTCTGCTTGTTCACGGTTGGGAAAGTCGAGCAACTCAAATGTATGGCTTAGTTAAAGGGCTGGTGAAACAAGGATATACCATTTTTGCGGTTGATATGCCTGGGCATGGACACTCATCTGGCGAAACATCGAATGCTTATCTTTTTTCACAAACAGTAAAACTAGCACAACAAGAGCTCGGTCATTTTCATGCGATCATTGGTCATTCAATGGGCGCAGGTGCGGCAGCCATTGCTGTAGGACAGGGCGTGACAACCGATAAACTAGTGCTAATTTCAGGCCCGTCTTCAATTGAAAATGTACTACGTCGATTTTCCTGTTTTGTAGGTTTGAACAAAAAAACCACTAATAAATTCCTTGGTTTTATCGGCCACTATGTCGGTGTATCGGCCTCTGAATTAGATGCTACAAAATTGCTTCAGGCCTGTGATATACCAGCGCTGTTAATTCATGATGAACACGATATTGAAGTGCCTGTCACTGAATCAACACGTTTAGCGCCTGTGTTTAATGATTCAGAGTTGTTTGTAACCCAAGGCTTAGGACATCGAAGGATCTTAAAGTCCGATGAAGTGTTTGCGAAGATAAACAGTTTCGTCAATGCATAAGTCGGCTAAACATTGAAATGTTTCTCCACTGACTTCCTATAAGTCGGGTTATTTAAGGAAATACTGCGTTGAGTTCAGGAAAGCATCGAAGCTAATAGCTTGAATGGCAACGCTAAGCCGAATCATATGGTCGCTAAAATTCAGTAGTGATATCCATTAACGGTTATTCTACAAGTACCACCAAAATCGGCACTTGGTAAAGCGATTGCCTATAGTTTAAATCAGTGGCCAAAACTGACTCGTTACTTGGGTGATGGTCATCTAAATATCGATAACAACCTTGCAGAAAGAGCGATTAAACCCTTTGTTATTAGTCGGAAAAACTAGCTATTTTCAAACACCGCAAGTGGTGCTCATGCCAGCAGCATTCTTTACACTATCGTTGAAACGGCGAAAGCGAATAACTTAGTACTATTCGCTTATCTGAATCATATTAGTAGCGTGTTGAGTGAACCTCAGGATGATCAAACTCTGAATGAGTTATTGCCTGGAATGTTAGTTTACCGCCTCATTAATGGGGCGCTATGTGCGGTTGCTCTTACGTTTACGTTCAACTGGTCGATGCAATACTTTATTCTTAGGTCAAAGAAGGAGTATTGATAATGAAAAGAAAAATTCGAATCGTATACACGGAAAAACAAAAGGCTGTAATTTTTAACGTTGGCAAAAAGGCGATTATATACGTTCAATAGCGCGCTTATTTGATAAACTGGCTTACTCATTTCTCGCATATTATTTAAGGCGGGAGGCATTCGATCACCGAGTCAAACACGTTCAAGTAAGGTACTGAAACTTTCAGAGCGAGAAGAAATATCTAGAGGCATAGCGGTCTGCCAATCAGTTAGGTTCGTCGCCTATCTATTAGATCGCTCTCCATCAAGAATTAGTCGTAAAATGAATCATAATGGTGGTTATTCTCGGTATAGAGCCACTAAAGCTAATCAAGCTGCTTGGGATAGAGCGCTAAGTCTTAAGTTGTGTAAACTGGGTGGTAATAAAAACTTGAGTCGAATTATAGCCACAAAACTTCAGAGAAAATGGTCTCCAGAACAAATATCTGGTTGGTTAAAAAGATCAAATCCTCAATATGAGTACAATTACGTGTCACACGAAACTATTTATTCAAACTCGAGGCGTTTTAAAAAAATAGAGGGCTTGGACAAATCACGAATGCGGTAACAATTCATGAACGACCCCATCAGTATAAGACCGAGCGGTGCCAGGCCATTGGGAGGGCACCTAATTGCTGGCTCAAATATTAGCTATATAGCCACACTAGTTAAGCGACATTCACGCTGTGTCATGCTGGATAAGGTTAAGAAGAAAGACACTGAAAGTGTTGTATCAGCACTCATAAAACAAGCTAATAAATTACCTACTGAATTATATAAATCACTAACATGGGCTAGAGGAAAAGAGCTATCCGATCATAAACGATTTACACTGAAAAAAATATTGACGTTTACTTTTGTGACCCTAGCAGTCTATGGCAGCGTGGTTCCAATGAGAACACTAATCGTTTGCTTAGGCAGTGTTTTCCAAAAGATACTGACATATCAGTTCCCACGCAAGCTAAACTTAGTGCTGTAGTATGTCAGTTAAATGAAAGACCACGTAAGACGCTAGACTACGAAACACCAGCAGAACGATTTAATGAGAGTGTTGCGTCGACCGGTTGAACTCACCTATAAAAGCGATACCTTTTGTATACATCTGCAATGACCAAATGTTTTATTTTATGATTAATGGGTTTGTCAGGATTTTAAAAATTATACTAAGGCTATTAATTTACAAGGAAATATGGAAAGCTGACGGTCAAACCAATCAGCTTACTTTCTTTGGGTAAGACCAGCTATTTACTTAGAGAAAATAATGGTAAACCTACTGAGTACTATTAAAAATACAATCAACGAAAAGCATGCATTACCTTTTTCTGTTTACTCCTCAATCAAAGAGCAGCATCTATTTAATGTACCCATTGTAAAACCATTATTAATTGTTGTTCTAAGTGGCGATAAAGAGCTCGGTAAGGATAACGAATTAGTCTGTCATTCTGGTGAATTTATTTTTCTATCTGATAGTCCTTCGATAAATATGCGCAACATACCAAAAAATAAAGAGTATTTTGCCTTGTTAATAGAATTTGATTATCAAGACTTTCATGGTCTTCAAGTCAGCGCATTTAATAAACAAGATTATTGTATTGGACGAACAACATCCATATTAGAAAAATGTTTACAACAATTTGTTGAGAGCTCTCTGTGGGCACCTGAAAAACTTTGGTCTTTACGTAAAAGAGAGATCATAGCGTTGCTGTGCCACATTGGGCATCAAGAAATTTTATCCATGGTGGGTAATCCAAAAATAGGCCATCGACTGCATGATATGTTCTGTGAGCAGAGTTTTCACGAATTAACCATCGAACATATTTGTGATCAACTGGCAATGAGCGAATCTACGCTTCGCCGAAAACTTAAATCAGAAGGAACAAGTCTACAAGAGATAAAAGACCAAGCGCGATTAGGTCAAGGTTTACATTTGTTGCAAACAACGCACTTTTCTATTGGTTTGATAGCTGAAAAGTGTGGCTACCAATCTCAATCTCGCTTTACAGATCGTTTTAAAGGACGCTTTGGTTTAACTCCCTCTGAACTTCGAAAAACTAAAATGGCGGATTAGGGCGGAAGTATGGATGTTTTGGGTCTAAGATAGGTAGAAATAAAAGGCTAAGATACACACAAATCAATTGCTACATACAAGGACTCTTATGAATCATACACTTAAATTTCTTTCAGTCTTATCACTAAGCGTTTCGGTATCTGTATCTGCAGACTCTTTTACACTATCTAGTCAGGATATTGCTCAAGGAGAGTTTATGGCTAAAGCTCAGGAATTTAATGGATTTGGTTGTTCTGGTGGAGATATATCACCACATCTTAAATGGTCTAATGCACCGAAAGGTACAAAAAGCTTTGCTATTACAGTTTATGATCCAGATGCGCCTACAGGCAGTGGCTGGTGGCATTGGCAAGTTGTGAACATACCAATGGCATTGATGGAAATACAAAGCGGCGCTGGCGATACAAAAATTAATATTGCACCAAAAGGTAGTACTCAAATACAAAATGATTATGGCAATCGAGGTTTTGGCGGCGCTTGCCCACCTGAAGGACATGGCGTGCATCACTACCGCTTTACGGTACATGCACTTTCAGTAGAAAAACTTGAACTACCTGAGGATGCTTCTGGCGCATTAGCGGGCTATATGATAAATGCACACACAATTGAATCGAGTACAATTGAATCTTTGTACAAACGAGACTAGCCTAGTAAGAAATCTAAATCCAACACCTCAAGCTGGTACGCCGTTTTTGCGAAGCAAAAATCTAGACAGCTTGGGGTGTAGCTGAGCCAAAATTAAAAGTGGGGGATGGCCTTTTTGTGGAGAGCGATAGAACCAGGCCTTTAAGGTCGCTTATTAGTATTTAACCTACGGATTCAGGATAAAGTAAGCCTTGATTAAAGTCATTCCTAATTCGGTCATTCCAGAATGTCGGGCGATAATCTGCTGGGTTCAAGTCAACAAAGCGATGAAACTGAACTTCATTGAGTTTCCTTCCCGACTTTTTTCTCTGATTGGAGCGCATAATATTTATAAATACCGATATCATCCACTACAACAACGTCATAACGCTGTTTATCGAGTGTTAATGCCTGCAACAATTGATTATTCTGCTCATGATATTTTTCTGCTTGATTCACTGAATCCAGCCACAATGGGTAATGTTTAATGGCGCCTTGAAATGAGATAACCGATAAACCCTTAAGGTCTTCAGATTAGATGAGAGAGAAGTTGTTTTTTTGAGCGTAATAAAGACATTATCGTACACCATAGCTGAATCGCCATAGTAAGTGCCAATTTTGGACATATCCTGTCCCAGTTCAGTCATGACAGCACCAACTTGCTTGAGTTTGAAAGTAATTGGCACTCGACCAAAGGGTAATACACCGGAATGAGTTTATGATTTTGATAGGCCAGCGCCTCACTAATTACTTGAATTTCAATACCCGAATCTGTTTAAGGAAAAGAGAATGGCGGAATTGACTCTCCGAAGGCCATGAAAACATCATCCCCAAAACTTATGGCCGAAAATTGCAGTAATAGAATAAAAAATACTAGTTCCATAACTCACACCTTAGAATATGTATCTTCAGTGAATTCAACCATCTAAATCTAAATTCAGTATAGTCTACCTTTTATCAGATTTTCTCGACTGAATTGTTACCCGTCGCTACTAAGGCCAAAAAACATATCAGCTTGTTGGTCGGCGCCAATACATGCTCAACTCAACTTAACTCAAACCATTCCTTTAATGCTTGGCATTAATTTCAGGGTTAGCGGTTTAGTCCTTGTGCGAATTTAAACCTTTGAAGAAAATACTTTATAGATTTCGAAAAGATAGTCTTTGAGCTCTTTTCGATAGGTATCAGACGTATTATTTTTCTCATCGGTATCAAAATATGACAATGTTGAAAAACTCAGTCTATCGCTTCTTAGTAGTCCTTTTTTTGTTTTAAATTACCAGTTACTGATGTCCCATCTCCAGTTAATTTGAACAAACCGCTCTAAGCGATTCCAGAATCCTTGAACTCATCAGACATGTTGAGGATGTCATCATCAACCAACCCACCATAATCCAGAAGGGCGTCTTTAATGTGCTCCCACTCATAGTTTGTAATGGACGAGCCCATTGTGCGAAAAGAGCCACAGATATGCTCTGATATTTTTAATATCAAGAGCAGGTCTTTTTTTTGTGTTCTATTTTTCCTGTCTTGATCAAATATTTTATTCACACAATGATGATAAGAGATTATTTCACTAATATAATCGGGGAGTTTCCAAGTTTTCGCAGTATAGTAGCCGAGCACAGAATGATCGGTTTTGTATATTTCATTCTCTGCATCAATAACTCTTTTTTCACTATCTTGGTACCCCCTTTCGAGGACGTCCAGATAGTTTGGGTATTTCATCATCATTAAAGGAATGCCGCAATCATGAAACAACCCCAAGGAATAAGCTTCATCAGATGAGCTGAATCCTATGTATTTAGATACAATAACTGAAGCATTGGCTACATCGTTCGCGGTATCCCAGAAGCGATTAAGGCCATTAACAGAGTCATCACTTAAAATTCTTTTTAATGATAATGCTGTGACAATATTAACAACACTTTCCAGTCCCATGAGGTTAACTGCGTGACTGACTGACTTAATTTTACCTGCTAACCCGAACAGCGGCGAATTAATGGTCTTTAGAACACTCCCCGATATGCTTGCATCCTGCGAAATCAGTTTGGCAATCTCATTTATATCTGGCTCTGGCATAGCTGATTCAATCTGAATATCCGCCACAATCTGTGGTCGAGGAGGAATGACAAACCCTTTCAAAATATCTTTCATGAGTTTTTCATCAATAGTTTTTTGCATTATTTACTACTCCAAAAGTAAACGAGGGTGTCATAAGTTAGTATCGCTAAGACCTGCAACTTATTTTCTCTAATTTACGAAATATTAGGAACCAAGATTAGCTAATCAGCTTAAACAATATAGCAGACCTGAAAAATACATCTGAGAAAAATCAACAATAATTTATAAACTGCTGAGAAGTATTCAAGATAACTTAACCATTGCTGTGCTCTTGTAAGTTTAGATTATCAAAGGTAAGTACAAAGCCAGATACTATGAGTATTTCTAATACACTTCATTAGTCTCTTTCGCAGGAAATCAAGTAATGACCAGTGACAGTGTAGAAAGTGTTAATTGACCTCAAGGAAAACATGAGGACGATTTTTGACTTTTTGAACATACACGCCTTTGCTAAAATTAGTTAGTTTTTCTAAGCAATTTCTTCAAACTCAATTAAGAACGCTTTGTGCTCATAGGTAGCGTTTTGAAAAAAAATCAATGTAGCTTAAATTTACAAGGTATCGGTATGTGGTCGTTAGCGATACTCATTTGAACCGCGATAAATCGCTAGGTCTAGAGCAAAAATACTACCTATTGAGTCCGCTAAATACCCCCGGATTTGAGCACAAAGCGATCATTGTGAATGAGTGAGTTATTTCACGAAACAGGTTTTACTATTCAGTTCAAATTGTATTGATGTACACCTAAAATGAAGCTTTTAACACTTGCTCATCGAGCAAGTGTATGATGCCGGCATTGTGGTATGGAACGCCTCACCCCTAATTAGGTTTTGGTGTCCGTTAAAGCGAGAGGTGTTTAAAATCTCATTCGAAAATTAGTATAAACCCTTTTGTTTATTTCTTAATCTAGTTCAAAATAATGACCTAAAGATCAGGATATTATATTTCTACGCATTATTAATGATAACTAATAAAAAAACAGTAATCACTTTTCTGATTTTTGATTTCTCAAAGGGAAAATTTATGCAGTTACAATCATCACTGCCAACACTATTAAGTCTTTTGTTCTTATTCAACGCCCAGCATATTCATGCCCAAATTCAATCTTCAGCCAAGTCAAGTTCGGGAACAGAGATAGACTGGATAAGCCCTGTAGAGGGGACATCTTTTTCTGAAGGCGACGAGCTTTCTGTTGAAGTTGGTGCAACTGATAATGGCCGGGTTTCGAAGGTTAGACTCTACCTTGATGGTCGCTTCGTACGACAAGAAAATATCGCTGATTACGAGTGGGATAGCAACAAAGATAGTGAGCTTTCGAACCTTGCTGTTGGCCCCCATACATTAAGAGCTGAAGTCACTGATAACGATGATAACGTTACGACAAGCAGTATCAATTTCACTGTCGAAGCACCGGATCATGGCACCAATATAAGCTGGGTAAGCCCTATTGACGGCGCTGCGTTTATTGAGGGTTACGCGCTTTCTGTTGAAGTTGGCGCGACTGACAATGATGGTATTGCAAACGTGATGCTATATCTGAATGACCACTTTGTTCGACAAGAAAATTCAGCCGACTATGAGTGGGACAGTTATAAAGACAGTGAACTGGCGAACCTAGCTGTTGGCCCCCATACATTAAGAGCTGAAGTCACTGATAACGATGATAACGTTACGACAAGCAGTATCAATTTCACTGTCGAAGCACCGGATCATGGCACCAATATAAGCTGGGTAAGCCCTATTGACGGCGCTGCGTTTATTGAGGGTTACGCGCTTTCTGTTGAAGTTGGCGCGACTGACAATGATGGTATTGCAAACGTGATGCTATATCTGAATGACCACTTTGTTCGACAAGAAAATTCAGCCGACTATGAGTGGGACAGTTATAAAGACAGTGAACTGGCGAACCTAGCTGATGGCCCCCATACATTAAGAGCTGAAGTCACTGATGACGATGATAACGTTACGACAAGTAGTATCAATTTCACTGTCGAAGCATCTGACGCTCAAGAAACTCCCGACTTGGAAGGATTTCCCAGATTAGACACAAGGTTTTATGTTCCTACAGATATAATCGAGGGTTCCTTTAACGGCGAGTATTCTGTGTCTGCTGGGGACAGAATTATGATCAAGAA
>JBLHVH010000092.1:0-12160 GCA_047628385.1 Oleiphilaceae bacterium
GATTGAGCGTTGCTCTGGTAGCCTAAATCACCCATTCTAAGAGATGTCGCATAAGGCTTATAAAAAGAACCTTGCTCGTCAAAAGGTTCTAAAGTGTGTTTTTGCTCGTCTAAAAAACTTTGGTCAAGCGCAGGTGAAGCGCCGAATAGATACATTAATAGCCATGAATAGCGCCTGAAATTACGAATTAATGCAAAATACTGTTCAGATTTAAAGTCTTTTAGGGATAGTGCGTTTTGATCTTTTTGTTCGTGTTTTCGATTTTTAAGTTCAGGCCAAAAATCATCGATAATTGAAAAGTTATAATGAAGTCCTGCAATACTCTGCATAATTCGACCATAACGAACACCTAAACCTTGGCGGTAGGCGTGTTTGAGTTGACCTAAGTTTGAGTCACCGTATTCTGCAATGCGTATACTGTCGTTACCGTCAATCCTGCAAGGCATACTGCCAGCCCAAAGCAATTCATTTCCTATATTACTAGCAACGTGACGATGAGTTTTTTCGAGCGTATTGAGAAGGTCTTCGCGCGATACTTCAACAGGGGTGATGAGTTCTAACAGCGCTTCAGAGTAATCGGTCGTAATGGACTGGTGGGTAAGCGGGTGGCCTAGTGCCTCTGGATGGTTTGATTGTGATATATCAAACTTTTCATCTGTCCGTAAACCTTCTTTTTCTATGCCTCTAGCGACTGGAATATCGTGAATTCTGATGTAGTGTTCAAGCTTCGATAATTTATCTAAATAGTTTGCAGATAAACCACTGGTCGAAATTTTTGGTGCTGTCATTTTACTATCCTGTCTCTATACCATCTTAGCCAATTTGAGATTATAACGACTATCTCGTTTGAGATAAGCTTATAAATAAAATTCTTATCAAAATCCAATCGAATACTTATTCCCATTTACTGAACAGGACCTCTATATTGTGATTTAAAGTAGAGGTTCTATTTCCTTTCACCGTTTCAAGTAATAATTAAGTGCAATGCGTTTGAACTTATTGTAGTTTTAGGTTTTACCCCTTACTTTTTTACTTTATTAAAGGCGTTGGCTAATGCGCCAGCCATAGCCGAGTTAGCTGGAGTTTGTGTTTGAATCGGTTTTGGATGTTTCTTTTGTGGTTGTTTTTTCTGTTCAACTTTTTGGTTACTGTTTGATTCTGTTGTTGCTTCATCCGACATTCTCATACTTAAAGCGATGCGCTTACGTTGTAAATCAACTTCTATAACTTTTACCTTAACAATTTCACCTGTTTTAACGACTTCGCGCGGATCTTTAACAAACTTGTCTGTTAAGGCTGATATATGTACTAAGCCATCTTGGTGAACACCGATGTCTATAAAAGCACCAAAATGCGTGACGTTTGTAACGGCTCCTTCGAGAATCATGCCAGGCTTCAAATCAGATATTTTTTCAACGCCTTCTTTAAATTCTGCGAATTTGAATTCGGGGCGAGGGTCTCGACCAGGTTTGGCTAATTCGCCTAAGATATCTTTTACGGTGATTAAGCCAGTGCTTTCTGTGACAAAATCATTGGCAGAAAGTTGCGTAAGTAATGAGGTATTTCCCACTAATTCTTCAATCGTAAGTTTGCTTTTTTTTGCGATGGCTTTAACTATATTATACGACTCAGGGTGAACAGAGGATGCATCTAATGGGTTATCACCCGCTCGAATACGTAAGAATCCAGCGCATTGTTCGTATGCTTTAGGGCCTAATCTAGGGACTTTTTTTAATATGTCTCGTTTAGTGAAGCGGCCATTTTGGTCTCGATAATCAACAATGTTATTGGCAATGGTTTGGTTTAAGCCCGATACTTTTTCGAGTAAAGGCGCTGACGCTGTATTAACATCGACACCCACGGCATTTACGCAATCTTCAATGATGGCAGTTAAGCTACGATTGAGCTGAACTTGGCTGACATCGTGCTGGTATTGTCCGACTCCAATTGCTTTTGGCTCTATTTTAACGAGTTCGGCTAGTGGATCTTGTAAACGTCGAGCAATTGAAACCGCGCCACGAATTGTGACGTCTAAATCTGGAAACTCTTTAGAGGCTAATTCTGAGGCAGAGTAAACCGATGCACCCGCTTCACTCACGGTAATGCGGGTAAGTTTTAGATCTGGATATCGTTTCATAACATCAATTGCGAGTCTATCCGTCTCCCGTGAGGCGGTACCATTCCCAATGCTGAGTAATTCAATCCGATGTTTTTTGCATAGTTTAGCAATGGTTTCGATTGATTCATCCCATTGGTTTTTAGGGGCGTGTGGGTAAATAGTGGCGTGATCAACATGTTTGCCTGTTTTATCAATCACGGCTAGCTTAACGCCTGTGCGTAAACCGGGGTCTAAGCCTAATGTCACTTTGTCGCCAGCAGGTGCAGCGAGTAATAAGTCTTTTATATTGTCACCAAAAACACCGATGGCAACTTTTTCTGCCGCATCTCTTAATCGGCCTAATAAGTCCGTTTCAATATGCAAATTTAGTTTGACGCGCCAGGTCCACCGTACGACATCTTTGAGCCATGAATCAGCGGCTCTACCTTGGTCTTGAATGCCAAAATGAGCAGCAACTTTGGTTTCACATGGGTGAGGGGTTGACCGATCTGAAGGCGTGTAGTTTTCTGTCGTGATACTTATGTTTAGTACCCCTTCATTGCGACCTCTAAAGAGTGCCAGTGCCCGATGTGATGGTACTTTTTTAATTGCTTCTTGGTAGTCAAAGTAGTCGCGGAATTTTTCGCCATTAAGCTTTTCAGCTTCAATAACTTGGCTTTGTAATATCCCTTGCTCCCAAGTATCGTTTTTGAGCTGTTGCAGTAAGCCCGCATCTTCGCTGAACTTTTCCATTAATATAAATTTTGCACCGTTTAGTGCACTTTGTGTGTCTTCAATGTTTTTTTCAGCATTGATGAATTTTTTTGCATGGGTTTCTGGATCTAAATTTGGTTGTTCATAAAGCGCTAGGGCTAAAGGCTCGAGACCTGCTTCAATCGCGATTTGGCCTTTCGTACGTCGTTTTGTTTTGAAAGGAAGGTATAAGTCTTCTAATTCACCTTTTGTTTCGGCCGACTGGATTTGTTTTTCCAGTGAGCTATTGAGTTTGCCTTGCTCATCAATGCTCTTAATAATTGTGGTACGGCGTGCTTCTAATTCTCTCAGGTAACGTAGGCGCTCTTCTAGTGCTCGTAATTGTATGTCATCCAATGCACCGGTGACTTCTTTTCGGTAGCGTGCAATAAATGGAATCGTCGAGCCTTCGTCTATTAATTCAATGGTGGCATTAACCTGCTGTGTTTTGATTTTAAGTTCTTGTGCTATTTTTTGAGCAATGAGATTTAATGCGTCGTTTGTTGTGATCTTATCCATGAAATACCTGAGAAATTCATATAGCGAATGAAAAATAGCGAAGATATAAAGGCTAATAATGGAGGCGGTATTAAAAATTTAAACCCCTTAATTGATGCAAAACTAGCACATTTAGTTTGCTGCGATTTAAGGGCGAGCTTTTTAGGGTTCAGTGCTGAACTAATTATGTCTAAGGGCATTGCTACTTTGTGATTAAGGCCAGCACCAGCGCCCAAAACTCTGAAAAGTCATTCACAACGACTTCTGGTTTGTCAGGATAGCGTTCATTACCAGGAAAAATTTTCTTCAACCAGTTTTGATCCCATTGTGCGCCATTAAAAAAAACCGATGTGACACCTGCTGTGGTCGCTGCAATCATATCTGTTGTGCTGTCGCCGACATACCAGACATTTTTAGTTGCCGGGTAACCTAGTTTTTCGCAGGCTTTAAAAACCTGATCAGGAAAAGGCTTTCTTTTTTGCGTGTCGTCGCCACAAATATCAACATCAAATAACTCAGCCCAGCCCGTTTCTTCTACGCGTTGTACTTCTTCATTAAAAAATTCTCGATCACGATTAGTGATAATTCCGATGGTTAGTCCAATTTTTTTCAAACCTATAAGCATGTTTTTAACATTAGGCTCAAAAGGTAATACGGTGCCAAAGTGATTGCGGTAATGGTCGGCAAAGTTTTTATGTGCAATTTGTTTTGCTCTCTGATTATCACCAAACAAAACTTCAAAGATGTCTGTTCTAGATATTTTTCGATCAATTTTTACTTTTGGGTGTAACGCTTGATAGTGACGAACATGATGCACTAGTTTTGCATCTTCAGGCGATTTGCTTTGTTCTGGATTAATTAAATAATCTGATAATCCAAGTTTTTCAAATTCAGGAATCATATCATCCACTGCGTGATACATTGCATCAAGGGTATCAACGAGGGTGGCGTGCCAATCAAATAATATTATTTTTGGTGCCGTGAGTGAGGCGACGGCGGGGTGCCAGTCTGCTTCGATACGTTTAGGTGGAGGCTCTCGAGGAGGGTGAGCTTTTGGTCTGACTTTGCTCACTAATTTATTAAATACCGGGGTCCCTTTTGTGAGTTCATTGAGTTGTATTTGATTTAATGTTTCGAGTAATTGCTCAAATGAATCGACGATCAGTTGTGGGGCTTCAGGATTGTTTTCCTTCTGAGTAACAATTCGATCAATCCAACGTTCTTCCCAGTGTGCACCATTGAAAAAAACCCTTGTTACGCCTGCATTTAAGGCGGTAATCATGTCAGTATGGCTGTCACCCACGTACCAAATAGCGTCATTGCAGGCTTCGTTTGTGATAGCGGCTGCTCGACGAATGACATCGGGTGCCGGTTTGTAGTCAGCAACGTCATCAGCAGATACTGTGGCATCAAATAAGGAAAGCCAACGCCCACCCTCTACAATGGATAACTCATGATCTAAAAATTCTCGACTTCGGTTTGTTGCAATGCCCAGTTTAACGCCTAAAAGTTTAATGCTTGATAGATACTCAAAGACGCCTTCTTGGTAGGGCTTTACTTTACCATAATGGGAGCGATAGCTCTGATTATAAGCTTGATGAGCTATACGTTGAGCTTTTTTGTCGGTTGAAAAAATGGCATTAAATATTTCTGTTCGGGAAATGCGTCTTTCTGCAAGAATCTTAGGATGTAGTCGCCTGAATATTCGAATATAGCGAACGAGTTTTATGTCTTCTTCGCTTTTACATTGTTCTTCAGGTGTAAGGTGCGAAATAAGATTGAGCTCTTCGAGCTGGGGGAGCATTTCTTCCATGGCAGAGTACATGGCATCCAAGGTATCCACCAAGGTGCCGTGCCAGTCAAAAAGAATGACTTTAGGGGGGGCAAGGTTTGGGTATGTATTCAAAATAGGTTTGGTTGACATACTTATATCTCCGCTATTTCATCATCTCTTATACAATAGACCTTATTAAAATATAGCTCATGAATTGAGAGTTTTGTTGGTCAAGCATTGATAAAGACTAAATAGGTAGCAGTTAATTTTTCGGGTGAATGACGCCTTTCTCTTCTAAATCTTCGCGTAAAAGCTCAGTCCTATAATAATTAACAAACATATCTGTTAAGCCCAGTAATGATGAAGATCGGACATTTAAACGGTTTTCACCAGGTATGGCTAGCACTTCAACATAATCAACGAATTTAAAAAAATCAGAGTAACTTTTAGCGTAAATATAGCCTAAGTATTGATGCTCTATTTGAGTGCCAGGCAAACTTTCAACGGCTTGTAGAATGGTAGGCCAAGCTTTTTCTAATGGTTGTTTCAGCTTAAAGGGCTGGATGCTATGAACAAAAGTGCTAGCTTCAGTCGACGCGCAATTATGTAACGGTGGGCACCAGTTAAGTGAGCGGTCAGTCGTTTCTACCTCCAAAGGGAATATCATGCAGGCATTTAAACTGACTAAGAGTAAGCTGAAAAATAGCGATTTAAAACAAAGATTTAATTTGGTACTCATAATTGATCGACTTATATTTATGAATTTGGAATCAAGTATATCAAGAAGTATGATCCTAAATATCAAAAAGTAGCGTATCAATAAAAAAGGTTTTACTGGAAAGCAGCGCCATACCATGAAAAAATCAACTTTCAGTTTTAAAGAGAGTTTTTAAGTGTCCCTAAGTCGATTAAATCCTAAACAGCGTGAAGCGGTAGATTATGTGGGCGGTCCTTTGTTGGTACTTGCCGGAGCGGGTAGTGGTAAAACCAGTGTTATTACCCGTAAAATTGCCTACCTCATTAAAACATGTGGGTATAAAGGTAAGAATATTGCGGCGCTCACATTTACCAATAAAGCATCGCGAGAAATGAAAGAGCGTGCAAGTAAGTTGGTTTCAGGGCCGGATGGCCGAGGATTAACGGTATCGACGTTTCATAACTTAGGCTTAAACATTATTCGTAAAGAGCATAAAGCTTTGGGTTATAAACCAGGGTTTTCGATTTTTGATGGTGAAGATGCGAAGGCACTTATTCGAGATTTGATGATGAAAGAGGGGGATGAAAATACCGACAGCCTCAATCATTTTCAAATGGAAATTTCTAATTGGAAAAATGCGATGCTCTCGCCTGAACACGCCGTTATGAGGGCTAAAACACCTGAAGATTTAGTATTAGCAAATGTATACAGTGTTTATAACCGCTATTTAAAAGCGTATAACGCACTGGATTTTGATGATTTAATTTTGAAACCCGTAGAGTTATTTAATGATCATCCAGAGATTTTATCTAAATGGCGTCTAAAAATTCGTTATTTGTTGGTCGACGAGTACCAGGATACTAATATTGCGCAATATGAATTGGTTAAGCTTTTAGTGGGTGATCGTGGTGCGCTTACAGTAGTGGGAGATGACGACCAATCAATTTATTCTTGGCGAGGTGCTCGGCCTGAGAACTTAGCGCAATTAGAAACGGATTTTCCAACTTTAAAACTGATTAAACTTGAACAAAACTATCGCTCTACTAGTTTGATTTTGAGGTCGGCTAATAAGTTGATTGCTAATAATCCACATATGTTTGAAAAGGCACTTTGGAGTGAGTTGGCTGCGGGTGAGCGAATTCGTGTTGTTCGGTGTCGTAACGAAGATGCTGAGTCGGAACAGGTCGCCGCCGAAATTTTAGACTTAAAACTTAAAAAGAACATTCCTTTCAAAGATTTTGCTGTGTTGTATCGAGGCAATCACCAGGCGCGCTTACTTGAAATTAAATTAAATGCATTCCAAGTACCTTATCGCTTGTCGGGCGGCACATCGTTTTTTGCAAAAAATGAAATTAAAGATGCAATGGCCTATCTTCGCTTGATTGCAAACCCAGATGATGATGCCGCTTTTTTAAGGGTGGTTAACGTACCGCGTCGTGAAATAGGACCATCTACCTTAGAAAAATTAGGTAATTATTCTACCGGTCGTGAAATAAGCTTAAATAAAGCCATTGGCGAAGTAGGTTTAGAGCAAACATTAATAGGCAAACCTTTAGACCGAATTCGAAAGTTTAGTGAGTGGTTAAGCCGTACAACAGAGCGCTGCCACCAAGAGGATCCTATTTCAGTGATAAAGCAGCTATTTACTGATATCGAGTATGACCAATGGCTGTATCAAAATGCTAATACGCCAAAACAAGCAGAGCGACGTATGGAGAATGTTTGGTACCTAGTTGAATCATTGAATAAGATGCTGGAGAAAGATAAAGGTACTGCCGATGAAATTGGTGTCGATGATGCGGTTTCTAAATTAATGTTACGCGATATGCTTGAGCAGCAAGAAGAGGATGATGATAGTGATAAAGTTCATTTACTTACGCTTCATGCTTCAAAGGGCTTAGAGTTTCCAAATGTATTTATTATGGGTTTAGAGGAGGAAATCTTACCGCACCGAAATAGTATTGAAGAAGACAATATCGAAGAAGAGCGTCGGTTAATGTATGTGGGCATCACGCGAGCAAAACAATCGTTGGTTTTAACGTACTCGGCAATGCGAAAGCAATATGGCGAAAAATATGACACGATACCTAGCCGATTTTTGGATGAATTACCTGATGATGATTTGCAATGGGAGGGTGGCGACCAACAAGATAAAGAGCGGGCCCAAGAAAAAGGTAAAAGTACAATGGCGGCACTCCTAGGCGGGCTTAAATAAATAGTAAAAACAGTGCCTTGCTGCCCTTTACTACTCAGTAAATTTAGTCATGATCGTATCATGCCGATCAACATTTGATAACGGAATAGTGATAAAAGGCAAGCCAAGTGCGTCGGTTTTAACCTTCGCCTGAATGACTTTACTACGATGTTCGTGTCCTGTTTCTCCAATGTAATAATATAACTCTGAAATACCATGAAATTTTTCTAAAGTAATAATGTTTAATTTTGTTGAATCGTCTATACCAGGTACATAACCCAAAGGTATTGAGATACCAAAGCTGTCAATATCGGTGCCTAATGAGGTGTAGAAAACCGTCATTACACTTTCAGAGTCGGCTTGAGTCTTAACTACTTTAGCGCCAAACCTTCCAGCTAGTTCGATAGAAAGCCGTTCATCAGCATAATTTTTAAGTGAAGAGTCACTTAGAAAGTAGGAATTTAAAAATACTTTTTTATTTTTTAGCTGATCGAGATAGGGGTCAGATAAGCTGGATACTAAGTCATCAATGCTATGAGAAACTAGTCGCTGCGAGGTTGACCCTGCAAAAGTATCTTGTAAATCTCTGGTGGAGCAAGCCCCAAGTATAATGCAACTCAAAAATATGGCTAAATGTTTATTCTGCATTGATTTATACCCTTATTTAGTGATGTTGTAATGGCTAACACTATAACAAGTCTTAAAATAAGGCTAGTGTAAAAAACCTAAGAAAAAGTATTGTGAAGCGGTGATAGATAATGGTGGCAAGAAAAAAATAATGCTAGAATGTTAATATTTTTTATGCTTTAGGAGTGCTAAATAATGACAATGGCTGACCGTGATGGTTTGATATGGTTTGATGGTGAAATGGTTCCATGGCGAGATGCGAAAATACATGTATTGTCGCATACTTTGCATTATGGGATGGGTGTTTTTGAAGGTGTTCGTGCTTATCAGAATGATAAGGGGACAGCTATATTTAAGCTCAAAGAGCATACAGATCGTTTATTCAGATCTGCGCATATCATGAAAATGGAAATGCCCTTTGATAAAGAAACGATAAATCAAGCACAGCTGTCTGTGGTCAAAGAAAATGACTTACATGAAGCTTACTTACGACCCATGGTTTTTTACGGTTCCGAAGGTATGGGCTTACGTGCTGATAACTTGAAGGCGCATGTCATTGTTGCCGCTTGGCCATGGCCTTCTTATATGTCCCCGGAAGCGATGGAGGTCGGGATTAAAGTAAGAACCTCTTCTTATACGCGCCATCACGTGAATATTAGTATGTGTAAAGCAAAAGCGAATGGGCATTACATTAATTCAATGCTGGCTTTGAACGAAGCTCTAGAGAGTGGTTGTGAAGAGGCGTTAATGCTTGATAATGAAGGTTATGTTGCTGAAGGTAGTGGCGAGAATGTATTTATTATTAGTGAGGGCATCATGTATACGCCTGAATTGACGTCTTGCTTGGATGGTATTACACGTAAAACAATTTTTACCTTTGCCAAAGAGTTAGGTGTTGAAGTACGTGAAAAACGTATCACTCGTGATGAAGTATATATCGCTGATGAAGCTTTTTTCACTGGTACCGCTGCAGAAGTTCTACCGATTCGTGAGTTAGATGGTCGTAAGATCGGTTCAGGATCTCGAGGTCCTATGACTGAAAAGTTCCAGACGATGTACTTTGATGCGGTGAAAGGTCGCCGTCCTCAAAATGCTGAGTGGTTAAGTGCTGTTTAATCGTTTATTTAACAGCATTGAATGTTTGTAAGCAGTACGACCTTCGTACTGCTTATGTTATTCGTTTTTAGACTATCAGTTAGCTAAGTGAATTTTAGTAAGTTCTCTTTATATTATTTTCCTGTGAAATAAATTGGTGCGCAAAGCACACCCTTGGATGATTCGTGAACGCATTTAAGGTTCCAAGAAATCCCTTAAAAATATTGGTTATCGCACCTTCCTGGGTGGGCGATATGGTGCTTGCACAAAGTTTATTTAAGATCTTGCACCTTCAATATGAAAACGCTCAAATAGATGTATTGGCACCAAAATGGAATTGTCAGCTTCTTGAGATGATGCCTGAAGTGAGTCAGTCAATAGAAATGCCTATAGGGCATGGTGAACTCAGACTTAAATTACGAATAAAAATTGCTAATGCACTTAAAAAAGCAGCCTATGACTGGGCGATAGTTTTACCAAACTCTTTTAAGTCAGCCTTGATACCTTGGTTGGCTAACATTCCAAAGCGAAGTGGTTGGCGTGGCGAGTTTCGCTATGGCTTATTGAATGATCTACGTAAACCAGACCTTGATTCTTATCCTATTACCGTTCAGCGGTATGCGTCGCTGGCTTTTCCGCCTTTGTATAAATTCATAAAAACGTCTGAACGGTTTTTTTTGCCAGAACCCCAGTTGCACCCATCAGAGGAAACTATACAAGCGTCACTGAGGTTTTTTGGTTTAGATAGTACCAAGCCAATACTTGCTTTGTGTCCTGGCGCTGAGTTTGGCCAGGCAAAAAAGTGGCCGTCGGAGTATTTCCAGCAAGTTGCGCGTCAGCATATTAATAAAGGGGGTCAGGTTTGGTTATTTGGATCAATGGCTGATCGTATTTCGTGTGAAGATGTCGCGAAGCCTTTTGATACACCGCAGATGAAAAATTTTGCGGGTAAAACGTCACTGGATCAAGCTGTTGCATTGCTTTCTAAGGCTAATCAGGTCGTTGCTAATGATTCAGGCTTGATGCATGTCGCGGCCGCTTTAGGGCGACCTGTAGTCGCTATTTATGGCAGCACCTCTGAAGATCTAACGCCGCCATTGAGTGAAAAAAGTATAGCTGTCTCTGTTGAAATAGACTGCAGACCTTGTCAAAAAAAAGTCTGTCCTTACGGACACTACCGCTGTCTGAAAGAGCTAAAACCAGACAGCGTGATCGATGCATTAGCTCAATTATAATTTAAATGCTTTTTTAGGTCTTACTTAGTCGAGAATAAGACTTGTTCGATACCGTCACATAAAATATGTCCAAGCATAATATGGACTTCCTGAATGGTCGCTGTTTCAGGTGCTTGCACTGCTAATGCTATGTCTGCAAGGTCTTTCAGCTTTCCTTTCGCGCCGCTCATACCAATGATATGACATTTCTTATCTTTTGCCGCTTGGCAGGCTTCCATAATGTTTTCAGAGTTTCCAGATGTAGAAATTCCGACAAACACATCACCTTCATTAGCCAGTGCATTAACTTGCCGAGAAAAAATATCTTTAAAGCCGTAATCATTACCAATAGCGGTTAAGGCCGAGGTGTCGGTCGTTAAAGCAATAGAGGCCAGTGGTGCGCGGTCAAACTTATAGCGGCCAACCAGTTCTGCTGCTAAATGCTGGGCATCAGAAGCACTGCCGCCATTACCCGCAAAAAGTATTTTTTTACCGGCTTTTAAGGCTTTGGCGCATAATTTTGCAGCCGCTTCGACTTGCGTTAAAAAAACCTCATCGTTTAAAATTTGAGATTTAGCATCTAGGCTTCGTTGAATATGTTCTTCAATACGTTTTCTCATAAAATTACTCTTCATTAGGCTTTTTATTGGGCTATTCGTTAGTCTATTTATTAGACTAATCTGATAAAAAGATAGCCTTAAAGGATTTGCTCTATCGCTTTTAAACAACGTGCCTGATAATAAGGTTTAAATCTAGGCTGCATCAACTTCGGTCCATATTGTAACGAATTTGGGGTAAAAAAAACGCTCTTTTTTATCTTTGCCTGTCGGGCACAATCCATATCTGACAGACTATCGCCTACCATGATTGATTGCGCTAAGTTTACTTTAAAGCGTCGCTGAGCCTTGAATATCATGCCAGGCTTGGGTTTTCTACAGGTGCACGTACCGTTGAATTTTGGATGGTGAGGGCAATGTAGTGTTTGCGTGATCAAAATGCCTTGTTTGCTAAACTGATTTTCCAGCCATTTAGAGAGCTTTTTAAAGGTTGAATTTGAATAATATTTTCTGGCAATTCCTGACTGATTGGTCACGATAATTATCTGATAGCCCTTTTTTTTGGCTTGTTGGCACAGAGAAAATATACCGTCTATAAATTCAAACTTAGCTTGTTGGAATACATAGCCATGATTGATGTTAATGACACCATC
>JBLHVH010000093.1:0-12097 GCA_047628385.1 Oleiphilaceae bacterium
ATACCGCTGAAGCGAGAAGCCGTATCGCCGATACTGACTTTGCAAAAGAGACAGCTGAGTTAGCGGCAAGTCAAATCAGAGATCAAGTTCAAATATCGATTCAAGCACAAGCTAACAGTAATCGCGATGATATTTTAAAACTTTTATCATAGTGACGATTGCTACTTATGTTGGCTTATATTGACAACGTAGAATATGCGTATCAATCACAGGGCCAATCAAAACCGTTTCGCCTAACTGTACCGCCACACTTGCACCAGAAAGCGCCTTGCCATCATTACGATAGATCGTCTCTACTTGCATAATCTCTCCTGCCACATTAATACTAGCAACTTCAGAAGCAGATTTATTTAATGGACTTTCCACCTGCGCTAGAAAATCAAATGCCTTTGGGTGCCCAGCCGTGAGTAATTGACCATTGTCGCTCCACTCTAGGTTATCGACTGAAAAATCAAATTCAACACTATCTTGGTAAGTCCAATCCAGCACTGATACACCACGACGGTAACGAGATACGGTGCGCCTTAGCGACTCTGCGACGTATAAGGTTTGCTTATCGGCAGATAATTCAATTCCGTTAGCCAATCTCAACCCATCAATCACTGTATGACCCTTCTGTCCGTCGAAATAGGTGACCGATGACATCGGTAAACCTAAATAATCTTCTAACACCTGCATCACTGTCGCATGAGCAAAGCCATGGTCATTGGTCACAAAAAATTGATCTTTAGCCACAACGACTAAGTCATTTGGCGAAATCATTTCTGGGTAGTTAACGCTACGACGTAGGGTTAATAAACCGGGTGCTGAAATATCGAAAATTTCTATTTGATGTTCGGTAGCGCTAATATGATTCACCACATAAAGTTCAAGCGCTTCACCCTTTAAACCTTTACGAAGCGTAATACCATGTGGGTGGAATACCTCCGGAATATTAATTTCCAATTTGATCGCTTGAGAATCTGGTTTAGATAAATCTAATAACCAAATCGCACCATTTTCTTTTGTTGGCTTACCATCGAGCAAATAGGCGCGACGATCATCTGCACCAATATACGCCACTTTATTATAGGCATCGATAGTGATGTCTTCTGCGCCAACAGGCCCTTGTAAAGCGTCACATTGAAGTAAGCTCATGGGCACGACTGTTAGTCCTAAGCCAGAACTATTTATTATCCTAATGGATTGAATAACCAACACTGTCAGAATAACTGCCATAATACTTACTTTTATTTTCATGAAAAATTCATTACCTTTATTATTTATACCGCTGATCAATCGCTCAGGTTTTATATAGTCGTAAATCTATCGGGATAACTGAAATTTATTTGTGTGATAAAGCCAATTAGTCTCAGTAATACTAAGTATTATTCATTGCCAATATTTAAGCCGAAATTCGTTCAAACAGCATTTGATATTGTTGCTGTTTGACGGTGACGCCCCGCGTTTTAAATTCATGAATAAGTAATTGGCAGGCATCTTTGATGATATTATTTTCACCTGCTAACTCTAAAAATAAAAACGCTTTTTCTGCTTTATTCAAATCATTGTGTGCGACAAATACAGCCATCATTTTATGATAATACTCAGGCTCTAAACTAACTTTTGCCCGTTCTTTAGAGGATGCATTTTTTTGCGTATCTTCAAAAATAAACGTCATTCGGGCATAGTCACTATTAGCAACAGCATAATTAACTAAGTCACGGGCACATGCCCAATAAGACAATTCATTTGGGTAAAGTTTTTCAAGATGATAACGCTGCTCCATGACCTCTGGAGAGTTGGGAAAATTCTCGTTCATCAACGCTAACAACCCTCTTGCTTTATCAAAGTTAAAGATTGATATCGCATCCATGACTAATGCTAGCTCAGTCCTAAAACCCCGCTGAGTATGATTATGTTCTTCTAAACTAGGTTTAGTTTTCGCCAAGCTCATTAACCATTCCAACCGCCATAGCACCGCATACAAACAACCACCCAGAATCAGCATCATTACAAATATGCTGACCCCTCTGTTGTCGATTTTTTCCCAAAACCAAAGCGCACTAAGATAAGTCCCTATAATGGAAACGTAAGTGAATACGAGCAGTAGGCTCAGCTTTAGCTTAAGACCATCACGATAACTAAAATAAGTTTGGGTAAGACAAGCCCCCATCAAAGCAAAGAGAGCACCGGGTAGGCCCAACAGAGCTAGACTCCACTTACTTGAAATAGTTAGATATAAGAGTCCGCAAATAAACGCACTACCAAAAAATAATAGCAGCACCTTTCCACCACTAAGCCGATACTCTAAAAAACTACCACATACTAATAATATTAAAATATTTAACAACAACCATAAACGTGATACTTCAATAAAAAAATAGCTAATCAAGTTCGAAATGCCGTAATACTCCGCATTTAAAGCAAACTTTAATTCATATAGTTGACTAACAATGGGGTTGATTAATCCCCCTCGTTGAATCGTCCATTCATTGAACTCAGAAGTCCCCATAAATAAACGCCCTTCAGCAAATAAATACGGATAAAAAAAGCGGTCTTTTAGTAATAAAGTAATGAAGTAATTTGGATTTTTATCTTTAGCCACATGATGTAGTTTGTCTAAATAGGCTTCAGAGCCTATACGCTCTATATTGAAACGTCGCTCTACAAAGTCTATATAGATATCTTGCTCTAACTTAAGTAAATTTTGTTGTTTGTATTGTGAAATCGCTAGTTTAAGTGTTGCGCTATCATGTTTTTCGACGACCACAAAACATGCAACCAATACAATTGATAACAGTATAGAAAGTATCGGTAGGTGTTTTTTCTGAACCAGCACAAGGACTGACATGTAAGGTCTCTAGTAATTGAAGTATTCAACCTGAGACCTTACCTTAATTCTTAAAAAAATAAAATTAAGCCTTCCAAAAAGGTTTATTTACTTCTTCACGGACTTCCGCTCGTGTCACCCCAATATCATCGAGTTGCTCATCACTTAAGTTTAACAACTGGCGACGTTGCCTGACACGAGCAGCCATTAAACTTAACTTTTTATACCAAGCCTCTGCACGTGTGATGTCATCGCCATGATTATCGGTTTTATCCTTTACTTCAATTGCCAAAAATCTAAATAATACAGTGAGGTCTAAAAACCTTAATGTCATCACGCGTCTCCTTTTTTTCATTAATTAAGCTTGTCATTTAAATACGTTTTTCATACTACATACTATAAAGATACAAACTGATGCAGAACAGATTCAAAAAGATGTTATTATTACCAGCACAGATGATAAATTCGTTATCTGTACTGCACCCTTCGAAAATATCTGTACTGGTATTGGATAAAAAATGCGTACACCATTATATAAACAACTATCTGAACAACTTGCCGACCAGATTCGACAAGGGATTTACAAAACAGCAGAAAAGCTACCTTCTGTTCGACACTTAGCAAAACAGCAAAGTGTGAGCGTATCAACAGTCATCATGAGCTATAACACACTGGAAGACTGGGGTCTGATTGAAGTAAAACCAAAATCCGGTTATTACGTTAAAGGCACAACGCAGAAAACACTGGCCACACCTCACATCCAACAATCCACGCCGCCACCGAATGATGTGACCACCTCTCAGTTAGTGATGGGTATCATGCGCGCCTCGAGTGATCCTCGATATATCAGCTTGGGTGCAGCGATTCCTGCCAATGACTTCCCGATTATTGGCCAACTAAAAAAAGCGTTTACGCAGATTATCAGAACTGAAAAATTCTTAGGGATTGGCTATGACTCAACCAAAGGCAGTGAGTTATTGAGACGACAACTTGCTAGACGAGCCGTCGACTCAGGTATACATGTCACCCCTGAAGGCATTATTATTACCGCAGGGTGCCAAGGCGCGATTGGTCTTTGCTTGCGCTCATTATGCAAACCAGGTGATATCGTTGCAGTCGAAACGCCAAGCTATTACGGCCTTTTACAACTTATCGAGTCATTAGGTTTAAAAGCCATCGAAATACCATCGGACCCTATTACCGGCATGAGCATTGACGCTTTAAAACTTGCCTTAGAACAATGGCCCATTAAAGCCATATTAAGTGTCCCTAGCTTTAGTAACCCTGTCGGTACGCTAATGCCTGACAGTAATAAAAAGCAACTAGTCGATCTGATTTACGAATACGACATCCCTTTTATTGAAGATGATATTTATGGTGAGTTAGGCTACAGCGAACAACGACCTAAAGCCGTCAAAGCATTTGATACACGCGGCCAAGTGCTATTATGTTCATCAGTATCAAAGGTCTTAGAGCCGCAACTTGGCATAGGATGGGTGATGCCAGGTAAATATTCAGAAAGAATTGAGTATGAACGATTTTTAAGTAGTTCGAGTCATTTTAGCTTGCCTCAATTAGCCGTTGCTGAGATTTTATCTCGCGGAAGCTTCGACCGTCATTTACGTCTTGCACGCGAAACTTACCGTCAAAGGAGAGACCGCTTAAATGATTTAGTGTGCCAGTATTTTCCTGAGGATACCCGTCTGTCCAACCCACAAGGCGGTTTTGTCTCTTGGTTACAACTTTCCAACCAAACCAACGCCACTCATCTCTACCTACAAGCAAAGAAGCAAGGCATCATTATCGCCCCCGGAGAGATTTTTTCCTCGAACCCTCAAAAATATCGACATTCAATTCGTTTAAGCTATGCCAACGAATGGACCAAAGAGCGTGAGAATGCAATCAAAGTATTAGGTCAATTAGCGCGAGATCTCGCGCCATAGAAAAATTCGCAAACAGGCTTTTACACCTGATTATTAAACAGTTAGCCTCGACGCTTCGGCGTCCAAGCCCAAATCATTTCAATTAGTATAGGTTCATTCCCATCTGCATCACTTATCACGACAGGTACCGTAGTTTCACCCTTATCAAGCGTTTGCATCGCTAGTATTTGCTCTTCAGTTAAACTCGCAACCGCTTTCATATTGCCTTTTGCACGTTTCACATAATCCGCTTTAATGGTTTTAATCACCGGGACTGAAGTGTCAGGAACATTCATACCGATCAAGTACCCGGTCGCTGATTCAGCAATGAGAATACTCGCTACTGCGTGCACAGAACCAATATGATTTTGGACTGATTTTTTATTTTTTAAACTAATCACCGCTCGCCGGTCAGTTAACTCTTCAATTTTAATGCCCGTCGTACCGGTAAACTTAACCAACTTACCAAAAAAGGTAGTCAGCGCCTTTACGCGTAAAAACGCTGGCAAGCTATTAATATTACTTACAATCTTGTTCATCTTATTCTGTTTAGCCATAAACCTTAACTCCTCTGAAAATACAAAGCGATTAATATTGTTCAATAACTGTGAGATTATACACATTTTTGGAACAGTGGCTTCGATCAAAACGCTATCGATTTATTTTTAGGCGCGCTATAATCGCGCCACTTTTTTATAGGGGCAAACCATGAGCGACTTAAAACAACAATTTGAAGATACCGTTAACTTCGTAAAAACAGCTGAAGGCGATATCGAACCGTCAAATGAAATGAAGCTAAAAATGTATGCCCTTTATAAGCAAGCATCTGAAGGCGATGTTTCTGGTAAAAAGCCTGGCATGATGGATTTCATCGCACGCGCTAAATTTATGGCTTGGGAAGAACTCAAGGGTTCGACTGCAGACGAAGCAATGCAGACTTATATTGACTCTGTAGAAGAATTAAAAAAGTAATTAAAATTGACATTCAAATGTCATAATTTAAGAGTCTAATGAATTCCCTAAAATTTAACAGGGAAAGCTCACCTAGCACACTTAGACCTATAGGCTCTTAAAATTAGTACACCGATAATTAATAATAACAAGCTTAACGCTAAAGACACTCAGCAACATTGGTCTTTGTAAGTTAAGCAAACATAATAAATATAAGAGGCCGCACAAGGAGTGTGGAAAAAGCGTTATTTACGCTTTCAATCTGTCTCGCTCTACAATAAGGGGAAAATATGAGCACTACTATCGCTCTAGACGCATGCCAACCAGGTTTATCATTTGAACTAGCGGAGGCTATACGTGATCAACACCTAAGCTCGCGCACCAGTCAAACATATCAGCATTGGATTACACAATATCTTGCTTATTTTGATCTAAAAAGTCCTTGCTCGCTTTCAGAACAAAATGTAAAAGAATTCTTAAAGCATCTCGTGAAAAAAATGTCTCTATCACGCGCCCGCTTAAATCAAGCAAGAGAAGCCTTATTTTTTCTCTATGAAAAAGTACTTAAACGACCACTAGAACGTAAAGTACTCGAACACAGCTAATGACTCCTTCATTCAATGCATGCAACTTGTCATGCATTGAATACTCACTCAAAAACTAAATCTCAGGCACACAAAATTCCGCCAGCTCAGTATTTAAATTAAGCGGCGTTTATAAAGACATAGTGATTACGATGTTTTGGAAATTTTTGCTTTTCTTTTGTCTTTTTTGAGGCCTTCACTGTTCATTTTAGATATAAACATATGCGCACAATAAATCGCCATGCCGATTAAAAAAACAACCACAGCCAAACTTAATAGCCCTTCAAAACTTGTAAACAGTTCAATAAAAGCACCCATACCGATTCCTTTTTTTAGTTGACCATTACATTTTAAGTAAGACAAAAGCCAACAGCACTGACACAGATCAAGTCTGCCTCATAAAATCTTTATATCCGATGCTTTCATTATTTTATATAACCACATCTTAACTAATAGACTTTCAATTGACGGGAAATTTCATTCATGACTATCTTCTTTTTAATTACTAAGCAGAGGCTAACAATTAAGTGTACATCTAGGCTTACTCACTTTTCAGTACCGAATGTATTTTAAGCAGCAATATCAAATTCAAAACGCACACATAAACCCCCTAATTCTGAATCTAATAATTGCCATTTAGCGCCATGAATATCGGCTATTTTATCGGCGATAGACAAACCTAATCCTTGCTGACCTGTACTGGTTACCCGATAAAAACGATCTCGCACTCTTTCTCAAAGTTCAGTTGGAATACCTGGACCGGAGTCCACGACATAAATAATCACTTTATTTTTTCGTGGCGACACGACAATTCGACGTTACCCTTATCAGGGCTATAGCAAATCGTATTATCTAAAACATTACGCAACAAACTACTCAATAAGGTGATATTACCTTTTAATAGGCACTTATCATCGCTTATGTTTACGCTTAATTTCTGTTGCTTACTAAGGGTTTTATCCAAGAGCATAGTGTAAGTTTGCTGGCATAATTCGCCCGCATTGACTTCGCCGAACTGTTTATGACTTAAATTACCTTCAGAACGACTTAACGATACTAGCTGACCCACTAAATGAGATAAACGCGCCATACCGTGTTCCATACTAATTAAGCTTTCTTCTAGCTCGCCCCCCCTGACTTTCATCGATAGCATTTTCGATATGAATTAATAACGAGCGCTTTACCCTCCCATATTTGAAAAGCCATTTTTCATTCATACTCGTAAGCGTCGTCTTCTTCGCCCACTAAACCATCTTTTAAATGCAGAGAATCTAGAATAGATTGTTTATTTTTAACGCTTTCACGATTAATAATGCCATGCAATACGCGAACTGATTGCGCCAAGTTAGCATCAAAAATCTCTTCTACTTCATGCGCCGCATCAAAATATACAAACACCCCTGGTAGCCCAGTCATGACGATGGCCAAACCGATTAAGTTAAGCGTCAGATGACGCATAGAGTATTTTTTCGACCTTTGTCATCGATATTTTTTCATTCATATTAATTTATCTTCTTTGTAGCCCATGCCACGTAACGTTTTGATAAATTAAAGATAAAGTTTTTTACGCAGGTGATGGATATCTACTTCGATGCTGTTACTTTCCACATCACCATCCCAGCCGTAAAAAACATCTTCTTATTTTGCACGAGACAAAATTTGCCTGGTGTGGTTAAGAAACGCTAATAACAAGGTAAATTCACGACGCCCTAGCACCACTGTTTTCCCATCTAACTGAACCTCCATGGTGGCAGGATTCACCTGTATTCGACCATACTCTATGGTAGGTTCAGCATGCCAATTTTGGCGCCGACTTAAGGCGCGCATACGGACTTTTAGCTCACCCGTTTCAAATGATTTAACGAGGTAATCATCCGCCCCAGTATCTAAACCTACTTATAGCCTAGTTTCATCGTCGCTAAATCGGCCACGATCCACTCAATAGAATTGTCCATATACAAAGCGACACAACTAAGCTTCGTTTTTTCAAGTTGGTCGGCCAAGAATTCAACGCGCTCAAGTAATTGTAAATTATTCACGTGTTATTGAGCGGATTTAAGCGCCAATTCAGACGCTTTAAATTGTGCGCATTGCTTAAGTTTTTCAAACAAGGTATTCATATATATGTCCGTAAATCTATTTTATTTAGGAATGGGGTGAACGCTGACCTAATAGTTAAAAGTTAAAAGTTAAAGACTATTAGTGCGATCGCGGGCTTTAGCCAGATCAATAAAATGTTCATTAGTCTCTTGCACGTTTATCAGCATGACTTGTCGGTCTTTGTCGTAATAACTGCCCCATTCATATTGCTCATCCCCTAAACGATTTTGATCCGCTTGGTGAAAAGGTAAGGCTTTGATACCTAAGCGGCGAAAAACCAAGCGCAGCATCGATGTGCCGGTACAGGTTATCCATTTAAGATTTTGACCTTGTAAATACTGAGTAATAAAACTAAATAACACTTTGCAATTGGATGAATTGAGAGACCCCAAATTATCAATTTCCACGACCTATGCTCTACTCACTGGCTGCAGCACAGTTTGTTTAATTAAGGTTTCGATTGGCTGCTCAAGATAACGCTCTAAATAAAGCGCCTCGCATTGGGCATTACGCAAACCCAACATACTTTTGGTGTGACCACGTTCATCAAAGACCGCAAACATCTGAGGTAAAAAGCTGCTAATTAAAGCATTGTAATGCTGTTTAAAAAGACCCTTAATAAAGTCTTCGACCTGTGAGGCAATACATGGCTAGCATCGAGAAATTGAATAGGATCATTGGAGGCAGTCTTAGAAAAGCGACTCACCAACGTTAAAGAGTTCTTGATCGGCACTTTGCATTTAGGGGCGAGTAGTCGCAGAGAGTTGGAGCGGTTCATCATAGTAGCTATGCCTATATGATTAAGGTGCTACGTAGATTGCCCGGTGAAACTTAAATGAATCTTAAAAAATAAGTCAAAGTAAAAATAGAGGAATTGAATAAGCTTTGAATGAACGAAGTAAACCCAACATATCATATCACCTCAGCCTTGTTGGGATTCGTGTGAATCATCCCAACAAACAAACGCTGAAACTTTATTTAAAAATGGTTTATGTCTTCTCTGTGTAGCGCAGCGCCTCAGTTTTTCTCGGTGGTAAATTTCTTTGATCTTGTGTTTAAATTTCTTTATTCACTTGTTCAAGCATCGTAATTAAAACTCACCCGATAATTTTAATAAGACTCAGGAACTTAAAAATCAAACCTTAAAAAAAGCATTCTACCACCGAGCAAACCGAAGCAGTTCGCACTGCACCGAAAAGTAACTAAAAACCTAAATAAATACCAACACATACGATAAAAAATTTTGACCTTGAGCAGTGTATCTATGTTTTCTTACTTGGCTTAATATTTTTAGGCGTTTAAAAATAGCTTCTGGACGGATTTTTTGGGTGTTTTGCTTAGCTTTTGAATCAATGAAAAAGGAATGTCTGAAATAGTGTAACGCTCAGAAATATCACCCAGCATCACCGACCATAGCTTAGCGGTCATTTCAGAATCATAAAGCGCTCTGTGGAAGGCGCCATCCGAAGAGATATTGGCGTATCGAACTAATGTACCAAGTTGATGATTAGGCGCATTTTGAAAAATTCGCCGCGCGGCGAGCATCGAACAGGCAAACTTGCCTGAGTACCACTTGGAGATGCGCGTTAGTTCAGCATCAAGAAAACGCTTATCAAACGAAGCATTATGCGCAACAAGATTGTAGTCTTCAATAAAGTCAGCAAATTGTTTCATTACACTCGAACAAGATGACGCATCACGCAGCATTTCGTTGGTGATGCCGGTATAATCCTCGATAAAGGCACTGATTCTTTGCCCAGGATTCATTAGCTCCTGAAAACGTGCTGTCACAATGCCACCCTCAAGCCGCACGGCACCAATTTCAATAGCACGATCGCCCATATCGGGAGACAAACCTGTTGTTTCAAAATCTAATACGATAACCGTATCGGCTCTCGACATACTCAACGCTCCGCGTGATTCACATCAATACATTTACGCCTATTTAGCACCAAGCACCAAGAGCGCAGAGCATCTTACAATACTCTTCTGGCCTGCCAAAAAATTTCCGTCCAATACGGACGATCCAATCGAGAAAAAATCACACAGTAACTCGTCGATGCATGTAAGAATTTTTGTTCGCCCGTATAAATACCATTATGTCGACCACTAAAACTAATTTTAAATCAAACGAGGTCACCCGGTATTAATTGGCTAATAGGAATTTTTATAACCACTTTAGCTTGATGCTGCGTTGAGCGAGGCAAAGTCAGCTTGAATTGATCTCTTAAAGTTAAAAACACAGAGCCTAACAATCGATACCTGATGTTGATAAACCCCCATAACGATATTTAACACCCTTCCATTGTTGAGATTGCTCAAGAAGACGAGTAACGATGCCAAGCATACCTTGGGTTACCGTTGGAGGTTTAACCATTGGCGCGTTGGACTTTAGGGTAATAGAACTACACCTTGCCACCAATGTAAGCCATACAAGTAAAATACTAGCACACAACGTTTTCATAAGACTGTTATAGCCACGATATATTTATTATTTAGATGCCACAGCGTTAGTTAATACCTTGAGAACATTTGAAATTTTATTAATAACTTGGTCACATCCCTCGATCTTATGTCTTTCTCTAAGGTATTCAGGGTTGTTGTATGAAAGCCAAACCTTACTTTTTTCATCTTTCCATATTAGAACTTTCTGAGGAAGGTCTATCGCAACTTTTTGTGAACATTGCATTAATGGCGTGCCAACCTTAGGGTTACCAAAAATGAGAAGTTCGATGGGTCTAAGCTCTAAATTAACACCGGCAGCATTCTTCTGATGATCGATTCGAGCAAACAAGGTTAAGCCTTTTTTCTTAATGATTGACTCAAATTTATCTGCCGTTTCTTTTACAGAATAATGGCTCTCAACCGAAAGCATACCGTCTGCTCCGCTAGCGTAGGCAGAAAACATAAAAGAGATTACGATTAACGTGATTATTTTTATCATGAATATACCTACCCAATACAGTTGAATGTTTATATTTTTTAAGTTACGAAGGTAGTTTTAGCCTACATAAACCCTTGTGCTAGCTTGAAAACTCAATACCTCATAGGCGACTCATTAATACCCGCTTTATCGATAAGGATATTCTCTGGGCTGTAGAATGCCTAATCCAAATGATTTTACAATTACATTCCAGAACTCCGTCTTAGCTACCCAGTGAGTAATACTCATGAGTAAATTAAAAAAGAGGTTCATTTGTAAACCTTAATAGCGTGCTCTTGTCAGCATAAGTTGGCCGCCATTTGTGACCATAGAAAATCCTGCTCTACTCCTTAAATTTCAAATTAGCTTTGATTTTTATATCAAGAGGCTTACTTCAATGAATCGTCTTGGCACAAAAGGGCTTTAACAATAGTATGTTATCAGGCAAGAAATCCTCAAATCGCACCCCATTTAAGTAGCGTGGTTTGCCACGAAGTGGACGTACATGCTTTTTAAATCACGTTTGTAATTTAAAACTAGCAGAGCCTTGAGTGTGCGTAAAGTAGACGTTCAGCTGCTCACTTCGATCAAAAAAATTTACCCAATATTAACACTGACTGAATTAGTGACGTTGAGGCGGAAGTAAAAAAATATAGCGCGGAGCCTAGATACTATTATCCAAATGAAAAACCTTATCGAATGATTTATATGGAAGACCCATTGGGAAATATTCTTGAAATATATAGGCATAGTTATGAATTAACTTAGGCAGCAGAAGCATATTTAGTTATTGTTATTGTTATTG
>JBLHVH010000094.1:0-11794 GCA_047628385.1 Oleiphilaceae bacterium
GGGGCGCCACGGCGCTGAGAACTCAATACTAAGATCGAACTCCCTCCGCTCATAAGACTGCAAATCACGCACATAAACGTGATGATATTCCATTGCTGCAAAACTAAAATTCCGGCTTTTAATTAATACGTTCTTTGGACATCTTGGATTTTTTATTAATTTTTAAAACGCGACTTCCGAGTAAATTCTTACTGGAACAAAGAATAACGTAATTTATATTTTTTTATTTTTCGCTTATTATCCACACCATTCTGCTAGACAGCAAGCGACAAGCAGAATAAGGTTCGATACATACTAATAATTACAATTCCCTAAGGAACTAACTACCATGAAAACTCACTTACATTTTATTGGCATATACTTGCTATCCATCTTTTCTATGTTTGTCACAACCGTTCAAGCCACACCCGAATCAAAACATGTCGCAATTACTCAAATTGTTGAACACCCTGCCTTAGATGCCGTTCGAAAAGGCGTAAAGGATGTACTATCAGAAGCAGGTTGGAACGAAGGAAATAATTTGAAATGGGATTATCAAAGCGCACAAGGTGCGACCGTAACAGCCAGCCAAATTGCCAAAAAATTTGCAGGCGATAACCCTGACATTATTGTTGCCATCGCAACGCCTTCAGCACAAGCAGTCGTCTCTTCAGCAAGACAAACCAATATTGTGTTTAGTGCCGTTACTGACCCTGTTGGCGCAAAACTGGTTAAAGCTTGGGATCAACCCAGTAAATATGTCACGGGCGTTTCTGACCTTACCCCTATTAATTTACATTTAGCATTCATTAAAGAAGCGATGCCTCAAGCAAAGTCATTGGGTGTCATTTATAACCCAGGTGAAGCCAACTCCGTTTCTTTAATTAAACTCGTAAAGCAATATGGCCCGGCACATGGTTTAAAAATTATTGAAGCCGTCTCACCTAAGTCAGCAGATGTTCAAGCCGCTACGCGCTCACTGTTAGGAAGAGTTGATGCTATTTATTTACCGACCGACAATACCGTTATTTCTGCAATGGAAGGCATCATTAAAATTGCAGAACAAGCAAAGGTTCCCGTGTTCGCAGGTGATACAGACAGCGTTAAACGTGGCGCAGTCGCGGCACTAGGCTTTAATTATTACCAGGTTGGGCGTCAAACGGGTGAGGTAGTTACTGCTATACTAAACGGTAAGTCACCTCAAGACATTCCGGTTCAAGGCATTGAAAAAACGGAATTATTCGTCAATCCAAAAGCCGCTATTCGCATGGGCCTCACGCTTGATGAAAAAATCATAGCTCGCGCAAAAAAAGTCATTGAATAACAAAAAGTAGACGTATATGAATAGTTTTGCATTTTTTGGTGCGATCGAAACAGGGTTTATTTTCGCCTTAGTGGCGTTAGCTGTATTTATTTCTTTTAGGATACTCGACTTTCCTGACCTGACCGTAGACGGTTCCTTCCCTCTAGGAGCCGCTGTTGCCGCAAGTATGATTGTTGGTGACTTTCACCCACTCACCGCAACTTTCTGCGCGTGTATCGCCGGCGCAATGGCAGGTACCGTTACCGCTTGGTTGAATGTAAAGCTTAAAATACTACATTTACTTGCATCCATATTAACCATGATTGCCCTTTACTCCATTAATTTACGCATCATGGATGGCCCGAATAAAGCCTTACTCGGCGTCGAAACACTGCTAACACCGCTAGACAACCTGTCCTTTATGCCTTACTACATTGCCTACCCACTCACCTTTGGTATATTTGCATTGTTAATGCTCGCATTAGTAATTTGGTTTTTACAAAGTGAAATTGGTTTAGCTATGCGCGCGACGGGAGCCAACCCTCGGATGGCGCGTGCAAACGGCGTGAATACTTCTCGCATGGTAATATTAGGTATGGCCATATCAAATGCGCTTGTAGCGCTGGCAGGCGCTTTATTTGCTCAAAGCCAAGGCAGTGCTGACGTTACGATGGGTGTCGGTGTCATTGTGATTGGTTTAGCATCTGTGATTGGTGGCGAAGCGTTATTTCCAAAAAGCACATTATTAAAATGGGCTTTAGCCTGCGTGCTGGGCTCTATTCTTTATCGAATGGTGATCGCTTTTGCATTGAACGGTGAAATGCTTGGTCTTAAAGCACAGGACCTTAACCTGATTACAGCGGTACTTGTGACGCTTGCGATTGTTGCTCCAGGGCTCAAAGCAAAAACAAAATCAAAACTTAGTAAGTCCTTAAATGCTAAAACAAAGCAGGCCCAAGAATGATTCGAGTTGAAGACTTACATGTTATGTTTAACCAAGGCACGCCACTTGAAAATCCGGTATTAAAAGGCCTTAGTTTGAATATTCCTAAAGGACAATTTGTGACGGTCATTGGGAGTAATGGCGCAGGAAAATCAACATTACTCAATGTCGTTTCTGGCGAAGTAAGCGCACAAGAAGGTAAAGTTTACTTAGGCGGACAAGATATTACCCATTGGCCAGTTCATCAACGAGCACCTCATGTAGCCAGAGTATTCCAAGATCCACTAACCGGTACATGTGAGAGCTTAAGTATTGAAGAAAACCTAGCCCTCGCCCAAGCTAGAACAAAAACACGCACACTTTCACGCGCGGCTAAAAAGGCATTTCGCGCTCGCTTTATTACTAAGTTACGCACACTTCAACTCGGTTTAGAAAATCGTTTAACGGATAAAATCGGTTTATTATCTGGAGGTCAACGACAGGCTGTCAGCTTATTAATGGCATCACTTCAACCCATGAAGCTTTTGTTGTTAGATGAGCACACCGCAGCATTAGACCCTAAAACTGCCAAGTTCATTCTGGAACTAACAGATGAAATAATTCGAACAGAAAAGTTAACAGCCTTAATGGTTACTCATAGTATGAAGCAAGCATTATCAGTAGGCGATAGAACGATTATGCTTCATCAAGGCCAGCTAGCATTTGATGTAGAAGGTGAGGCGCGTAGTAAAATGGGTACGCAAGATCTAATTGAATTATTCCATAAAAACCATTCAGAACTAGAAGATGATGCATTGCTGCTATCATAACGACAACCAATTTTAGCAAACGTCTTATATTATACGTCAATAAATAAATCAGCGCCGATAGTGCATCACGACACCCACCGCCTGATTTAGCGATAAATTATATTCATCGACCAAATATGCAACTTCTCTTTGCTCCGAAGGACTCATATCCCGATGATGCAACTCGCCACTACCCTGGCTACTGTTAACTTTACTAGATTGTACTTGCCGCTTACGCTTATTATATTTTATTCGACGTTCGTGTTCTTGCTCTCGAATCAATTGCACGAACGATGAGGCAAAAATACCCGCAGGCATCGCAGCAATGCCCACTCCACAAACCATCACCACTGACCCAAATATTTTTCCACCTACGGTTATCGGCGTAATATCACCATAACCTACAGTGGTCAGCGTCACAAAAGCCCACCACATACTGGCAGGAATACTACCAAAGGCATCTGGCTGGGCATCACGTTCGAAAATATAAATCCCCGTGGCTGATATAAACATTAAAATCATCATGACTAAGGCTGCCGCCAATAATGTATTCTTATTTTCACGATATACACGAGCAAGCATTAGAAGCGATGCAGAATATCGCGTTAATTTAAGAATTCTCACCATTGAAATTAACTTAAGAATGCGCAAGTCACCCAATATATCATTAGGAAGAATAAGCCAAAGAATAATAGGTAAAAATGACAATAAGTCGATCAATCCCATTGGAGAAATCACATATAGCCATCGTTTTCTCATATGACCTAATGGTTTTTCATGTGGCGATTCAGCTGCAGCCCATAATCGGGCGCCATACTCCAAACCAAAAATAGTTGCAAAAATATAGTTAGCTAACAAAACCCAATCAGCCATATAAACTGAAATTCCAGCAACAGAGCCTAATACCACTTCCACAATATTTAGCACTATCGCAACAGACAAAAAAACAGTAATAACCATCGACCAATAATTATTGGTCGATGGCTCATTTAAATAGTTATACCAGAGGGATCTTTTTGTCATTATTGTTCAATCAATATAATAAATTAGTACTACGTCATTTCGGTAGTAATGGTTATGTACTATTTAGCACCATAGCGTGAATTTAACATAAGACCAATTATCACTTTGTCGCTATATAGATAATGCCTAGCTACTTATATGTAAGTAGCTAGGCATTAAGAATAAAAATAAAGCGGTAGAACACTAAGCACTTATTATTTTTTAGTTTAGTATAGCTTCCTAATACTTCTAGAGCTCTTTGCATCAAAGCGATCATTTGTGCATAAATAGTGATCGAGTAAAGCACTCATTCCGAAATTTTTGTTATAATATCGACGCGCCATTTTAACCATGATAAAACACCTCAAAGCGCCACGATTTTTTAAAGAGAGAACTTATGGGACACAATGTTAGCCAGAATATGATTCCTTTAAATATTGCCATACTCACCGTTTCGGACACCCGAAATGAAGATACAGATACTTCTGGTCAATATCTTACGAATCAACTTCATAAAACCGGCCATGAACTCGCTGATAAAAAAATTGTAGTTGACGACATTTATAAAATTCGTGCTCAACTTTCTAACTGGATTGCAGATGAAGGCACTCAAGTCGTTATTATTACAGGCGGTACTGGCTTTACAAGCAGAGATAGCACTCCCGAAGCCGTCACTCCGCTATTAGACAAAATAGTTGATGGTTTTGGCGAATTATTCCGTCAAATCTCGATTCAGCAAGTAGGGACATCAACCGTACAATCACGAGCACTCGCTGGCCTTGCAAACAATACTTTAATTTTCTGTTTACCGGGTAGTACGAATGCTTGCCGCACGGCGTGGGATACCATAATTTCGTCGCAAATTGATAGTACTCAAGGCCCCTGTAACTTTGTACCTCACCTAAAAAACATTGACTTTGCTGCCTGTTTAACACGCGAGAGCCAAGAAGAAACCGCCTAAATAAGCTGAATGTTATCGTTTAGATTCGTCCTACCAGATGAATCTGCCAGGACCGAAAAGGTCACACTTAAATCAGTCTCAATATAAAATTGAAACAGGTTTACTCGTTAGGAATTTAACAAACTAATGACGCGACAAGCACACCAAACACTCTTTAATTTAGGTTTCCGTCCGTTTTTTATGGGCGCTAGTGTGTTTGCAATCGCCTCGATTGGTTACTGGCTTCGATTTAACCAAGGATTTTTCCCTTTAAATCTAAGTTCGATTTCCCCATTTCAATGGCACGCTCATGAAATGATTTTTGGATACAGCTTAGCGGTCATTGTCGGATTTTTATTCACAGCCGTTAAAAACTGGACCGGTCAACAAACCCCACACGGTTTACCACTTATCGCATTATTTTCTTTATGGCTTATTGCAAGAGTACTATGGCTCTATAATATTAACGCCATTTTCTTTGCTGCTATTTTTGATCTTTTATTTATTACGCTATCAATTGTGGCTATTGCTAAACCTATTATAGCGACCAAGAAATGGCGCCAACTCGCGATTATATCCAAATTAGTTTTATTAGGTGCCGCGAACCTAGTCTTTTATTTGAGTGCATTAGATTATATTGAAAACCACGTTCATTTATCTATTTATGCGGGTCTCTACCTGATTATCGGCTTAATCCTCACTATTGGTCGTCGTATTATCCCCCTCTTTGTAGAAAGTGGCGTTAGCGAAACCGTGACACTGTTTAATTCCAAGTGGCTGGATATCTCAAGCTTACTTTGCTTTTTAACATTTTTTATCTCGGTATTGTTTTTTACTAGCTCTGCTATTCCACAAATTTCTGCTGGTCTAATGGTTATTATTACCACGATACGAATCGTTGGTTGGTATACACCAGGGGTATGGAAATCACCTCTATTGTGGAGTTTCTATATTGCGTTGTTCTTCATTGATATTGGCTTCCTGTTTTTTGCACTAAGTGGTCCACTTCAAATTTCACCCTTCCTATCAACTCATGCTTTTGCCGTCGGCGGCATTGGTGTGATTACCATGGGAATGATGGCGCGTGTTTCGATTGGGCATACTGGCAGAAATCTAAAAAAACCCCCTAGTCGATTATTTTATGCGCTGATATTACTCACGTTTGCAGCGGTTGTGCGCGTCATCATTCCAGCGTTTACCGATAACGCTTATTTTGTATGGGTGAATATATCGGGTATATTATGGCTATTAAGCTTTGTGCTTTTTTGTTCAGCCTTCATCCCAATTTGGACGAAACCCCGCATTGATAATAAATACGGTTAATACTAAAGAGACAAAACTCACATAATCAGAGTCTTTTAAACACCCAATACTATCTAGCTGTCATACTTATTGTTTACAGTTACTTTTAAAACAACAAGTATGAATGGCTATGATCGATATAAACGAATTTATTCACATCAATAAATCGCAACGCGCTTTACGCTGCCTACTTAGCACCTTACTCTGCCTCTCATTTTTTGCACCCGCTGAAGCTCAAACGAATACCTCGATATCAGCGCAAGAGAAAATTAAAGTATCTGGCGTTAAATTTAAAAATAACATTACGTTAGGCGATGCAAATTTACGATTAAATGGCGTGGGCTTACGCACTAAGTTTTTTATCGACCTGTATATCTCGGCGCTCTATCTGCAAGAAAAATCACATGATGCCGCTGAAATCATCAATGCAGACCAAATAATGTTGATCCAAATACACGTCATTTCAAATTTAATCACCAGCGAGAACCTGACTAAAGGTACGGCTGAAGGCTTTAGTAAATCAACCAACAACCACACTAAACTCATTCAAAAACAGATAAATGAATTTCTAGGCGCTTTCAACGAACCGGTCAAAATTGGCGATATATTTGAATTTGTTTACCAGCCAAATATCGGTATCACCATTCTCAAAAATCGTAAAGTGGCTAAACGTATTGACTCAGATTTAGCCTTTAAAAAGGCCCTGTTTGGCATATGGCTTTCTGACAAACCCGCTCAACACTCATTAAAAACGAGTATGCTCGGAAAGTAAGATCATGTGAAATAAAGAAGAAAACATCACAAAAAAAGGTTAAGCATGAGCAACGAAATTGCCGCTGCAGGTATTATTCTGCTAAAACAAGCTTCGAGCGAGCACCCGCTAGAAGTTCTTTTACTAAAACGAAACTCAACATTAAAAGTACACGGCGGAAACTGGGTATTTCCAGGCGGTAAGGTAGATGCCGAAGATTACAGTGTCATTAATCATGCCCCCTCAGGCATTGATCTACGCAACCCGCCAGCGCTTTCTACTAAAGACTACCTAGCACTGGTAACACAAACAGCATTGCGTGAAACACAAGAAGAAGCTGGTTTATTTTTATCCGAAAAGGCCCTTCATTTTTATTCTCGCTGGTTAACACCCAAGTCGATTGATAAACGATTTAACACCTGCTTTTTTATGGCAAAAGCCGATAGCAGTACTGTTACGGTAGATGGCAGCGAGATTATTGATCATCAATGGATATCGCCAAGCGAAAGCTTAGTCTTACATCAAAAAGGAGACATTAAAGTGCCACCGGCCACCTATGTTTCACTTATACAACTCAGCCACTTCGAACAGGCACAAATTGCGATTGATACGCTTTGTCAAAAGCCTATTTATTACCGACCAAAACTTATCCCTATGGATGATGGGATGTGTTCACTTTATGAAGACGATGCAGGCTATCAAGATGAAAATTACTTTGCCGAGGGCAAGCATCACCGCTTAGAAATAAAACCCGGCAACTTTAACTATATTAATCATTTTCAGTAGACCTGCTATTAGTCACTTCTTGGCGTAGCGAAGCGCCTCAGGTTTTCTCGGTGGTGACTTTCTCTTGACCTTGTGTTTAAATTTACTGATTCACACGCTAGGAATTAAAACAAAACTTTAAAGATAAGAATGTTCCACCACCGAGGAAAGACGAGGCGCTTCGCTACACCGAGAAAACATTAATCGCTATGATATACTCAGTAAAGTTTTATATTTTGAGTTTTAAACCTACATGTTTTTGAAACACACATTAATGCTCTCGTCATCTCATAAAAACCTCACGCTCATCGCTGCAGCAAGAGTTGTATTGTGGTGTGTCGCCGAGCTTTTGATTGTCGTTAATCAGTTATGGTTGCACCTTCCCTTCAATGAATTACTCGTTCACTGCGTACTTGCAGCGTTTGCACTCACTGCTATTGCTGCATTCATTCAAGCTAGATCGGCACGGCATATAAGCGATAATTCAATGCTTCGCCACCTCACTATTGATGTACTCATGATGACCTGGGTATTCCACTTAGTTGGCGGTGCTGCCAACCCTTTTGTATCGATTCTGCTATTCCCCTTAACCATCAGTGCGGCTATTCTACCCAGCCGCTTTACCTGGTTTATGGTTGTATTGAGCTTGGCCAGCTATGGTAGTTTATTTTTACCTACTGATGGCGCGACTGATTTGGTCGTAGATCACAGCCAACATAGTCATTCGCACGGCTCGCAACAGTCTGTATTCTCACTACATTTAGTCGGCATGTGGTTTAACTTTGCAATTAGCGCCATTCTCATTAGTTTTTTTGTTGTTAAAATGCGACAACAAATTCAACAGCAACAACAAAAAATAAATACTCAGCGTGAGAAAGCCTTACGCGATGAACAACTGCTGGGTATTGCAACCCAAGCAGCTTCTGCCGCGCATCATATCAGCACACCACTGTCAACCATGGCCGTCATTATTAATGACTTACGCCTCACTCAAACAAGTGAGCCATTGCAAGAAGACCTAAAGCTAATCAGTGCTCAAATAGACAACTGTAGCGATGTTTTAAATGCGCTTCGGCATCGCGATAAACCCAATGAACCCATATCGCTTTCGCTATTTATCAACCAACTGATCGATGAGTTTATTCTCATGCAACCCGAGGCTGTTTTAGAAAAGCATATTGATGATTTAGCTATGTTTCATATAAGCTCTGATCCTTCTCTTCGCATGGCCTTGCTCAATGTACTCAATAATGCCGCTGACGCTTCACCCCAAAAAATGCAGCTGAACGTTACGCTCAAAAAAGAAACCATTCAGATAAAAATTAGAGATTTTGGGGTAGGATTTCCTGAATATTTTTCAAATAATACCGCGATAAGTGGCACCGAAACGCCTATCATTTCATCTAAACCAAATGGTATGGGTATTGGTTTGTTTCTATCGCATGCGACCATAAATCAATACCAAGGTAAAATCAGCTTAACCAATATGACGCCTGGCACACTGGTTTATATTACACTTCCACTCCTCTTTAGCACCCCAACAGCACCTCAACCTGCGACTCAGAAATCATGACCAAAAGCATTTTAATTCTTGATGACGACATCACCTTTGCAGAAACGCTCGGTCGGTCTTTTAATAAAAGGGGGCTAACCTGCTTTGTCACTCAAACCACTCAGGCAGCGACATCTATTTTAAACGAGCACACTCCCGATTATGCGGTCATTGATTTAAAAATTGACCAAGAAAGTGGCTTACATTTTTTATCGATCTTAGCTAAAAAATCTCCCACAACGAAATCGGTCATCTTGACGGGTTACTCAAGCATCAGCACAACCGTTGCAGCAATGAAACTCGGTTGCGTAAACTATTTATGCAAACCACTCAATACCGATCAAATATTACATGCATTAGCGCATACCAAAACTACCCCTGGCATTCAGCTTGAAGATACGCCCTTAGAAAATGCACCGCCCACAGTAAACCGCTTAGAATGGGAGCATATTCAACGCGTGTTAAGTCAGCAAGATGGCAACATAAGTGCGACAGCCAAAGCACTGAGCATGCACCGTCGCACCTTACAACGTAAGCTTCAAAAGAAACCAGTTTCAAGGTAATTATTGCTATGGCTATTAACCTTTGTAACCACGACATACACCTCTGGTTCGTAGATATAAACCACGTTAAAGGCACCACTATATTAAAACAATACGAATCAATGCTTAGCGCATCAGAACGAGAAAGAAACCAGCGTTTCATTTTTGAGAAAGACCGAAAACGTCACATGATAACTCGCGCTCTGCTACGATCTGTTTTGTCTGAATATTATGACGGCATCGCCCCCCAAAACTGGTGCTTTACAGAAAATGACTATGGAAAACCTCAAATTTCACCTGAGATGTTAATTACCCCCCTATCATTCAACCTCTCTCATAGCGGCCGCATGATTGTATTAGCTGTGACTAACAAACACGCTATCGGGGTTGATATTGAAACGCTTAAACAAAAAACACCATCAACTGACTTAGCTAAACACTACTTCGCACCAGAGGAATACCAACAACTTAAGGGTTTAACAAACAATGAATTTCACTCACATTTCTTTGATTTTTGGACGTTAAAAGAGGCCTATATTAAAGCTTGTGGTTTAGGTTTATCGATTCCACTAGACAGCTTTTCGTTCTCGTTCGTAACTCCATTAAAAACATCGCAGCAAAAATCAGCTATCAAAATCGACTTTTCAACATCACGACGAGATGACCCAGCTCATTGGCAGTTTTGGCAAATACTACCCATGCAAGATTACAAAGTCGCTTTAGCCATAAACTCTACCGTCAAAATAAAACAAGCAGAACAAATCGTGATGAGAGAAATCATTCCATTACAATCATATTCAGAAGTCGAATATGATTGGCAAAAGTAGGTGCGCAGAGAACAACATGACCAAACCCTTGTCATGCTGGTGCGCTTTTCGGCCGGTATTGATATGACTAAATCAGGCTATTAAGAACATAGGTCCTCAACTAAAACATCTCGGGAATGACTATATCTGTGCGACCGTCTAAATGACTGCGGAGTTTGGCTTCGAAAAAATAAGTCGCGTTTATGTTCAGTTTAATCTATTTACCCTAAGGTAAAATAAAACGTTGCCCCTTTACCTTTTTCCGCCTCAGCCCATATTTTGCCACCGTGTTTATTAATAATACGCTTAACGGTTGCAAGGCCAACCCCTGTTCCCGTAAATTCTGTATCCGTATGTAAACGCTGAAAAGACACAAAAAGTTGATCGATACGCGCCATATCAAAACCCGCGCCATTATCTTGCACCACAAAGGTATTGTGGCCTTTTATGTGTTGCAGCGTAAAAGAAATTTCGGGCTTCGCCGTTTTGGATGAATATTTCCATGCATTGTTAAGCAAGTTTTCTAATACAGAGCCCAGCATGCGCGGATCACCATCCACTCTCATATCGGGCTGTATATTAACCCTTACATGTCTCGACGTGTCATGTGATTGCAAGTCTTTGACTATTGCCTCAGCCATTTCACTTAGCGGCACATCACTGCGAATAAGTGCTTGTTTTTGTATGCGCGATAAATCAAGTAAACCGGTAATCAGCCCATTCATAATATTGGCACTAGTTACCACTTTCTTAAGTACCATTTGCGCCTCAGGCTCAAGACTGTGGGCATAATCCTCCATTAAAATATTACTAAAACCTTTAATAGTACGCAGGGGTGCACGTAGATCATGCGAAACACTATAACTAAAGCTATCAAGCTCCTTATTGGCCTCTTCTAGCTCTTTCACCGCATCATTCAATTCTTCATTGCTTTGGTTAAGTTCTTGCGTACGCCGCTGCACCTTATCTTCCAACCCAGCATTCAGCTCACTCACTTCATTAAATAAACGTGCATTTTCAAATGAAATGGCCGCTTGAGCGAGTAACATTTTAATAATATTAAAACGCTCTTGCGGAAAAGCGTTATGAATTAAAGGGTTCTCTAGATATAAGGCGCCAAT
>JBLHVH010000095.1:0-11719 GCA_047628385.1 Oleiphilaceae bacterium
CTAATTGTAGTATACGCTTCTCGACCAAAAATATTTGGCTGCTCTATTCCTAGCACCCAAGGTTCATTACGACTATTCAAACCAAATACAGAAATCTCTCCGCCAACTTCAATCAGAAAGTTATCAACTTTTAAGTATTTTAACGATAAAGCAACTTGATCTACAGCATAACCTTTAGCAATAGCAGACAAATCAACACTCACATTTTGACTTTTTTTAACCTGCCCATCTTTTAGCTTAATTGCACGCCAATTCACATTACTTTTTACTGACAGAACCTCTTCGCTGCTCGGAACTTTATCTTGCTCATACTTAGGTCCAAAGCCCCATAGATTAACAAGAGGCCCTACAGTCATATCAAAAGAACCATCCGTCAAACGACTTATATTATATGCAGCACTCAGCACCTCATATGTTTGAGCCGACAATGGTATAGATTGACCTTCAGGCGTATTATTTAAAATAGAAACTTCTGAGTCAGCACGATAAGTCGACATTAGAACATCAACCTGATGGAGCGCTTTTTTAATCTCTCCGCGATAGAGTTCAAGCTCATCAGAAGACTTAGAGTGATTAAAAACGATCTTTACGTTATATGTCGTACCCATTGATTCACCTTGAATAAGATATTCGTTAGGTGCATCAGATGAACACGAGGCAAGACATAGTAAAAAAATAAAACCTAAAATAAATTTATTTCTAATAACAATTTTACTCATAAAGCTTAAAAAAAATGCTAGATTACATCTGTAACCTAGCACTTATAATACAATTAACCAAAATCATCTAACATGATATTTTCATCTTCAACACCTAAACTTTTCAGCATTTGTATCACTGCTGCATTCATCATCGGTGGCCCACACATATAATATTCACAATCTTCAGGTGCAGGATGGTCTTTCAGATAATTTTCCAAAAGCACATTATGAATAAATCCAGTATCTCCTTCCCAATTATCTTCTGGAGCTGGATCAGATAAAGCGACATGCCACTTAAAGTTGTCATTTTCAGACTGAAGCATGTCATAGTCATCTTGATAAAACATTTCTCTTAAGCTTCTTGCACCATACCAAAATGACATTTTTCTTTTAGTATTAAGACGCTTAAGCTGATCGAATATGTGCGAGCGCATTGGCGCCATACCAGCACCACCGCCAACAAATACCATTTCAGCTTCAGTCTTTTTAGCAAAAAATTCACCAAACGGACCATATACAGTAATTTTATCACCCGGCTTCATGTCAAATGTGTATGAAGACATCTGACCAGCAGGTAAATCAGTACCAGGAGGAGGCGTAGCGATTCGAATATTAAACTTAACAATCCCTTTCTCTTCAGGATAGTTGGCCATCGAGTAAGCTCGGATAACCGTCTCTTTTACTGAAGACTTATACTGCCATAAGTTGAACTTATCCCAGTCTCCACGATATTCTTCTTCAATATCAAAGTTTTTATAATCGATTTCGTGCGGTGGACATTCAAGCTGAACATACCCCCCTGCACGAAAATCTACATTTTCACCTTCTGGTAATTTAAGTACAAGTTCTTTAATGAAAGTAGCAACGTTCTGATTTGACTCAACAACACACTCCCATTTTTTGACCCCAAATACTTCTTCGGGCACTTCGATTTTCATATCCTGCTTAACAGGTACCTGGCATGCTAATCGCCAGCCTTCACCCTCTTCACGCTTTGTAAAATACGTTTTTTCTGTTGCTAGCATTGAACCGCCACCATCAAAAACCTTACATTTACACTGAGCGCATGTTCCGCCGCCGCCACATGCAGATGAAAGAAATAAACCTTCATTCGCAAGCGTTTGCAGTAACTTCCCACCTGCAGGAGTTTTAATTAAACTATCTTGATCATCATTAACCAAAATAGAAACATCGCCACTACTGACCAATTGTGCTCTAGCAGCAAGTATTATTGCGACTAGCGACAGTACAATCACCGTAAACATGACTACACCGAGTATTATTTCAGCATTCATATTAATACCTTATTTTAATCTACTAGCTCTTTGTGCTTAAAGAGAAATTCCAGAGAAAGACATAAATCCGAGTGACATCAAACCAACAGTAATAAATGTAATCCCTAGCCCACGAAGGCCCTCAGGAACATCACTATATTTTAATTTCTCTCGAATCCCTGCTAATGCAACAATAGCTAAAGCCCAACCAACACCTGCACCTAAGCCATAAACAACGCTTTCGCCAAAGTTATAGTCACGCTCTACCATAAATAGAGAAGCCCCCAGAATTGCACAATTCACGGTTATTAAGGGTAAGAAGACACCCAGTGCGTTATACAGATCTTGAAAGTATTTATCTAATACCATTTCAAGAATTTGCACCAACGCAGCAATAACACCAATATAAGTCAATAGACCCAGAAAACTAAGGTCAACATCAGGATAACCAGCCCAAGCAAGTGCTCCTTCCCTTAATAAATTAGTATAAATCAAGTTATTAACAGGCGTCGTGATTGCAAGCACTACAATGACAGCAATACCCAAACCAACGGCCGCTTCAATTTTTTTAGATATCGCTAAAAAAGTACACATACCTAAGAAAAACGCTAAAGCCATATTTTCGATAAAAACTGCTTTTACAAAAAGACTAAGATAATGTTCCATTAAAATGCCTCCTTAACTGTATGCGCTGATATTTTAAAATCCGCCGCTTCAACCTGGTCTTTTTTCCAACCACGAAGTGCCCAAATAAGTAGACCTATTATAAAGAAAGCGCTTGGAGGCAGTAACAACAGTCCATTTGGCACATACCAGCCACCATCATTAACGGTTGCTAATATTTCAACACCAAACAACTTACCTGCACCAAATAACTCTCTAAAGAAAGCAACAGCGATCAATAGAACCATATACCCAAGCCCGTTACCAACACCGTCCAAGAAACTAATACCTGGCTTATTTTGCATAGCAAAAGCTTCAGCACGCCCCATCACGATGCAATTAGTAATGATCAACCCCACAAATACCGATAACTGTTTGCTCATTTCATAAGCATAAGCGCGCAATATCTGATCAACAACAATTACTAACGATGCAATAATTGTCATTTGAACAATAATACGAATGGTAGAAGGAATCTGGCTCCTCATAAGCGATATCAAAAGATTAGACATACCTGTTACAAATGCAACAGCAAGCCCCATCACAATAGACAGCTGCATACTCGTAGTTACGGCTAAAGCCGAACAAACGCCAAGAATCTGCAATGCGATTGGATTATTTGTAAAAACTGGTCCAAAAAGTACTTCTTTTACTTTAACATCACTCATCTTACGCCCCTTTACGCAGTCGATTCAGGTACTTTTTAAAACCCTGATCACCGGTCCAATATTGAACAAGGTTAGTCACACCGCGACTGGTTAATGTCGCACCTGACAGACCATCAATCGAATAAACCGCACTCGGTCTAGATTTATCTACCGCACCTTTGACAAGTGCGATAACAGGATCATCACCCTGCTCTAAGTTGTAAACTTTTTTACCCGGCCAGAGTGCTTTCCATCGAGGGTTATCGACTTCTCCACCTAAACCAGGCGTTTCAGCGTGTTCATAAAACCCAAGGCCTACGACCGTATTTGCATCACCCTCTAACGCTAGAAAGCCATGCAGCGTTGACCAAAGGCCATAACCGCTAACAGGTAAGATAATAGTTTCTATCTTTCCTTTAGCTTCAACCAAGTAGACTTTTGCATATTTAACTCTACGTTTAATACTCGCTATATCCTCAGAACCATCAATCACAGATGAAAGAGCTGGGTCTTTAGAAGCTTTACGCTGATCGTATTTTAATGCTTCATCCTTACCAACTACCCCTGGATCTACATATTCACCGGTATCCAAGTCAACTAAAAGAGGCTTAATAGAGGAAAATAATGTCTCAATTTCATCTGCAGTTGCCCCCTCTATAAGCAAACCTGCCGCAGCAAGAATATTAGTTTTCAGGTTTAAAGCTTTATTAATTTCCTGAATAGGCTTAAGTAATATTACAGAAGCTGAAACTACGATCGAGCACATAATACAAAGCAAGAATGCAACGATTAGTGTTTTGCTTGTCGATTCTTTATTAGACACGCGCTAACCTCCGTTTAATATTGGCCTGCACTACAACATGGTCGATGTAGGGAGCAAATAAATTAGCAAATAATATCGCTAACATCATACCTTCAGGAAATGCTGGATTAATGACTCGAATTAATACAACCATCACACCTATTAAAGCTCCAAATACAAATTTACCCGTATTTGTCATTGATGCTGATACAGGGTCTGTTGCCATAAAGATCATACCAAAACAAAAACTACCTGTTACTAAGTGCCAATAAGCTGGCATAGCAAACATCTGATTAGTTTGTGAGCCAATCAAATTGAACAGCAAAGACATTGCAATCATGCCACCCAAAACACCAGAAACAATTCGCCAAGAAGCGATTTTGGTTACAAGCAACACAGCACCACCAAGTAGAATAGCTAGCGTTGAAGTTTCACCTATAGAGCCTTGAACCGTTCCATAAAAGGCATCCAACCAAGTAACATTATTCGCAACTAAGCTTTCTACACCACCCGAAGCAATAACACTTAACGCTGTTGCACCGGTATAGCCATCTACCGCAGCCCAAACTGTGTCTCCAGACATCTCGGCTGGGTATGCAAAAAACAAGAATGCTCGACCAACCAATGCAGGATTCATAAAATTCTTGCCTGTACCACCAAAGATTTCTTTACCTACTACCACGCCAAACGATATGCCTAGGGCTGCTTGCCAAAGAGGTACATCTGGCGGAACAATCAATGCAAAAAGTATAGAGGTAACAAAGAAGCCTTCATTAACTTCATGCCCTCGAACCATTGCAAATAACACTTCCCAAAAAATACCTACAAGAAAAACAACCGCATAAATAGGTAAAAAATAGCTTGCGCCATAAACAAAGTTATCTATCAAGCTAGATGGGTCATGGCCAATGAAAAACCAGCTATGCCAATCTGTAGGAATAGAGCCCAAACCAGCCTCTATTGCCGTATTTGCCTGAAACCCTAAGTTCCACATGCCAAAAAACATTGCAGGAAACGCACACAACCAAACAGTGATCATGATACGTTTAAGATCGATACCATCCCGAACATGAGATGATGCTCTGGTCACGCTTGACGGTGAGTAAAATAGCGTATCGAACACTTCATACAATGCATACCACTTCTCTAACTTGCCGCCTTTAAGAAAGTGGGGCTCCATATTATCTAATATTGACCTAAGACCCATAATTAACCCTCCTTTTCTATACGTGTAAGGTTATCCCGAAGGATAGGCCCATATTCGTGCTTACCAGGACAAACAAATGTACATAACGACAAATCTTCTTCATCCAACTCAAGACAACCCAATAACTGCGCCTGCTCGGTATCACCCACAAGAAGTGAACGCAAAAGTTGAGTTGGCAAAACATCTAATGGCATAACTCTTTCATACGCACCTATTGGCACCATAGCTCTATCACTACCGTTTGTTGTGGTCGTAAAATTAAATAATTTACCCGAAAACAACTTAGATATATAAATATTCATCATTGAGAACTTATTTGGACCTGGAGATAACCACCCCATAAACTCTCGTTCCGATGTCTCGCCAAGGACACTTACTTGGTTTGCATAACGCCCCAGATAATCAACTGAATTTCTTGCTGTACGCCCGCCAAACACTGAGCCAGAGATGATACGATGGCCTTCAGATTTTATTTCATCAGCCACTAACTCTGTAATATTTGCGCCTAAACGTGTTTTCACTAAACGAGGCTTTTTGACCACCGGCCCCGCTAGAGAAACAACACGATCCACATACAATTCTCCAGAAGTGAACAATTTACCAATGGCAATAATATCTTGATAGGAAATAGACCACACTTGCTTCTTACTACTCACAGGATCCAAAAAGTGTATGTGCGTACCCGCATTACCTGCTGGGTGCGAACCAGAAAAAATTTCTTTTTCAACACGATCATTCGATACAAGTTTAATTGAAGAATCGTCAGCGACACAAACAAACACTTTGCCGTCCGTTAACTTACTTACAATTGACAAACCATGGTTGAATGATTCTTCTTCTTGCTGAATAATTATTTCAGGATTCGCGGCAAGTGGATTGGTATCCATTGCAGTAACAAAAATCGAATTAGGCATAGCTTCAAGTTCAGGAACTTTGCTATACGGTCTAGTTCTAAGCGCTGTCCACAACCCAGAATCAACCAAATTACTGATTACCTGTTCTCGCTGTAAACCCGCTAAATCAGACACATTATATTTAGAGAATTCGATTGCCTCAGAACCTGAAACTTCAACAACAATTGATTGAAATACACGTTTATCACCACGATTTATTTCAATCACTTTACCACTTGCTGGAGAGGTATATTTTACGCCTGCAATTTTTTTATCTTCAAAAAGTAGCTGCCCTTTTTTTACCTGGTCACCGACTTGTACTGCCATCGTCGGTTTCATACCGACATAATCAAAGCCAATAATCGCGACTTTGCTGATAGCATTTCCATCAGTGATTTTTTGTTCGGGCGAACCGGATATTGGAAGATCCAGGCCTTTTTTTACGTTGACCATTAACCCTGCCTAATCATCAAAAATATGTGAATTTTCCGTCGCTTTTGCTTTATTAATAAAACAAACAAGTTGAAAAAGTAAATACTTTAGTCAACTCTAACCAACATCCCACAAAAAACGTTGGTTAAAAAGGACGAACCATAAAGTAGCACAATTATAATGAGACAAAGGTTATATTACTAGACTGAACCTTAATATTTCACCACCTTGAACTGATACAAACCATATTTATAGTAGTTCATGCATGAAAAAATTACAGGTATAAGAGAAAAGATGCTAATAAAACAAAAGCAAGAGGAAAATAAAAAGAAAAGTTACATCAAAAGCAAGTGCAGAACGAAAGCTCTGCACTCCTAAAAAAGCTACTTAACAGCTTTTGGAAAACAAGGGTAATTTATACCTACCATCTGATTCGCCACTCGAACAACCTGAGCACTATAACCAAATTCGTTATCATACCAAACATAAAGTACTAAGCGATTACCACTAACAATCGTCGCCTTAGCATCAACAATACCCGCTCGACGAGAACCAACGAAATCAGTAGAAACAACTTCTTCAGAATTAACAAAATCAATTTGTTTTTGTAATTCCGAATGCAAGGATATATTACGTAAGTGTGTATTAACCTCTTCCACCGAGCTTTTAGCCGTTAAATTAAGGTTTAATATAGCCATAGAAACATTTGGCGTAGGTACTCGAATTGCGTTTCCAGTTAAGCGCCCCTCCATTTTTGGTAAAGCTTTAGACACCGCTTTTGCCGCACCGGTTTCTGTAATAACCATATTTAACGGAGCACTACGACCACGCCGACTCCCTTTGTGATAATTATCAATCAAATTTTGGTCATTTGTATAAGAATGCACTGTCTCAACATGACCATCAATCACATCAAACTTATCATCAATCGCTTTTAATACAGGTGTGATCGCGTTAGTTGTACAAGATGCGGCCGACAAAATCTTGTCAGAATCAAGAATTTGATTATTGTTGATTCCGTATACAATATTCTTAATATCACCCTTACCCGGTGCTGTTAATAAAACTTTAGCGACGCCTTTCGATTTCAAATGCAAACCTAAGCCAGCTTCATCGCGCCAAATACCGGTATTATCAATCACTAACGCATCATTAATGCCATACTTCGTATAATCTACTTGATCAGGACCTTTTGAGTAAATAACCTGAATACTTGTGCCGTTAGCAATTAGCAGTTTTTTTTCAGCATCGACAGTAATGGTACCCTCGAAAGATCCGTGTACAGAATCACGCCTTAATAAGCTCGCTCGCTTTTCAAGATCATTCGCGGCACCACCATCTCGAACAACAATGGCACGAAGACGCAAATTCTCTCCGCCTCCAGCTTTTTCAATCAAAATGCGAGCCAGCAAGCGACCAATTCGGCCAAAACCGTACAAAACGACATCTTTACTCGCTTTTGGATCAGCACTTGAATCAAACTGCCCAACAACATCTGCTAGTTCAGCTTTAACAAAATCTTCGAGAGAAACGTCTGAGCTCTGCTCAGCATAGCGAACAGCAATCTTACCAATATCAATACGCGCTCGACCAAGCTCTAAACTGTCTAGAACCTTTAACACTGCATAAGTTTCATGAACCGACAATTCTTTTTCTTCGACTTGGCGAACAAACCGGTGTGATTTTAGTAAACCAATCACTGATTGGTTTATAATGGCACGACCATATACGGAGGTAACTACATTGTTACGACGATATAATCTTCCAATAAGAGGAATCATTAATTCCGCAGCAGCTTCACGCCCATTCCAGTCCGAAAAACAGCTCTCACTCACTTCATTGCTCACGGTTCACACCTCTATATGTTTATACGCTATCGTTTAACCTTAAAATCGAGGCCACATTATCCAGATATACTCTGCTGGGCGCAATGTATCAGCAAGGTTTAAGCCTTTTTTTTCAAAAAAAGGCGATTATTAACCACATTTTACAAAAACACAGGTATTTTCTTTTGATTTCTTCCGTTATTACCTAGACTTGCTAAACTAATGGATATTACACATAGACAATAAAATAAGAGATAACCCTGTGTCAGAAATTAACGCACTTGTTGTAGATGACTCATCAACCTCAAGAATGCTACTTACCAAAATCCTCCGAAAAATGGACATTCATTGTGAACAAGCGTCTTCTGGTGAAGATGCTATCTCACAACTTTCTTGGTATCACCCAAATTTCATTTTTTTGGATCACATCATGCCCGGCATGGATGGGTTTGAAACGTTAAAGGTAATTAAGTCAAGGCCTGACACAAAAAACATCCCAGTCATCATGTATACATCGCAGCATGCACACAAATATTATGAAGAAGCTCACACCTTAGGTGCAGCTGGCGTAATATCAAAACAGGTTGACAGGGACAAACTCTATTTAATGATCAACCGGCTTTGTATTAATAATGCAAATAATCTAAACGAGCATGCAGAACAAGACGTTCCCACCGTTTACCAAGAAGTACAAAAAAACCTTGAAGCCACAATAAATGACTTTTCTAACAGTAAAATACTAGCAAGAATTTCGACACTAGAAACAGCCTACGAAGAACTCCATGATGAAAATCGAGGTTTAAAGCTCGAACTAAGCCAAACTAAAACTGAACAAGAAAACTGGAGGTTAAAGAGTCAAAATATATCTATCCCTCAAATTTTCATTACTCTCTTCCTAGCTCTGGCACTATTTGGCTCCACCTTTACCTGGTTTACTACCCAAAAAATTGAACGAGAGTACGTCAGTACACAAAAAAGAATAGGTATGATAAACGAGCTGATTGATGACATTATCGACTTCCTTGAAAATAATAAAGATAACTAGGAGCTCCCCCCCCTGAAAGAAGTAAAGCTCAACAAGCTCTACCCCAAACTCAGTTTTTTAATTATTGATGATTTCGAGAATTTTCGTTCATCTCTACGTTTAATGCTGTCTTCTTTTGGCGCACAAAAAATAGATACTTCCAGTACTTCAGAAGATGCAATCACCAAATGCACGTATGATTCATATGACGTTATTCTATGCGATTTCAATCTTGGACAAGGAAAGAACGGCCAACAGATTTTAGAAGAATTACGAATCAAAAAAAGACTAAAACATATACACACATTTATCATGATTACAGCTGAAACAGCAAAAGATGTGGTATTAGGTACACGCGAATATCAGCCAGACGGATACATAGCAAAACCAATCACTCGAACCGTTCTTGAGCAACGCTTAGGTCATATACTAACGCAACAAAAAATACTCAGGCCAATCAATAGAGAAATCGATTTAGAAAATTACACAAAAGCTATCAGCCTTTGCCAACAAGAATTAGAAGACAATACAAAGTACAAGTCATGGTGCTTCCAAACACTAGCAAAACTATACAGCTTGCTGGGCGATACCAGTAATGCGACCAAAATTTATAGCGATGTTTTAGCATCTAGAGAGATACCTTGGGCCAAACTCGGAATAGCCCAAATTCTTAACCAAGAACAACACTATGAAGAAGCCAAAGATTGTCTTATTGAGGTCATTCAAAAGAACCCAAATATGATCGAGGCTTATGATAGCCTTTCTGAATCTTACTTAAAATTAGGTCAGAAAACCGAAGCTCAAATTGCACTTCAAGAAGCCGCAGATCTTTCCCCAAGAATGATCCCTAGACAAGAGAAGCTCGGTTCTATCTGCTTAAACAATCAAGACATTGAAGCCGCTAGCAATGCCTTCCGACACGCCGTTCAATATGCAGTAAACTCTGTCCATGAAAAACCCGGTCACTATTTAGATCTAGGCCGTTGTTTATCGGACCTTTCAGAAGGTGACACTAGCGAAAGCGGAAAAAATAGAGCTAATGAAGCTGTTAGAATACTGGACATAGCAAGCGATAAATTTTCAAACGATGAGGACGCTAGTTTAAGTGCAGCACTTATTGCGGCACGAGTCCTATCAGGCCAAGGAAATCATCACGCAGCTGACGAGAAACTTCATCAAGCAGAATGCATGATAGAAGAAGAAAACATATCACCTCTCGTGGGCTTGGAGCTTGCGAAGACACTTTATTCAATGAAACAACCCGAGCGGTGCGAGAGTTTACTAATTTCACTCTCTGAGAAGTTTGCTGACGACCCAAATATTACTTCAAAAATTCAATCATTACTTGATGAGCCTGAAGACCTTAAAGCAAGAAAACAAGCAAAGGAGCTTAACAAGTCAGGCATAACATTATTTGAACAAGGAAAACTAAGCGAAGCAATTGAGTCATTTAATGCGGCATGCTTATTAACGCCAAAACACGCAGCCTTAAACTTAAACATCGTACAAGTTATCGTAAAACAATATAAGAAATCCCCTGATAATAAAATCCTGATTGAAGCGCAATCTTCTTTAGAACGTATCAAGCACATTCCAGAGCAACACAATCAATTTAAACGCCTTAAACACTTGCAGGACGTTATTAATAAATTAATTAATAAAACAGAGGTAACTTCTGACCATGAATGACAACCAAGTACCTGACTTCGCTCTTATCATTGCCTCGGCTGTTCACGACATGAAAAACTCGCTAGGCATGCTGCTTCATTCTGTTGACTCTATGTGCGACGAATTACCCGAAGAGTGGAGAAAAAAACCAAATGTTGCAACGGTGCAGTATGAAGCCGAACGTGTAAATAGTTATCTGGTTCAATTACTCGGATTATATCGCCTGCAGAACAAATTACTCTCATTACACATTGATGAGTACTACCTTGAAGACTTATTAGATGAGCAAGTCGCTCATTACACTCAAGTACTTCAAAGTAGAAATATCAATTTAAGTATTTCAGTAGCAAAAAACTTAACCTGGTTTTTTGATCGAGAGATTATTCTAGGCGTATTAAACAATGCATTAAACAACGCCTCACGATACACAAAAAGCAACATTGAAATAACCGCAAGTATTGATGATAAATATTTATTAATTGAAATTCATGATGACGGTATAGGTTACCCAAAGGATCTTTTAGAATCGCCACCAGGGGAAATATTAAACGACATAAATTTCAATACAGGAAGCACCAGTCT
>JBLHVH010000096.1:0-11693 GCA_047628385.1 Oleiphilaceae bacterium
CGACTATAATAAAGTACTAATATATAAAGGTTCTGGTTTGAAGTAGATGTGGTTGTTGACATTAAAATAAATCCAGTACATTTTCAGGTGGGCGGCCAAGTACTGCATGGTTATTTTTGATTACAATCGGTCGTTCAATTAATTTTGGGAATTGAGTCATTTTATTAATTAAATCATCCTCGCTAAGAGATAGGTTACTTAAATTATTATCTTTATAATCTTGCTCGCCTTTGCGTAATAATTCTCGAGCGGAGATGCCAAGTTTAGAAAGTATACCTTTGAGTTCATTCGCGTCTGGGGTATTTTTTAGATAAAGAATGATTTCTGGATGAACACCGTTTTCTTCAATCAATGCTAGCGTTTGGCGTGATTTTGAGCATCGCGGGTTGTGGAATATTTGTATTGTGTCAGTCATGCTTCGATACCTTCAGAATCTGTCATTTATAAAAGGAGAGCTCGTTGTCAGTATTCTAACTGAAACCTATGGAAGGGGTAAAAGAAATAAGCAGTAAAAATTAATAAGTGGCAAAAAAAATCATGATACTATTAATATCCATTTCACCCTCAATCAAGACTTAAAATGCCAGCAAAATTTATTCATCTAAGAGTCCATACCGAATTTTCTTTAAGTAAAGGTTTAATCCGAATTAAACCGTTGGTTAAAAAGTTGGTTGCGGACGAAGTACCAGCCATAGCGATTACTGATCAGTCAAACTTATGTGCGGCGGTTAAATTTTATAAGGCGGTGCGTGGCGGTGGAATTAAGCCAATAATAGGGGTAGATGTATGGTTAGAAAACGAAGATGAACTTGACAAGCCAAGCGGTTTAACACTGCTAGCAATGAATAACAAAGGCTATTTAAACATAACTGAATTAGTCTCTAAAAGTTTTACTGCCGGGCAGGACTACGGAAAAGCGATCGTAAAGCGTGAATGGTTAGTGGCTGCTGCAGAGGGACTTATAGTTTTATCTGGAGCAAAAGATGGCGACGTTGGACGTGCATTGTTAGCTGGGCGTAAAGAGCAGGCTTTAGAGCGTGCAAAATATTGGATGGATGTATTTCCGTGTAATTTTTATTTAGAACTGCAGCGAACAAATCGAGCCGGTGATGAAGAAGTCCTGCATCAGACTGTTGAACTAGCCCAAGAAATTAATTGTCCCGTTGTAGCGACAAACGATGTGCAGTTTTTATACGCAGAAGATTTTGAGGCGCACGAATCGCGCGTATGTATCTCTGAGAGTGAGGTTCTTGATAACCCTAATCGGCCGAAAATTTATACTCAAGATCAGTATTTTAAATCTGCTGAGGAGATGATTGAGTTATTTTCAGATATTCCTGAAGCGATCGAAAATACCATTGAAATTGCGAAACGTTGTAATGTTGATATACGTTTAGGTGAGTGTTTCTTACCGCAATACCCTGTGCCAGAGGGTAAAACTATGGAGACGTTTTTTCGGGAATTGTGTAGCGATAGTCTGGAAGAGCGTTTAGCCGTTATTCATGCAAATTGCTCGCCTGAAAAGCTGGAAGAAAGTCGTCTACCTTATTTTGATCGTTTGACTTTTGAATTAGATATTATCCTTCAAATGGGATTTCCCGGTTACTTCCTCATCGTCATGGACTTTATTCAATGGGCTAAAAATCACGATATACCTGTTGGCCCAGGTCGAGGGTCGGGCGCAGGATCATTGGTTGCTTATGTATTAAAAATTACCGACCTTGATCCACTGAAATATGATTTACTGTTTGAACGATTTCTAAACCCAGAGCGGGTCTCAATGCCGGATTTCGATATCGACTTTTGCATGGATGGTCGTGACCGTGTCATCGCTTATGTCTCTGAACACTATGGTAAAGAAGCTGTATCGCAGATTATTACTTTCGGTACGATGGCGGCTAAGGCAGTGGTGCGCGATGTGGCGCGAGTCCAAGGCAAGCCTTATGGTCTTGCTGACCGTTTATCAAAAATGATCCCTTTTGAAATTGGTATGACACTTACAAAAGCGATTGAACAAGAGCCAGAATTAAAAAAATATATTGAAGAAGATGAGGGCGCCCAAGAAATATGGGAAATGGCCGTACAACTTGAAGGGATTACCCGAAACGTTGGTAAGCATGCAGGCGGCGTAGTCATAGCGCCTTCCAAACTTACCGATTTTTCTGCTCTGTATTGTGATGAAGAAGGTGGCGGTCTTGTCACTCAGTTTGATAAAAACGATGTAGAAGATGCCGGGTTGGTAAAATTCGATTTTCTTGGATTAAGAACGCTCACGATCATTGATTGGGCTCTTAAAATGGTGAATCCGCGTCTCCTGAAGGAAGGCAAAGAACCTGTCGACATCGACCACATCCCTTTAAATGATGCGGCTTCTTTTACTTTGTTGAAATCAGCGCAAACTACCGCAGTTTTTCAGTTAGAGTCGCGGGGTATGAAAGACCTTGTTCGACGACTGCAGCCAGATGATTTAGAGGATATGATCGCGCTGGTTGCGCTATTTAGACCGGGGCCGCTAGAGTCAGGCATGGTTGATGACTTTATCAACCGAAAGCATGGGCGGGCAGAAGTCGCTTATCCTCACCCCGATTTTCAGCATGAGAGCTTAACGCCAGTTTTAGAGCCTACGTATGGTGTCATCGTTTACCAAGAGCAGGTCATGCAAATTGCTCAGGTGTTAGCGGGTTATACGCTGGGTGGTGCAGATATGCTGCGTCGAGCAATGGGTAAGAAAAAACCAGAGGAAATGGCGAAACAGCGTGAGACCTTTCGCGAAGGCGCGATTTCGATTGGGGTAGACCCCGAACTCGCGATGAAAATTTTCGACTTGGTTGAAAAGTTCGCCGGGTATGGTTTCAATAAATCTCACTCAGCGGCTTATGCACTCGTTTCGTATCAAACACTTTGGCTAAAAACGCATTTTCCCTCTGAATTTATGGCGGCTGTAATGTCTGCCGATATGCAGAATACTGATAAAATCGTTACCTTGGTCGAAGAAACTCGTCATATGAAACTCTCATTAGTGCTACCCGATATCAATGTGAGTAAGTTCTTTTTTACTGTTGATGATAAATTACAGGTTGTGTATGGCTTAGGTGCCATAAAAGGCTTAGGTGAAGGGCCGGTTGGTAGTTTGTTAGACGCCAGAGAGCAGGGTGGACCCTTTAAGAACTTATTCGATTTTTGTGATCGGGTTGATCTTAAAAAGGTTAATAAGCGTGCGTTAGAATCTTTGATTCGCGGTGGTGCCATGGATAAAATTGGACCTAGTCGTGCGAGAATGATGGCAACGTTAGAAGAAGCGGTGAAACGTGCAGGGCAAAATGCGCGTAATCTAAATGCCGGTATGATCGATTTATTTGGTGAAGTCGTGCCGGATGACTCTGTAGATGTGTACCAAGGGACTGAAAACATTCGGGAGTGGAGTGAAAAAGAGCGGCTTAATTTAGAGAAAGACACCTTAGGTTTATATCTAACGGGGCATCCATTTGATCAATATGAAAAAGAAGTGCGTCAGTTTTCACCTAATTCTATTGCTAATACAAAATCTAGCCGCAGTAAAACAACGATTGTCGGATTAATTGTTGATATTAGAGTGATGAAAAATAAACGTGGACAGACGATGTGTTTCGTCACGATCGATGACCGAAGTGGGCGTATTGAGGGGATGCTTTTTGCAGATACCTATGATGAATGTCGCGAAGCGATTGTAAAAGATACCATTGTTGCGATTGAAGGCGTCGCAAAAATTGATGACTATTCTGGGTTGATGAAGTTGCGCGTGAGTAACGTGCGCAGCCTGCTTGAAGCAAGGTCCGGTTTTGCAGATAGATTGGAAATATTGGTCGATCAGAAACAGTTTGAAAATGGTTTTGTTTCGTCGTTAAAAAGTGTCATGGAGCCCTATAAACATGGCTCGTGTAAAATGGCCTTAAGGTACTTGCGTCCTGAAGCTGAAACACTGATTGAATTGGGAACTGAGTGGGGAGTAAAACCAGCGGATGAACTCATGGATGACTTAAAATACTTGCTAGGTAGTAAAAATGTACGCTTGGTGTATTAAGTCTTTTAAGTAGTCTAAGCTTTAAAATGTCGACAATATTACTTGAGTTACTCAGCTATCTGACTGAAAATAGCCTACATTCTCAGCACACTCCTTAATAACACTGATGATTAGATATTATGAACTTATATTACTTGGACTTTGAACAACCGATAGCTGAACTCGAAGAAAAAATTGAAGAGTTGCGTCTTGTCGGAACTGATCAAGATTTAAATATCCAAGAAATTATTGAGCGTCTTGAACATGAGTGTAAAGTTAAGACCAAAGAAATTTTTGCAAATTTGAATGCGTGGGATGTAGCTCGTTTGGCGCGTCACCCCAAACGGCCTTATACTCAAAACTACATTGACTTAATATTTACAGATTTTGATGAGCTGCATGGTGATCGAATGTATGCGGATGATAAGTCTATTATTGGTGGTTTGGCGCGTATAGACGGGCGGCCAGTCATGGTTATTGGTCACCAGAAAGGGCGAGAGGTTAAAGAGAAGGTTCGTCGTAATTTTGGTATGCCAAGGCCTGAGGGTTATCGAAAAGCATGTCGTTTGATGGAATTGGCTGAGCGCTTTGATATCCCGATTGTTACTTTTATTGATACGCCGGGGGCTTACCCGGGTATTGATGCTGAAGAACGTGGACAGAGCCAAGCTATTGCGCATAACTTAGCTGTTATGTCGCGACTTAAAGTGCCAATTATTTCAACCGTGATCGGTGAAGGAGGCTCAGGTGGTGCATTAGCGATTGGTGTATGTGACCAATTAAACATGTTGCAATATTCGACATATGCCGTAATTTCACCAGAAGGTTGCGCTTCTATTCTTTGGAAAAGTGCTGAATTTGCGGCTGATGCGGCAGAAGCAATGGGTATTACTGCTGATAGGCTAAAAGAGCTTAATTTAATTAACACGCTTATTGAGGAGCCTTTAGGGGGGGCGCATCGCAACATTGAAGAAACGGCAAACAAAGTAAAAGCTGAATTAATTCATAATCTCGATCGCCTAAGTGCATTAGATGTAGATGAACTAGTGGAGCAGCGATACAAGCGGCTAATCGCTTATGTCAGAGACTAAATTACCCAGTTTTGAACAGCTTCACCCTTCAATTCAAAGTGCCGTGCGCGCAATCCCTGTTAGTGAACGCTATATTGTTGCCTTAAGTGGTGGTCTAGACTCAATGGCATTATTAGCCTTTGCGCTGCCTTATCTAATCAAATCGTATAAACCAATCATTCAAATCCTGCACGTGCATCATGGTTTAAGCCAGTTTGCGGATGAATGGGCTGAGCATTGCCTGTCTGTGAGTGATGAAATGAGTTTGGCTTGCCATGTTGAGTATGTAAGTGTTGTGTTGGGTGGTAAAGGGCTTGAGGCTGCTGCGAGAGACGTACGGTATGGTGTCTTTGAAAGTTATCTTTCTGAAGGTGGCGTATTGCTGCAAGGGCATCATCTAAACGATCAGGCTGAAACAGTACTCATGCGGTTATTACGTGGTGCAGGGCCCGAAGGTTTGTCTGGAATCCCTCAGAAGCGATCGCTATCAGCAGGTTGTTTATTTCGTCCTTGGTTGGGTTTGCCCAGAAGCTTGTTAGAAATAGAAATTAAAAAAACAGGCATAAAGTGGGTCGAGGACGATAGCAATACCGACCTACAGTTTGATCGAAATTTCTTGCGTCATAACGTGCTTCCATTACTTGAGGCGCGTTGGCCAAATGTTTTAAATAGTATTAGTCGAACGGCTGATCGCTCGGATCAAACGCATCAGCAGCTATTGTCTTGGTGTGAGACAGAAATAGTAAACGTAAAAAGTCCGCAGTATCTAGATGAACTGGCGTTAGACTTAGTATTATTGTCTAGGTATTCAGTGGCGCAACAGCGATTTTTAATACGGTATTGGTTAGATATTTTGGCAGTTGAACACCCGTCAGAAAAAATATTTGAGCGTATTTGGTCAGAGATGATGCCGGCAGAAAGAGATGCGCAGCCAGCTTTGCGTTGGGGGCTCAACCACTTACGGCGCTTTAATGGTTGTTTGTTTTATCTAAACGACTATGCGGTTGAAGATCAGTCTTATCACTATGAAGTATTTTGTGATCAGGGTGTGCTATTTGAACACGATACCTTGTTAGGCAGTTTTACGATTGGTGGGCGTGAGTTAAACGTTATGTCTGCGGCTGTTGGTCGCTATGCGAGTAATCGATTACTGATAAGAATGCCAAAACATAATGAAGTGATGACTATTCGCTCGCGAAGCGGTGGTGAGTCAATAATTGTCTCTGGTTCTGCTCAAAATAAATCGCTCAAAAAGATGCTTCAGGCCAAAAAAATTGCACCGTGGCGGCGGTCGCATCTACCTTTAGTCTATTATGGTGATACTTTAGTGCTTGCTATTTTAGGTCCGAATGACTGTTTAGTAGCGAATGGTTTTGACGCTAATGTTTTAGAAACTGCTATTGAGTTTAGTTGGAAATAACTTGAAGGCTATCTTATCCCCCGAAAGCCCTTGCAAATCGCGGGGTTTGCCACTAGAATTCCTCGCTCTAAAATCTGCAAGAGATCTATGTTTACCAGCTTGGTAGACGTTAGTATTTCTTGTGTAACTGTAACTCCTTGCTTTTTAAAGTTATTTTAAAAAAATACTTAAAAGCTACAACCCATAGGGAGAGTATATGCGTCATTACGAAATTATATTCTTGGTACACCCTGATCAAAGTGAACAGGTTCCAGGAATGGTCGAGCGATATAAAGAACTTATTTCTACTGGCGGTGGTCAAATTCACCGACTAGAAGACTGGGGTCGTCGTCACTTGGCTTACCCAATCAACAAAATCCACAAAGCACACTACATGTTGATGAATATCGAATGTAGCCAAGAAGTGTTGGATGAGTTGTCTCACAACTTCCGTTTTAACGATGCCATCATTCGTGATTTGGTTATTCGTTGTAAAGAAGCGATTACTGAAGAATCTCCTATGAAAGCTGCCCAGCAGCGTGATGAACGTCGTCCTCCGCGTCCGGATACTCGTCGTACTGAATCACCAGCTGAGAACACTGAAGTAGCTGAAGAAACTGTTGCTGAAACTGCTGATACCGCTGATAACAGCGAATCAGAATCAGAAACTGAAGATTAATCAATAGATCTAGGAGAAGACTATGTCTCGTTTTTTTCGTCGTCGTAAGTTTTGCCGATTCACTGCTGAAGGTGTAAAACAGATCGATTATAAAGATATCGAAACTTTAAAAGGTTACGTATCAGAAACAGGTAAAATTGTACCAAGCCGTATTACGGGTACTAAAGCTAAATATCAGCGTCAATTGGCGACTGCTATTAAGCGTGCACGTTACCTAGCAATTTTACCTTATACAGATAACCACCACGAATAAGTTTAAATCGTGGTGAACTATTTTTATGAGTAAAACTATCAAAGAGCTGACTTATGCATGAATTAGTAAAATATGTCATGCGAGGCCCTAAGCAAGCCATATTATTAGCAAGTATTAGTGTCCTGTTACCAATGATGTTTTGGTTTGGTGCAGCCACAATTGCTTTAATAACCTTGCGACAAGGTCTAAGTCAGGGCTTAGTAGTATTTATTTGGACGATCATCCCTGCACTGGGTTGGTGGTTTGGTTTGCAAGATCCTGGTGCACTGATTGTATTAACATCTACATTCGCTATGGCGGGTGTGTTGCGATACACAGTGTCCTGGCAAAGCACTTTGGTGGCGGGTGGTGTCATAAGCTTATTAACAGGCTTGTTGGCACCTTATATAATGCCCGAAATGATCGATATGCTGATGGAAATGGGTGAAGTAATGCTTCAAGAGCTGGCAAAAAGTGCTCCTGATGAATACGACACTATTCTTGATAGCGCTTTTCGAACATTAATGATCGCAAGTTTTGCTGCATCCTTTTACGGGATGGCAGTCGGGTCAGTTTTTCTGGCGCGCTCGTGGCAAGCTCGGTTATTTAATCCTGGTGGTTGGCAGGAAGAGTTTCATCAAATGAAGCTAAGCCCGCGTTTTGTTATGGGTGTTGTGGGTGCAGTAATCTTAGCATCTGTAATAAGCATTGAACCGGTGTTAGTTTTGATGATCGCCACAGTCCCTTTTATTGTCTGTGGTCTGGCGCTAGTGCATGGTGTGATCGGCAAAAGAAAATTGGGTGGTCAATGGATATTCGGCTTGTATGCCTCGGTCTTTATTCTGTTTCCCACTGTACTAATATTACTGGTAGTGCTTGCATTGCTAGATAGTTTGGTGAATTTTAGAAGCAGAGTTCAAGCGAAACAATAAGCTTGAAAAAGAATTTCCGGGTTGAGTTGGAACCATTGGTTGCACTTAAATAATATAGCAATTGAACAGAGGATCACGAGATGAATGTTATTCTACTCGAGAAAGTTGGAAAATTAGGTAGTTTAGGCGATTCAGTAACCGTTAAATCTGGTTACGGTCGTAACTTCCTTATTCCATTTGGTAAGGCTGTCCCTGCAAATGATGCAAATGTTGCTGAATTTGAAACACGTCGTGCTGAGTTAGAAAAAGCAGCTGCTGAAAAAATGGCAGAAGCTGAAGTACGTGCTGCGAAGTTGAATGACTTAGCCGTAACGATCGTTTCTAAAGCTGGAGACGAAGGTAAATTGTTCGGTTCTATCGGTACACGTGATATCGCTGATGTGATATCTGCTGCGGGTGTAGAAGTTGCTAAATCTGAAGTGAAGTTACCAGAAGGTTCTTTGCGTACAGTTGGTGATTTTGAAATCGCAGTACAATTACACAGTGACGTAACAGCAACGGTTAAATTAGCTGTTGTTGCTGAGTAATAGTGACTGAAGAATAAGCACGCTAGGTTTTTAGTCGATTAGAATTATTTCTAACATGACTTGAAACTTCAAAATGCTACTTTTACGGCCTGGGAATATCATGTATATTCTCAGGCCGTATTTGTTTGTGGATTACGAATTAAATTCTTACCGCAACGCCAACCTACCGCTATGATAGGAGTCCCCCATTGGCCGTCATCGACCAAGATACTCAAAGCCTTAAAGTTCCCCCGCACTCCATTGAAGCCGAGCAATCTATTTTAGGTGGCTTAATGCTGGATAACAGTAAATGGGATGTTGTTGGCGACCTAGTGTTAGAAGAAGACTTTTATCGTCAGGATCATCGTTTTATTTATCGTGTTATTAGCCGTTTAGCAACGATGGGCGCTGCACTTGATGTGGTAACGGTAGCAGAAGAGTTAGAGCAATCTAAAGAGTTAGATAATGTCGGTGGCATGGCGTATTTAGGTGAGTTAGTTGAAAAAACGCCAAGTGCCTCGAACGTACGTGCTTATGCAAATATTGTACATGAACGCGCTGTATTACGAAGACTGATTGCCGTGTCAGGTGAAATATCTGACAGTGCCTTTAATCCTGCAGGGCGAACAACGTCAGAGCTCTTGGATAATGCAGAGCGCAAGGTATTTCAAATTGCTGAAAGTCGTTCAGGGCAAGAAGGCGGCCCAACATCGATCAACCCGATTTTGACCATGACGCTTGAAAAAATCGACTTACTTTTTAACTCTACAGACACCATTACGGGTGTTACCACCGGTTTTCGTGACTTAGACGAAATGACATCAGGCTTGCAAACGTCTGACTTGGTGATCGTAGCCGCCCGTCCTTCCATGGGTAAAACTGCTTTTGCGATGAATCTCGTTGAAAGTGTACTCATAAAAAGTGAAAAACCTGTATTAGTTTTTAGTATGGAGATGCCGGGTGACTCGTTATTAATGCGTATGATTTCATCTTTAGGGATGATTAATCAAACACGTGTTCGTTCCGGTAAGCTAGAAGAAGATGATTGGCCAAGGCTGACGTCTGCGGTGAGTATATTAAAGGACAAACCGCTTTATATTGATGATACCGCCGGTTTGAGTCCAACCGAACTGCGTTCAAGAGCCAGAAGGGTGACACGCGAATTAAAGCAAGATATTGGCATGATCATGATCGACTATTTGCAATTAATGCAAATTCCAGGCTTTAAAGATGGTCGAACGGCTGAAATATCTGAAATATCCCGTTCATTAAAAGCCTTGGCAAAAGAGCTGAAGTGCCCGGTTGTTGCGCTGTCTCAGTTAAACCGTAGCTTAGAGCAAAGAACAGATAAACGCCCAATGAACTCAGATTTACGAGAATCAGGTGCGATTGAGCAGGATGCGGATGTTATTATGTTTATTTATCGTGATGAATATTATAACGATGATAGTCCAGACAAAGGCATGGCAGAAATTATTATCGGTAAGCAGCGAAATGGACCCATCGGTAAGTGTAAACTCGCCTTCCAAGGGCAATATACCAAGTTCGTTGACTTGGCGCCGGGTTCTTACGATGATGACTTTTAAGGCTTAATACTCGTATGCACACTTCAACTGAATTTAAAGGTCGTCCAGTTAGAGCTGTGATTGATCGATCAGCGTTTAAGCATAATATCAAGATAGCCCAGGCGTTAGCGCCAAACTCTATCTTACTGGTTGTGATTAAAGCCGATGCATATGGACATGGCTTGCTTGAGATGGCTAAAGCCGCAGGAGATGGCGCTACCTTAGCTGTCGCGACGGCAGAAGAAGCGCGCCATCTTATAGATGGCAGCATTAAAAACACTATTTGGGTGCTCGAAGGGCCTTTTAGTGGTGATTGTATTGCGTTATCGGCACATCATCCGCTTGTTTGGGTGTTACATAGCTTTTGGCAACTTGAGTTACTAAAAACCTGTGGCGACTATGCGACGATAGATATCTGTTTGAAATTTGATACCGGTATGCACCGATTAGGTTTTTCAATTGAACAGGTCGCTGAAGCGCTTTTGGTATTGAATCAGCTTCCCAATTTACGATTGAAAGCCAGTATGACTCACTTTTCGGGTAGCGACTGGCCAAATTCAGAAGCGGTGCAGCAGCAAGTACAGTGTTTTGATACCTTAATTAAAACCCATGATTTAGGCCATATTCCTCAGACACTCTCAAATTCAGGCGGCGTGTTATTTTATCGCCAAGCTCATCGTGATTGGGTCAGGCCAGGTATTATGTTGTACGGTGGTATGCCTCATGAAAATCAGCGCGCACAAGACTGCGACTTACGTCCCGTCATGATGTTTGAATCAGCGGTTATGTCGCTTAGAACAATAAAAAAAGGGGAGTCTGTCGGTTATGGCGCAACGTGGACTGCAGAGCGAGATTCGCTTATTGCGATTGTCGCTGGTGGTTATGGTGACGGATACCCACGACATGCACCAAACGGCACGCCTGTCGTGGTTGCGGGTCAAATAGCCTCTTTAGCAGGGCGTGTTTCTATGGATATGCTTGCCATTGATGTGACCGGTTTAGATCCGATAAATATTGGTGATAGTGTTGAGCTTTGGGGGAAATATGTCTCCGTGGATCAAGTTGCCGCTTTGTCAGGTACGATTTCTTATGAATTATTGACTGGTGTGACAGCAAGAGTACCAAAAGTTTATATATAGTCAGACTTTTATATGCAAACCATACAGAGTCATTCCGGTTACGTTCACGTCGTTTACTTATAGACTACAGATGAAGCATTTAAGTGTTGAAAAGTTGTTCAGGCCAAAAGTAGATACTCTGACCAAGATCAA
>JBLHVH010000097.1:0-11675 GCA_047628385.1 Oleiphilaceae bacterium
GAAACTTAAGTGGTAATATACATGAGTAGGGCACGCAGAAAAGCGCAATGAATTACTTCAAATAAGGCATTTTTAAGCTACTAGAAACACGATGCTAACGCGTGTTTTTTGGGACCATTTGGCCAATGTTTGGTTGCATAGGCGAGCAGAATTATCCAGTGGCTCAATTGAGATAAAAAATTAAGAAAAATTGTAGGCCTTTAGGTAAATGCCGCCTTTTGAAATGGCTTGGAAACATGCAATCAGAAAATATTAAAATCAACTATAAATATCTGAAACTCGCACTTTGCTACCTCTGGGCGACCTTGTGTATTTCAGGGTAATTCAGCCAGTTTCAAAATCGTGATAGATAATGAGATTGAGCAAGAGTGCTACATTTTAGACGACTACACAACGGTAGGTTGATAGGTAAAGTTATATCTTCTAAACTTCCAAAGCCGGCTGACTTAAAAACAAAAAGGATACTTTTATTTTTCCCTATAACTCATTTTTTAGTGAACACTAAAAATATGCTCAGATTACCGTCATGCCTTTAAAACAAGGGTTTACTAGGTGCTAAAGAATGCTATTCTTAAAGTTTTTAAATGAGTTTATATGGATTCCGTATAAACGCTAAGATATTAGGCTAAGGTAATTAAATATTGTGCGTATGAAGAAACCTTCAACTATTAAAGATTGGTTGAGAGAAATAAACTTTGCTTTAGACGAAGCGTATTCAATACAGGAAGGAACGTCAGAAATTAGCAATACTGACCTATATAAAATGGCACCACAAATACTTTTGATATATCGAAGTATTGATGACGAAGCCTTAAAAAGAAAAGTTATAAACCTAGCTTGGTCGTCAGTGATTACAGTGCATAATGAAATCCCAGCTTTTAAACTTAAGTATAAGCGTTGCTTCGTTCACGCTTACCTTGACGCAAGTATTTTTTTGAAAATAATTACAACAAGAAAGGCTGAAAGGGTAATCGACTATCTTGAAGAAAAAGGCACTATCGAAACTTGGGAGGCCTAACAAGTCTACCAAACGGAATTAGGAAAGCTGTTGTGGCCGGCATTAGGCTTATATCGAACATGACATCTAAAGGGATATGAGGTTTTTATGCGAATAATGGTTTTACTTTTCTCCCTATGCCTTATTTCAGGTTGTAGCTCTGATAAAAGTGCTGTTAAGAAGGTTGATGAAATAGACCTTACTGATATCGATTTAACCGGAACATGGGAGTTTATAACAGAGACTCGGACAACAAAGATATCAACAGGTGAATACCTCCAAAGTGACTTCTATACTGGCACAATGCTCTTCGATGACAATGAAAATGGCGTCCAGTTTAATGAGTGTCATGATTATGGAGGTGCAGCTTCTTATGGCATTAAAACTAAAAAAAACCTATACCTTCATATTTGGGATGATGGTTATAAGTTACTAAAAGGTGGAAGGTTACAGAAAATCTCCCATAGTGAAAATGAATATCAGCCCGGCTTTAGTTTTGAAACAATTACTACACTTTCTAAAATTAGTGAAGAAATATTACTTGATAGTGGCGCCTTAATTTTAAATGGGGCTGTCTCGGTCGAAGAATATAGTCATGTTTGTTTATCGCAGTATTATAGCAATATTGGAGTAAGCAAAAGCTTAGAACTATTTGCTAGGTATGGAGATTCCTATTTAAGTTTTAGGCTCGATATGATGGATGAGATTAGTGCCGGGCAATACCAATATGAGTATCGTTATAATGGTAGTCATAAACCTCTTTTATTAGATGTATATTCAGGTGCTAGTGAGTTTGATGCAGTGGTAAATTCAAATACTCTTAGTCCAAGAGATGTAACTATCAACGTTTTCGAAATATCGGAAGAACGTTTGATGGGGTCATTTGATTTTATTGGTCAGGATGATAGCTCATATTCTGGAGAGTTTGAAGTTGTATACTAATAACCCGGCCATGAACGCCCTTCGGGCTGGATTCGTTAGTCGGTTTTATTTGCAAATTTTTAGGTAATTCAGTTGAGTAAATGTTTCTAGTTTTAAGTAGCTAAACTGTAATTGATTTGAATTCATGTTTTCGTCAAACGCTTGCTGAAAGTTAAGTTGAGCCAATCGTCATTTTTCAAATTTTTACGTTTCGTTTAGTCAGTTATATCGTCATAATCTCGGTATAAATTTAAAGTAATTTACGGCTAACTGGAAATACTTCAGTTCGTCGAAATTTAAACAGTTAGTGCTACACCACTAGGCAGGCTAACCAATGGACTCCACAACTTGTTACGCTTTTTTACCAAAAAGCCCGCCAAGTTGCTCCACCATTGTTAGCGGCGTTAAGGCTCCAAACTTTTAAACCTAAGAGGAAGAAGTAGAATGAAGAAGTATTGTTCAATTTTTGTGATCGTTTTTTATATGCTTACTGTTGGTGGGTGTGCGTCTTTAGCCGATGCTAGAGCTGCTAAAGGTACTGGGCCGTTTAAAGTTTATCAACACGATATCGATATAGTTTGGGCAGCGATAGTAAACATCATAAATGAGTCTGATTTAGATTTAATTACTGAAAATAAGTCAAAAGGCGAAATATTAGCGCAGCGTTCAATGACAGTATTTAGTTATGGTGAAAATGTAGCAATCTATATTGAAATTATCACTGACAAAGAGTCAACAAGAGTTGAAATCAATAGTAAGAAAGCTTTAGCAACAAATATTACGGCAAAGAGCTGGGATAGTTATATATTTCAAGAGTTAGATAATAAACTCTAAAGGAGTAACAAAACATACCTTATTGTTTTAAGCCGTTTCTTATAAGTATTTAGTTAAACAGCCTTAACAAACAGCTCCATCGGACTCCGCGCGCTGTCACCTTGTTTGCAAAAACACGCAAATAAGCTGTCATCCCGTTCCGTCCGTATATTGCGGCGTTCAGGTTGTAGTAAAATAGAATCTCACAATTTTATTTGAATACTTTTGTGAGGAGAGCGGTGTTTAATATATTTTTTAAGTGAAATGTACTGAAGAATTTACCTAGCAACGCGTTTTTTAGTGTGAAATATAATCAATTTTATTTGAGTGAGAGTAGTTTAATTTTTCTACACCCTCGTTACAGGCCGGTAATTGCAAAATCTAACGCATCAATAATCTCTTGTTTTAAATGCTCTAACGTGAACGCCAGTGAACTCAAATTCATAGAATAAATTTCTTTCATGTTTTCTGAATAGCTATTCTCCATAAAATATGAGGGATAGAGATTACATTTTTTAGGTTGTTTGAATTACGTATTGCTTCGGCTTTTGCTTTCTTATATGCCTCTTTTGAAGCCTTACTCGGATGCCCTGCGTCAACGGATGGCATAGGGTCATATTCGATTAATAATTGGGATACTTCAGCACGTTCTTGGCCGTGAAGGTCTTTTACAATGTGTAGTGCCAAATCAATACCAGCAGCCGTCACAATTTTTCCAGATCTAACAATGCGTTCATTTATTCTCGACTCTACACCAAACGCTTTTAAAGTACTTTGAGCCAAACAATGTGTCGTTCTGGGTGTCCGTTTAAAATACTCGTAGCGCCTAATATCGAAGCCCTAGAGCAGACGGATAAGGTTAGTTGCGTTATTTGATGGAGCTGCTTTAGCCAAGTAATGAGTTGTTTGTCAGCCATGGCGGCGGCGGTGGCTGCCGATGTTGGGTTTAAATTTGAAGCTGGGTTTCGAACACAATTTGAGCGTCGTTTTGGTTTAACAGCTTCCATGCATAAGTAGCTTCACATTGCTAAAGGTTAGCAATGTGAAGGCCTGGTATTAGTGAAGAGTGCAATACCCTTGTCTTTAGCCCTCTTCAGTTGAGAGATTTAAGCAGCAGATTTCTTTTTATGGCCAATACGCAAGTGTTCAAGTTCTCCAGCGAGTGACTCTCCTTTAAAAGCGTAAGCGCGACCAAAGCCTTTCACATAACGACCTTCGGTTGGTATTAGTTTGAAAAGTTTAAAATCAGTCAGGCTAGATAGATTATTAATACGTTCGCCATGCCTGTCGACTAAAATATCGATCCCCTGCTGCCAATTTTGACTTCCAGGGTCAATCAGCTGACTGTTGACGCTATAGTTCACTCGCTGTCGGGCGAATAGTTCACTTGCAACATCTTCGTCTTCAATAATTAAGACCGATGCAAGTGGGTTATTTTGTAAATTTACGGCATGAACAGCAATTTCACTGATTAATACATAGAGTGAAGTTTCTCCCGATGCAAACGGGGCATAAGACGCATAAGGCTTTCCTTCCTGCGTAATACTAGATAAAAGCAGGCTCTTTCGAGAGTAAACAAATTCAACTATTTCGGTCTGAATACGTTTTTCTAATTCTTGGTTCTTCATCGTGTATTACGCCTCTAAAGTGTAAATGTTGATGTTATTTTGAATACGCTTAAATGCGTCTACTTGTTCTGAAATGAGTTCTCCAGAAGCATTACGACCGATAAAAACTTTGAATATGCTTTTGTTTTCGTTGTCTTGAAAATCAAAGGCATAGCTTTGACGATTACGATGCTTTTTGTCCTGTAGTACAATTTCGCAAATAGCATCAAGACGAATATGTCCGTGAAAACCAGGGAAATTACCGGCTAAGTTATAAAACCCCTCTGCAATCGAACCTTTTGGAAAAGAACCTTTGAATTCAAATACACAGCCGCCATGTAGAATAATGGTGGTAGTATTTCCCCATGTTGCTAAAGCACATAGCAGTGCTTCAGCATTTGTACCTGCGATTGATTTTACGTTTGTCTGTGCCTCCATTGAGTGATACACCTGTATTAAAATGAGTATTTAGTAGATACAACGATTTCTCGTCCTGGTTCATAAAGCTCTTGCCATGCTTGACGATAGTAACGATCAGTTAAGTTATTGATGGTTAAATCGAGCTTAACACCCTCAATAAATGCAGGTGACCAGGTGGTATAAAAATCAGCCGTGGTATGTGCCTTGTATGTTGTATCTGTTGTGTTTTCGCTATAGTTTGTGCGCAGTTGAGCATCGATTTTGCTTAAGCGCATACCTACGATTAATGAACGATCAAAATAGGTATAGTTTGCATCTGCGGTAAACTTATCGGCGGGAATACCCGTTAAATCTTCATTAGTATCATTATCTTTTCCACGAGAACGGCCATAAGCCAGTTTTAAACTAAAGGCCTGTTGTTGATACACGGTGGAGATTTCAAATCCTTTAATTACCGCATCTTTCACATTAATCCAGGTAGTGGTTCCTGGGTCCATAATGGGAAAGAACGTTGGGTCAGAGACAATCTGTTCGATAAAATTATCGATTTTGTTTTCGAAATAAGAACTTTCGACGTAGAGTTGTCCACCATGACTGTTTGGCTCAAATTGGATGCGGGCCATTAACTCGGTATTCGTCGCACTTTCAGATTCCAGATCTGGATTAGATACGAAGGTATTGCAGAACCCTGGTCCCATGCAAAAATGGGTGCCTGTAGTATAAAGTTCCTCTGAGCTCGGTGCGCGAAAAGCTTGGTCGTGGCGTAGAATGAACTCTATCGCATCATTTGCTTGCCACACGAATGCAATAGAGGGTGAAACAGCATCATCATCTTGCTTACTGTTTAATTTTTTTGCTTCAGTCTTAAATTGGTCGTAACGCGCACCTAACTCAATGCGGAAGTTATCGTAGATTTTAAGGTTAGCGTTAACATACGCCCCCCAAACATCAGTTGAAGCTTCTGGCGGAGTGGGGCGGTTTGTACCACCTCTGTTTGTTTTAAAGTCTTCAGAATAACCATCAAGCCCATAGAATAGAGAGAACTGATTAAATTCAGATGTGTTCTTAAGCGATAAACCATAAACATCTAATTCGGTGCGATCGCCACGACCATCACTGACACGGGATTCTTGCATCTCGATATGATTCCAATAAGCATTAATATTGCCGTTGATTAGCGTCGAATCTGTATTTAAATCATAGGCAATTGAGGCATTGTCAGTATTGGTTTCTCGGTCGATTAAAAAAACACTGCTGCCATTAACATTAACGGTTCCATTAGAGGGTATTTCACCTTCTTCGTTTGAGGTGCGGTAAATAATGTTAATTGCTTGATCTTCATCGAGCTGCCAAGCCGATTTTACTAAGATGCCATGATCTGTTTTGGCCGCGTTCTCTAAGTGCTTGCCGTTTCCAAGGTCGGGGTCATTACTATCGCGAAAATAAGCGCTGAGTAACCAATCAATCGAGTCTGTTCGTCCGGCTAATGCTGTTACATAAGACGCTTGATCGTTATTATTATTGAAGCCGGTCTTTATAAAGCCGCCAATATTTTGATTTGCTTTAAGTAAGTCGGCAGCCTCTATGGTATTTTGAGATATGACGCCACCCAGAGCGCCCGAACCCCATAATGTACTCGCAGGTCCTTTTATCACTTCAACGCTTTTTAGTAATGCGGGGTCTAAAAAATAGCTAGGCCGATGGCCAGATTCAAATACCTGACGTATACCGTCGACACTTTGTAATACTTTACTGCCTTCTAAACCTCGAATATTAACGGATTGACTTCCAGCACGCGGTCCACCTGCAACGTTTACATTTGATTCATAGCGTATAGCCTGTGCGACAGACTGTGGTTGCATACTTTCAAGTTGATGGGTGTCGACAATTGAAACCGGGCGAGAGACTTCACTTAATGGTGATGCGACACGTGTTGCAGAGACTAAGACTTTCGTTAAGGCAAAGGCTTCTGGTTGATCGTCGTTTGATTCTGTCGCCATAACAGGCGTATGGGCCAGACAGTTAAAGACTAGCAAGCCATATATTGAATGGGTAAATGGCTTAAAAGAGCGGAGATGAGACATACTTCGTTTTCCTAATAGTTGATTAATAAACACTAACGCATCATTTTTGGGCTTATTTATTTATGTCGGTATATAAAAAATGGTCGCCTTTCCCTCTTTGTAGGTAGTTCAGCAAAACAAACTCTATTTGGCCCTCTTGAAAGTGCGCATTCTACATACAAAAAATCATTATGTAAATGCGAATCATTATTGTTTGCATTATTGTTATTTAGAGGTATGATGCGCTACTTATCGAGAAACGATTCAATCATTGGATAAATAGTGAGTTAGAAAGTGAGCATAACAACATATTCTAATATGACCTTTATTAGGCTACCTTGGCGGTATTTGAATCGATTGACTATTTTAACAATTAGTCTGATCGTAAACTCATGGGCGACGGCAGAACTGATTCCCTACCAAAGAAACATCACGGCACAAAAATCAGTGTCTATCGATCAATTGAAGATTAGTTTTGTAAAGGTGAGCGAATCAGGTTTGCGATCAACAAAAGAGCGCCCTGAAGTTGAGGCTAGTAAAGTGCAGAAGAAAAAGCTAATCGCTAAAGCTAAAGCAGAGCGACCCAATAAGTCGCAGACACCGGCTCTAGTCGATAAGAAGTCTTCGTTTGTAAAAAAAGAGATTGAAATTTCCAATCCTGACGTGCCAATTGAAAATGACATAGCGCAGAGTGAAGACAATCAGGCAGCAAATAAAGGTTCCTCTGTCTCACATCAGTTGGTTAATACCAGTGAGGAATCACGAAATCCGCTAATGAGCAGGCCTTCTTTTTTAACGCCGCCAAAAAGTCCTCGATATCCCACGATTGCCAGAAAACGCGGGCAAGAGGGGACCGTGTGGCTAGAAATATGGTTAAACAAATTTGGCGAACAAACCAAGCGAATCATTACTGAAAGCTCGGGTGTGAATGCATTGGACAGTGCGGCATTAGCAACGGTTTCTCAATGGGCGTTTATGCCACATACGCAAGCGGATGTATCCATCGCATCGCGTGTAAAAATTCCCATTGAGTTTGTACTAAATTAAAGGCCTTAATCATGGAAATCATAAGTTTTACGTTGATAGAAAAACAACTAGGCCCTCTAAGTTATCCTTTGTTTTTTTGTTCATTCTTTGCATTAGTAATTTTAGTTGAGCGCTTTTCGGTATTAAGTTATTACAGTTTTTCAAGCTATATGAATAGCCAAAGTCAGCAACTTATAAAACGACATGGTTTAGCATCTCGGGGCATCCGAGAAGATATCGCTGCGGTATGGCTGCAGAAACAACAAGCTAAACTCCAGAGTGGTATTCGTTTACTTAATGTTATGGCTTTACTTGCACCGCTATTAGGGTTGCTAGGTACGGTTATTGGTCTCATTCAAGTATTTGACAGCTTAGCTATTCATCACGGCCCAATTGAACCGAGCATGTTAGCAGATGGCCTTGGCGTTGCGATGAAAACAACCGCCGCAGGTTTAGTGATTGCGGTACCCGCTTTGCTCGGTGCCCATGGCTTTCAGATATGGGTTGATAAAATTGTGCAAACAATCGAACAAAAAATGAATCTTCATAATCTTGAATTAGACGGTATTTCAGTTGAGTTGCTTAAATGATTCGTGTAGCAACTCGATCAACATTAAGTAACGGACCAGACTTAACTGCACTGATAGATATCGTATTTATTGTTGTGGTCTTTTTACTGCTCACGGCTAACTCATCTTTATTGTCTTTGCCTATAGATATACCTAATACCGATAGCCAAATAGAAAATATGGTGGAGAAAAAACAAAGCATTACCATTAGCTTAAAAGCCAATGCACCCAGGTGGCAATTAACTATCGCGCGAAAAGGCAGTGATGATTTAGGTGATAATAAATTGCTAAACGAGCAATACAACGATTGGCCTAGTTTCAAATCAGCACTTGTATTACAGCTTGAGCAGTCGCCAAAATCTTTGCTTATTGCCACTGAACCCGACACAAACGCTGAGTTACTACTCCAGTTACTTGCTCTCATTAACGAGCGTGGCTTAAGTGATGCTCAAATTCTAATGGAACCTGAGATATGATGAACGTAAACCATTTTATTAGACCACTAAAACTGCTGGTGTTTGCGTGCTTATGCATGGTGATGAACGCGATGGCAGCGACACCAGAATTTAAACCAGAACATCGTATTATTAGTACCGATGCGTCTGTGACAAATCTATTATTCGAATTTGACCAACAGAATAGTTTGATTGCAGTAGATGTCACAAGCCAACTACCTAAAGGGTTTAAAGAACTTCCTAATATTGGCTATCATCGAAATTTATCAGCTGAAGGCTTGCTTAGTTTAAAACCGAGTATCGTGATTGGCAGTGAGTTGATGGGACCAGATAATGTGATGAAAACATTAACACAAGCAGGTATTCCATTCTTGCAATTACCCATCGCGAAAACAATTAATGCGTTAAAAAACAATATCAATCTGGTTGCCGAAAAACTTAACGAGACAGAGAGAAGTGCACAATTAACGCAATGGATTGATGAGCAAGCAAACAGACTAAAAAAACAGTCTTTAAAAGCAGAGCGGATCGCTTTTTTACTGAGTATGGACCCTAGTAAGTTAAGGCTTGCAGGAAAAGGAACGAATGGCGATGCATTAATTACCCTTCTTGGTGCAAAAAATATCAGTGACTTTGAGAATTATCGTAATGTATCAGCGGAATCATTATTGGCGATGAAACCTACCGTCATTCTTGTTGCAGGACGTTCACCTTCTCTCGCAGTGGAGGAATTATTAAAGGCTCAAACTAGCCTTCAATATAGCGAGGCTGTGCAAACAAAGAAAATTAAAGGTATTGATGGTCGATCACTTGTTGCCGGGTTAAGTGTCGCAGCACTTAAAGAGGCATTAAGCATTGCACAATACCTTAATTCTTCGCTTGAGAAATAGGTATGTCAATCGTTTCCGTATTACCAATAGATATACTTAAACGTTTCATCATAGCGCGCTATGTATTAATTGCGCTATTGGTAATTTTTGCAATATTTTCGCTGGTGACTGGGCCCATGAATTTATCTTCATCAGAAGGTATTTTAACCTTATTTGATTCTTTATTAGGCACTCAATACAACACGCTAGAGCAGTATCAGCAAGTCGTGATTATGGAGTTACGCTTACCAAGGCTTCTACTCGCTGTAATGGTTGGCGCGATGCTTGCCCAATGTGGTGCCGTGATGCAGGGTTTGTTTCGCAATCCACTTGCCGATCCTGGGATTGTTGGGGTTTCATCTGGGGCTTCTGTCGGGGCTGTGTTAGCGATCTGTCTTTTTCCTGTAAGCATAAGTGTTTGGAGTATTCCTCTTTTTGCATTTCTTGGTGGGTTAGTAACCACCTTATTAGTTTATCGGTTAGCAAAATCCTCAGAGGGCACTTCTGTATTAATGCTACTACTAGCAGGCGTGGCTATTTCAGCCTTCTCAGGCGCATTGATCGGTTTCATTTCATACTTTGCGGATGATCAAAAATTACGCGCGCTAAGTCTATGGCAGATGGGATCACTGGCAGGCGCAAATTCTGAATATCTATGGTTATCTTTTATCACGATGCTTACTTTGTTTTGGGCTTTTCAACGCCAAGCGAATGCCTTAAATGCTTTGCTTTTGGGGGAGGCAGAAGCCAGGCATCTTGGTATTTCTGTAGAAGCGATGAAACTAAAACTGATTGTACTCGTAGCAATTGGGGTTGGGGTCGCCGTGGCTAGCTCTGGAATGATTGGTTTTATAGGTTTAGTGATACCGCATTTAGTCAGAATGAGTTTAGGGCCCAATCATACAACGCTCTTACCTTTATCCGCGTTGTGTGGTGCATTGTTATTGTTATTATCTGATCTGCTTGCGCGTACTTTGGTTCAGCCAGCTGAATTACCGGTTGGGCTCATTACCGCATTATTAGGGGCACCTTTTTTTCTGGCTCTACTGCTACAACTTCGCCGAAAAGGAGGACTCTAAATGTTAGAAGTTCAAGCGTTAGAGTGTCGCGTAAAAGACAAAATAATTCTATCAATCGATACTGTTTCGATCGTATCAGGTGAACTGAGTGCTGTGATCGGTACTAACGGCGCAGGTAAATCGACTTTGTTAAAAGCGATAAGTGATGACATCTACTCATCAGGTGACATACGCTTTCATAACAGGCCATTATCTCAATGGCCGCCATTAGAAAGAGCCCGACATCTGGCCGTATTACCTCAAAGTAGCCAATTAAATTTTCCATTTAAAGCCGGTGAGGTTGTCGCGCTAGGGTTAACACCACTGTCTATGACACAAAAAGACGCGCGGGCACAAATTAAAACTGAAATGACGCGCACCGGTTGTTATCACCTATTTGATAACTCTTACCCTCAATTATCTGGAGGAGAGAAGCAGCGTGTGCAGTTGGCGAGAGTGTTAGTGCAATTATGTCAGGCGACTAAGCCGCCATTGTTGTTATTAGATGAACCAACATCAGCACAAGACCTAGGGCAGCAGCATTCACTTCTTAAATTAATTAAAAATTTATGTGAAGAGCAGGGTTATGCATCACTGGCAATTTTACATGACTTAAACCATGTAATAGCATACAGCCATCAATGTATTGTGCTTCATGGTGGTCGATTAATGGAGCGAGGCTCACCCCTTGAATGCTTAACAGAGCAAAGTATTGCAGAGTATTGGGGGTATCAAGCAAAGTTGGTGAAGCATCAAGGTCAAAACGTCATCATTTAAGTATTTATATCGTTAAAATAACGGCCAGGGGTTTTTCCCATTGCTTTGCGGAACATGGTAATAAATGCACTCTGACTTTCGTAACCAAGGTCATGTGAAA
>JBLHVH010000098.1:0-11646 GCA_047628385.1 Oleiphilaceae bacterium
ATTCAAACCCTGATTATTAACCGCCATACACAATTAAATATTTGTGATGGAAATATGATATTTGTGTGGCCTTTAAGTGACTACTTATTAATAAGCTACGTAGCGAATAAGTACAAACCTCATTCTCCACTCTGTATTAATAATCATAAATAAAGGAGTACATAACATGAAAATAAAATTCGGTTTTGTCACACTAATAGCCGCTGTACTACTTTCGACACACGTTAATGCAGGTAATTACCGCTGGCAAAACCATTATAAAGTCACGGTCACAAATATCACTAAAGGTATCAGCTTTACCCCACTTCTAGCCACCCCCATAACCGAGACATTTGTTTATTTGAGGTAGATGAAAGTACATCTGAGGAAGTTTCTCGTGTTGCTGAAGGTGGTGATATTGCACCACTCACCGAGCTACTTTCTGAATCTCATAATATTCACTCAACAGCGAGTACAGTGGCTTACTTGCTCCGGGACAAGCAGTTGAAATTGATGGTACGCGTAAATTTAAAAAAATTAGTATAATTGCAATATTACTTCCTACTAACGATACGATGCTAGCATTACAAGGTGCAAAGCTACCTAAATACGGAAAAGCAACCTACTAAATTAACGCCTACTACGCTGGAACAGAAACTAATGATGAATACTATGCCAACATTCCTGGCCCACATTGTGGCGATGCGCCCTTTTCACCTGAAGAAGATGGAGAAGGGTTTATTTTCCCTAGCCTAACTATTCACGGCGAAGCTGACCTATCACGCGAAACCTATTAGTGGAATGGTCCTGTTGCTAACGTTGTAATTGAGCGTATGTATTGATCAATTGACCTCTGCAAATCTACGTATTATGTTTGTTCTTAAACTGATGCGATCCCCCTAAACGCTTGAGAATCAGCCATATTTTAATCTCCAACGTTTAACTCTCAGTTACGTGTCTTCTAAACATACCCTTTATAATGAATCCCTAATTGCTGAATAACAACTCAACTAGACTGAGGGGTTCTGAATTCGTAATTCATAAAAAGCCCCAAGAAACGGGTTAAATAAGAGAGGAAGAAAGCATTATTTAGGGTAAGAAAGGAAATCCTTTTAACGGCCTACTATCCGTGCGACGCTCTCTATGCCTTTGTTCAACCTTGGGTTGATCTGATGGCAAGAAAGTTACGGTCTCTCTTCTGCTAAAATCTCGGCGATCCCTGCTCAGGTCATACATTTCTGTTTGCCTATTTTTTTTCCCTTTAGAGCTTAGGTTTAATTCATACATAACGGTATTCCTCACTAGGCAGCGTTTCTAAGTGCTATCAAAGTATACGCCCTTTAATTATTTAACGATAAAACCGAATATTCATACCTATTGCGTGTTAATAATGTGAGGTTCTTAAACTTGGATGTCAACTTCGTCGCAGATAGCGAACATTAAACAAACACCGCGATAACATTACCTTCGCTTTTTTGATCATAAACATGCGTGACGAGCGCTTTAATTACCTAATTGATTAAACCGTGGTATTGATTGAGCTCTGGTATACCCGTATATAAGATCTTATAAAATAAATAGTACACCTTTTATAAAAGACGTTAGCTGTTCCCATAGTCACGGATATCGCTGGAATAAAGAAAGTTATAATTAACGTTATCGAAAAATAATACATACGAATCAAGGGTTAGTATAATTCTGAAAGACTGTAATTAGAGATAGGCGAAATGCAATAAAGGGTCGGTATATTTCCTACTTGAATATGGTTCCTCTACAACTAACGAGTTAGCAATAACTTGCCGCGTTCCAGTAAAATTATCCTGTATTAGACTAGAAAAAGTTGACAGAAGTATTCACCCTTCCTAATCCCTAATAAGAAACAGAAGCTATTTGAAATTATTCGATTTTACATAAACGAGGTAAAAACTAGGGCGATGCTAATAGCCTAACCGTTTAATATTTCATATGTTGGGGTAATAAATTGTGCAGATTCAGCCAGTCAAATAGTGCTTGAAGGGGAAGTGGCTAAGCTAAATAGTAACCTTGAATACAATCGCAACCTATCTCTCTTAATGCGTTTAAGGTTTCCACATCTTCGACGCCCTCGGCGATTAATAGAAAGCCCAGGCCGTGCCCCATATCCACTGCCGCTTTAACAATAGCTCGATTATGATGTAGCTTATTGATGTCGGTAATTAATGACTTATCGATTTTAATTTTTTCAACAGATAGGTCTTTAATATGAGATAAAGAGGAATAACCCGTGCCAAAGTCATCAACCGACATTTTAACGCTAGTATTTTTAATTTTCTGAATAATTTTGACCATATTGAAAATATTTGAAGAAACCGCTGTTTCAGTAATTTCCAATAATATTTCCGGGTACAACTTGATATTTCTCGAATAGTGAAATGGTAAACTCAGCGAAGTCCCTTTGATTAAGGTTAATGGTTAAAATGTTAATTGATAGGCTTAAGTCAAAACCTTGATCCGCCAATTGATTGATTGCCTGACATGACGCCATGAATGAGGAAGCATTTTAAGCTTGTTGATAACCATATTTATTAGCGCAGCTTAGAAATATCTTTTAATGGCTACTTGCTTCCGCCAGACGGTAAACAACAAAAAAACTAGAAATCCTTCCAAGAACGACATGTAAATTAAGACTGGGCTCTGATCGATCAGGATGACACTCAATAGACGAAAACCAAACAAGCCAAAGGAAACAAGAAAAGCAAAAAAACTAGCCCCTAGTAGATAAGCTGGCATCACTGAACACGCTAATATTGCTATTGCTATTCCGAACTGAAGTCCACCATAGACAGAGAAAAATTCAGCTTTGCCTACAGCGTGACTAAATTGAAAACCTAAAAAATCAGCGGCTAGCTCAGGTTTTAACGCACACCAAAGGGCTGATAATAAGTATAAAATACCGACACTACGAAATGCTAACATCTACTTCCTCAATATTTATAACCTTAGTACATATATTTTTGTCACTCGGCTTTACAGATAAGAGTATTCAATTCTAGCGACAAAGTTATCACCAAGGCCTTTGCCCTGCTCTACCATTTCTAAGTTGGTCAGCCCTTCGAAACGTATCAAGCGTTTGCTATTAATGTCGTACGTCAAATAAATGGGTTCCATCAGTAAACTAATGAAGAAGTTTTGAGGACTTAAACTCAATACCATGTGCCCCGTCTCCGCTTTATTTTCAAGGTTTGCGGGTTCTAATTTAAACCCTATATACTCAGAACGAGTGAGTGCTAAGAAGTCCATTTCTAGGGTGCCCCCTTCTATCAGCCTTTGCCAGTTAGACATGGCGTAAAGGTTAAACCCTGCATCAATAATTGACGTCTGCTTATCTTCTGTTTTTACTTCTGATACTTGACGCTCGCTACCTCTCTCTTGAAGAATACGCACGCCATGTTGCTTTTTTTTATCAAAGGTTTCTACTTCAATTTTTGCGTTGATTCGCCCATCAACAAAGCGCAGCTTTGGCATCGTTTGGCTATCTGAGAAGTCGAGATATTTAGTCGCTATCAGCTTGCCGTCTGGGTCGAAGTAATTCACCTGACTTGATAAGTATTCGCCCGCCGCAGTTAATTTAATGTTGTGCCGTTCGACATAAAGTAGGTGCTCAGAGTCTAAGTCATACGCTTTGCCGGTAAATAGCAACTCTGTATTAGCATTTGCAAAAATTGAAAAAAAGCAAACTACACAGATGGTCAAACCAAGAAAAAAACCTTTGGAAGTAGCGAAAGACTTCAGACAGAGTCTAGTCATATCTCCTCTATACCTTTGATTTATCTACAATCTTAAATGATGCCACCCAACCGACTAAGGCCCATGACAATATTAAATAGAAGCCGACGTCATCACCAAACTGAATCATGCCGAACTTTTGACCGGCCATGTAGGAAAGTGGCCCAGATATAGCGAAAGCTAAAACACACACATACCTACGCGCTCTTAACCATTGCAAAGAGTGCTGTAAAGTCAGCACAAAACCTAACCACATTACTATTAGCCATAACGGTATAGAAAATAGTCGAATATCCGCGATGCTAGGGTTTAGCTCATTACTGGGAAAACTGAAGAGCCCCAACACAGTAAAACTAATATCGATACACATACCTAAAACAAAAACGACCAATGGCAAAGTAAATGTCATGTTTGCTTTAGAAACATACCGCTGATAAAAAAACTGTCCTAATAAAGCACCTAAGAATAGTACTAAGCCGAATTGCTCAAACACCATGATGGAAAACCAAAGACACTGAAATAGCAGCGCATTTAACAAAATATGCCACTTTTCATGTTTTGCCACCTTATAGGAAGAGACAAAAGGCTCATTTAAACAAGGTCTAGAATCATTCATACTAATACTGCATTTCTTAAGGTTTCTTCTCTGTGAAGCGGCTTAGCAAAAACCAAGTGACTAACGCCTATCGCACGCTCTGCAAAGCCGCCTTCACAGTAACTTAAATAGAAACGCCACATACGAATAAAGTCTTCACTATAACCAAGCTGATAAATTTCCTCTAAATTTTCACCGAGCTTAACCGCCCAATTATTTAGGGTGCGGGCATAATCCTGCGCAAAGTCACTCAGATCAGTCAGCCGCATATCACTTGCTTTCATTGATGCCGTCGATAAGGCGTTAATAGAAGGAATACAACTTCCTGGAAAAATAAACTGTTTTATGAAGTCAACATCTCGCTTAGCTGCTTCATAACGTTGATCTTCAATAGTGATGGCCTGAATAAGCATGACGCCGTTGTCTTTTAATAAAGATGAGCACGTCTTGAAAAATGTTTCGTAATACTGCCAACCAACCGCCTCGATCATTTCAATAGAAACTAACTTATCGAACTTTCCTTCGAGCTGGCGGTAGTCCTTTTTTAGAAGCGTAATTTTATCACTAAGTCCTGCCGATTCAACCCGCTGTTTGGCAAAGCTGTATTGCTGCTCAGAAATAGTGGTGGTGGTAACATGACAGCCATAGTTTTTTGCCGCGTAAAATGCGAAGCCACCCCATCCGGTGCCAATTTCAACGACCCTGTCTTCAGGCTTTAACTTTAGCTTGTCACAAATACGTTTGAGCTTATAGACAGAGGCTTCATACATTGTGGAATTTTTATGCTGAAAAATACCTGAAGAATACATCATGGTTGGATCTAAAAATAACTCGAAGAAGTCATTCCCTAAGTCATAGTGAGCCGCAATATTACGACGAGAACCCTTTTCGGAGTTCTCGTTGAGCAAGTGTACCCATTTCAATATGGGTTTCGACAACGCTGCGACACCGCCTTCCATCTGGTCAAGAATATCCATATTACGCACTAGCAAACGCATAACCTGCGTTAAGTCTGGCGAACTCCAGTCGCCAGTAATAAATGCTTCAGCGGCACCGATACTGCCACCCGATAAAATATCAGCATAAAAACTAGGGTCATGGATATGGATCTCAGCATACAAGTCTGTGTCCAATTCACTGTGAACCTTAGAGGAATCTTGACTAAACTCGTAACGGGCCCCACCTTCGATCAACACAAGCGAACCAGTATGTAGTTTTTCAAGTTGTCGAAATAGCAATTTTTTAGCCAGTCCAGAAAAAATCAAACGTTTATTTTCTTTAAAAATTTGATTTTTTGGGCTAATTTTCTGTTTGATTGAAGGTGAAACAGTTGCTTGGTTCATGTGTAAGCCTCTTTAAATTTCTTTTATTCGTTAGCTCAGGACTATATTGCCAAAAGGCAATTACACATGTTCCTGATCTTTAAATTTAGGGTGGTCGTAAAATGGTACACGCTTAAGCAACAACTTAAATGCTTGCCAATAAATACCTATGATTACTTTTACGGTAATGAATGGATATTGGATCAGTATTTTCCCAAACTCACGATCAAATTCTTTTCGTTCCAATATAAGCGTCGCATCAAAATGCTTCTCATCTCTATTTTCTAGGTTCTCATTTATGACATCAGAACTCACTGCTTCCTCGTGTATGGTTTCATTTCTAACAGGAAGAAGCCTATTTTCCAGGTGTGCATGCAAACGCGTGCTCGGGATTGAAAATATCCACCGGTAAGCCATATTCATAGGGTTAAAGGGCGACACATGAAAAGCTTTATCAAATAGAAATTCGAACTTATTCTTCGATAAAGTCTGTTTTTGAATGGCATCATTAGACAAGCTTTCGTTAATAGGTAAAACATAATGATGCCTTTCTCCCCAAGGCGTATTTGTGACTTCGGAGAGAATCGCTACTGGCTTATTATCACTATCAAAACAGTAGTAAAACACCACTGGATTAAACACAACATTCAAATAACGCACATGTAATAAGGCTCTGACCGAATGAATCTGAACCGAGCCTCCTAGGCTTGCTGTCACTTTCTCTATGACCGCATCTTTTAAAGAAGGGTTTTCGGGTGAGAGGTAATCTTCACGCTTAAAGCTAACAATATTAAAACGCTCTAAAGAACAAAACCATTTTTGAGCAAATAATTGCGGCAGTTCATCCAAATCCAAATATAACATAAATAAGGGATAACTAAACTTATGCGCCTTGGGTACAAAGCGTCGGTGACGAATTTTCCCAACATAGATACCACTATTTACATTTAGACGGTTCGGTAAGCGTTTCATTACAAGGTTATTCCAAAGCTTTTTGCAACACGTAATGCACTATTAACCCCGTCCTCATGAAAGCCATTGAACCAGTATGCACCACAAAAATGCGTTCTATTATGTGCATTTATTTCGTCATAACGATGCTGAGCACGAATGCCATCTTGGGTAAAAACAGGGTGAGCATACTGATATGTTTTGATAATTTTTTTCGGGTCTATCTCCACACCACGATTAAGAGTAACGAGAAAGGTTTCCTCTGCATAGTGAAAATTTTGAAGTATATTCATATTATACGTCACCATGGCACAGTCGTTAGCGCGCTGTGGAATATGATAATTCCAGCTCGCCCAGGCAAGCTCTTTTTTCGGCATCAGGCGTGTGTCAGTATGGAGTACGACTTCACTCATTTGATAAGGTAAAGCGCCTAAAATTTCACTTTCCTGTTTGCTTGGTTTATCTAGCATTCGCAAAGCTTGGTCGCTATGACAAGCCAATACGACTTGGTCAAACTCAAGCACCTCACCTTTGGCTGTATGAACATTGATACCGTCTTGTTTACGCTCAACGTTGGTGACCGGCGTATTGAGTTTAATACGCTCTTTATAGGGCTGAGTGATCGGGTCGACATAAGATCGGGAACCTTGCGAAATTACTCGCCACTGAGGCCGTTCATCGACACTAAGCATACCGTGGTTATTAAAAAAGTTCAGAAAGAATTTTAGAGGAAAAGCTAGCATCACCTCTTCAGAGGCTGACCAAATGGCCGCGCCCATCGGTACGATATAATAATTCACAAAACTTTTTGAGTACTTATTTTTTTGAACGAATTCGCCTAATGTCTCTTCATCCGTCACTAAGTTGTTTTCAAGCATCGCAGTCGTCTGCTTATTAAAGCGAATAATATCGTAGACCATTTTTAAAAAACGCGGTTTAAATAGGTTCTGTCGTTGCGCAAACAAGCTATTTAAATTGGTGCCATTATATTCAAGGCCAGTATTTTCACAGCGCACGCTAAAACTCATGTCAGAATTTTCACTTACAACGCCTAACTGATCCATTAACTTGATAAAATTTGGATAGGTCCAGTCATTAAATACGATAAAACCCGTATTAATTGGATATGACCGGCCATTCAACTCAACATCCTCGGTATTAGTATGACCACCAAGGTAATTGTTGGCCTCAAAGAGTGTCACTTCATGCTCCCGGCTCAATAAATAGGCAGAACATAAACCTGATATTCCTGAACCTATCACCGCGATACGTTGCTTACTTGTCATACTATATTTTCCTAAATTTCTTTCCGTGAAAAGTTTTAAACAGACGATTTGTTATTAGGTGTACCGTGACCTGCATGGCGTGAACTTTTTCCTAGCAATTTAAACCTTACGCTGTCAGGCAAAAAACTGACTAATTTGAGTAAACTTGTAAAGCGTCGGGGAAAACTAATATCAAATTTATTGGCGTTAAGACCTTGCTCAATTCGCTGAGCAGCTTGCTCGGCACTAATTCTAAATGGCATAGGAAAATCATTTTTATCGGTCAGTGGTGTTTTCACAAACCCCGGACTTATGACACGAACATCGATACCTTCATGTTGCAAATCCAAACGTAAACACTCTGCAAAATAGCGTAAAGCAGCTTTTGAGGCACCATAAGCACCGGCTCTGGGGAGCGCTTGATAGGTAACACTGCTTGACATAAAAGCGAGCTGGGCTTGTTTTGGCTGCGTGGCTGATAATTCGTTTTTTGCTCTTAACATCGGTAGCGCCGCATTTACTACACTCAAAGCGCCAAAGAAATTGGTTTCCATTACGTCTTTAACAACACCCACATCAATTTCATCAGAATCGATGTACTCACAGGTACCTGCATTGATAATCACTTGATCAAGCGACGCAGTATGAACTCTTATCTGTTTCACTGCCGCAGCGACAGACCAGTCATCACAGATATCCAAAGCAACCGGAATTAGACTATCGCTCGACAGCTCGGCCATCTCAGCCAGTTTTGTTTTATTACGAGCGCTAATAAACACCATTGTATTCTGACCTGACAACTGCCTAGCTAAGGCTTCACCGATACCCGAAGACGCGCCAACTAACCATACATATTTCATTTATTTCTTAACCTCATATTCACCTCAAATCCATCACTATTTTGCACTTTAGGGTCAAATATTTTACTCACACTAAGCATTCATTCGTTTCTTTAAAAAACCAATCACTGAGCCTAAAAGTGGGATATGTTCATATAACAAGTCACCACCATCAAAATAGTCCTGATGCGCGTAAATTTTTTCATTAAAACTAATTTCAGACGCACCTTCAACACTAATCGAGCGGCCACCTCGCAAGCGAGGGTGACTAAACGTCATGGTCCACGTCAACATCGCATCGTTTTCAGTGATCCAACTTTTATGAAACACAAAATCACACGCACTTAAGTTTTCATAAAGTGAAGCACAATACTGCTTAAAATCATCGCGGCTATTAATGCTGTGAAAGCTATCTTTAAAGGTCATGTCCTGATGATAGACCTGATCGATCAAGTCCGACCCGCTATTGGCATGGTTCAACGTTGCGTACAGGTGCTTGAATTGAGCCGTTAATTGATTGGCATGATTAAGCTTTTTTGCTGTCATTGTAGTTCTCCTAAAGTCACCAATTCGCTAGCTATCAGCCGCTATCGGTTTAGTCGCTTTGCTACGACCTTCCATTAATATATGTTTCGGTACGGGATTTAAATCACGCACAATGCCGACAGCACTCATAATCTTTAACAAATAGTAGGTAATATCTATTTCCCACCAATAAAAGCCTTGGCGTGTCGATACGGCAAAACGGTGATGGTTATTATGCCACCCCTCCCCTAAGGTCAATAATGCAAACCAAGGGTTATTACGACTATCATCTTTAGTTTCAAAGCGGCGACTACCCAAGAGATGTCCTAATGAATTAATAGTGAACGTTGCATGAAACAATAAGCACGTTGAAATAAAAAAACCCCAGACCAACAACTGCCAGCCATTGGTTTCAAGGTGGGGATAGGCCACTAGTAAATACTCACCCAGAGCGAATACCGACAGCGCTGCAATGGCAGGCACTAGAATATCAAAACGATTAAGAAATTTGAGTTCTGGAAATTTAACGAGATCCTTAATCACCGTATAGTCAGTTTTATAGCCACCATCTGATAAAAACCAACCAACGTGACTAAACCAAAATCCATGCTGAATGGGAGAATGAAGGTCTTCGGGCTTATCCGCATACTTATGATGTTTACGATGATGTGCAGCCCACCATAATGGGCCGCGCTGGCAGGAAGAATTACCAAGTACGGCAAATAAAAACTGCCAAACGCGGTTAGTTTTATATGTACGGTGCGCAAAAAAACGGTGATAAAACGCGGTAATCGCAAACATTCTTAGCCAAAAGAACGCCAAACACATGATTAATGCAACGGGACTCCAACCGACCCAAAAGACACCAAGGCAAGCAACGTGTAAAAAAATAAAAGGTACACATCGCAACCAATTTATGTGTTTTGGATCCGAGTTATCAATGCTCACAGCATCTGAATCAATCCATGCAAGTAAGGTCCGCCCCTTACTTTCAAGCGGTATATTTGATGTCATTTGCTTTTTCATTCGAGCATAAACTCCTGTTGTTTCTGCAAGCTTAGCTTATTTAAGTCATGAATTTGATGCCCTGCTTCTTCTGACATTACGGCAGAAGGATTATTCAATTGTTTGAAATAGTACTTAGTCTGTTCGGTGGCTAGGCGATGATTAACGATCGGCAGACAATAACCTGCCGCTAAAGCTTGGCTCTGCGATGGCTGATGGATAGATTTATTGTCTAACTTAGCCAATTCCGGCATATAGCGACGAATAAAGCTTCCACTAGGATCAAAACGCTGAGACTGCCGAGTAGGATTAAAAATACGAAAATAAGGTACAGCATCTACGCCGGTTGACGCACTCCATTGCCATCCGCCATTGTTGGATGCAAAGTCGCCATCAATCAATTGAGACATAAAGTACGCTTCACCCCAACGCCAATCAACAAACAAATGTTTGGTCAAAAACATTGCAGTGACCATACGTAAACGATTATGCATCCAAGCGGTTTTTTTAAGTTGTCGCATTGCGGCATCAACAATAGGGTAGCCGGTGGATCCATTTACCCATGATTCAAAAATTTCGACATCGTGGCGCCAAGGAAGACGATCGGTTTCAGCTTTAAAGGGCTTAAAACGACAGAGCTTCGGGTAGTCAAACATTAAGTGTCGATAAAACTCACGCCAGAGTAGTTCGTTAATCCAAATGCTTGCGCCTTTACCAGATGCTTCAAGGCAGCCATTGTTTCGTTGCATCGCAAGTTGAAGACACTGACGAGTTGATAAGGCACCGACCGCTAAATAAGGTGAAAGTGTGCTGGTTCCGTCTATAGATGGGATATCACGATTAGTTCCATAATCACCAATGCATTCATCACCAAAACGCTCAAGCCTAGCATGTGCCTCACTTTCACCGGCCGGCCAGAGGTTTTGGGAGTCTGACTGATTAAAACCTATACGGGCTTCTACTTCGCTTAACACCGATATGTCTGATACCACAGTTATCGCTTTTTGAGGGTTATTTCGAGATGAAAGCGGACGAAGCAAGCGACTTGAATCTTTCAAAAATGCGCGTTTAAAAGCCGAAAAAACCTTATAAGGCTGCCCTTGCTTATTTTTGATTGAACCTGGGTCACTTAAGCAAGCATCATTATAGCTTTTGAAGGATAGGCCACGTTGATTGGCGAGGCTTTCTACCTGCCGCTCACATTGGAGCTCGTTTAGCTCATATTCTTGGTTACAATAAATTCGGTTCACTGAATGCAAGGCGGCAAAATCCGCCAAATTTTCAGGTAAACTTTTAAAGCATTCCGTTTTTTGGATAATTAAAGGCACGTTTAGTGTTGCAAGCGCTTGTTCTAGCATGCTTAACTGCTGAACAATTAAAGCCATCTTTGCGGGCGATAG
>JBLHVH010000099.1:0-11643 GCA_047628385.1 Oleiphilaceae bacterium
AGCGGAAGATAATAGCGCCGTAGCAGAAACAGACGTTTCAAGTGATCATCAAAAGACGAATACGCGTAGACCTAGAACCAGAAACCCACGCCGCAATCGTCAACAACGAACCGGAAATACGACTAAGTCTGAAGCAGCCGATACTGAAACAAGTGCTACTGCTACGCCTAGTACTCCAAAAGAAACAGCAGAGACAAAACCAAGTATCGTTGAAAGTTCAACTAAAATAGAGACGAAAACACCTGTCGCAACCGAAGCTAAATCCGCTGACCCTCAAAAAGAAACATCAACGACTCCAGAAGCTAAGAAACCAGCTAAAGAGGAAAAAGGTGAGCCTGCAACGAGCGAAACAGCACAGCGAAGTACTAGAAGACGAAAGCCTGCTGTCGCAAGAGCACACAACGACCCAAGAGCTAGTAATGAATCAGCAGCTGAAAAAACTACAACACTAAAAGAAAAAGCGCCCAAAGCAACTAAAGATACAGTAGCGCCTATCAAGAATGTTGAACCAAAAGCTGAGCCTAAGACTGCAGTTAAAGCTAAGACTGAAGTTAAAGCTGAACCCAAGGTTGCAGTTAAAGCCAAGACTGAAGTTAAAGCTGAACCCAAAATTGTAGTTAAAACTGAACCTAAGGTTGAAGCCAAGACTGAAGTGCCTAAAAAAGAAGAAGCGACAGGTGATGAAAAATAGCTAAATCACTTCGAGTGATATTCAATTCACACCGACTTTATTAAGCTAATGCGAACCGCCTTTTATCGTACGAATTCCACGCACGATAAAAGGCGAATCAACACGAATAACTCACATCCTTTAATTCAACCCACCCAAATCATAGCGACCCTTCTATGGCACTTTCAGAACAAGATATTGAAAAACTTGAAGAGCTACTCTTCTCAGAAGACCTTGAAGAAGAAGCGCTTGATTATTTTGGCCTTCACGGCTTAGTATCCGCTGCTATTTTCGGTCCAATCACCATCAAAATTGAAACAATACAAACGATTGTATTTGGTAATCAACCCACTCAATTTAGCCAAGACCAACTTAGCCACTTCAACCATTGCGTTGCGCTAATTAGCCATAATTTGTTAGAAGAGTTAAACCTAGGCGAAGAACTTTCTTTACCATTTTATGAAGAAGAAGAAGAGTATGAAGCATGCCTAGAAAGCTGGTGCACAGGCTTTATGGAAGGCTTTTTCTTTCATGAGAAGTCTTGGTTTGGCAAAGGAGAAGATGTTGCTGCCGAGTTATTATTACCGATCATGGCGCTATCAGGCTTATTTGACTCGAATGAGTTTCAAGAAATCCTTAAAAATGACAAGTTAATGTCACAATTCGAAGAAATAATTCCAGAGCAACTGGTCGACATTTTTTTGTTCTATCATTCAGATTAAAGTTAAAGTCAGACCCCTAACTCCCATGCCCGCCATATAGGCTCAACAGAATCTGGTAGTGATGGGATACGACCTAAATTAGCCCACGGGAACTCAGGCGTATGAAAATCACTGCCGACAGAGCCTTTTAGCTCAAAGCGATTACACAAGTCACTCATTAAGCCAATTTCACCTTGTTTTTGCCCTGAAACTACCACTTCTATTCCTATACCACCCTCATCTTTGAAGTCACCAATTAATTCACGCAACTTAGTTTGACTCATTTTGTATTTTCGCGGGTGTGCAATCACAGCATCACCTTTTGCAGTATGGATCCAAGAAAGCACTTCAGATAAGTCAGGCCAAGTACTTTTTACATCCCCAACTTTACCGGCTCCCAAATATTTTTTAAACGCCTCCTTGTGCCCCGATACTAATCCTTGTGAAATCATTGCTTCTGAAAAATGTGGCCGCCCAGGAACCCCTGACTGCGCTAGACTTTTTGCAGATTCAAGTAAGTCCGGCAAGCCCTTTTTTATCAGTTTCTCTGCAATAAGCTCAGCCCTAAGAAGACGTGCTTGCGATTGTTTTTCTTGGACCTCCTGCATAATACCGTCGCTGAGTGAAAAATTTAAACCTAAAATATGCACCAGTGAACTACCCCATACACATGACAGTTCAATTCCTGAAACCATTTCAATATTCAAAGCTTTTGCTTGCTTCATCGCCTCAACTTGCCCTTCAATCGTGTCATGATCAGTTAAGGCCAATAGTGTCACACCATTTTCCACCGCTCGAACAACGACATCGGCGGGACTTAATGCGCCATCGGACGCTAAACTGTGACAATGTAGATCTATATTTGAGCGCTGCATCTTAAAATGGTCCTTTCTATTAAATTTTAATGTCTGTTCATTTAATCACAAGCCATAACAACATATACTTAGATACTGAAAATACACTAAGTAACGAAGCTTCAATTATTCTTTGGAAAAATCATGCCGAATAGCACGACCAAAAAACCACAAACTAGTCATTTATTGTTAGAGCTAGCAATCTGCGTCATTTTGCCGACGTTAGTACTCAAGTATTTAAGCGCTGAAGATAGTCTAGGACCAGTTTATGCTTTAATCCTTGGTTTATCATTCCCTTTAATTTTTGGTATCTATCAGTTTATCAAAGAGAAGCGCTTCGGCTTTATCCCAGCATTAGGATTTATCAGCATTTTGTTAACCAGCAGCATTGGCCTACTCGAACTTGACCCAAAGTACATAGCTATCAAGGAAGCAAGCATACCACTCATTATTGCAATCGGGACCATTATCTCTTTAAAAACCCCTTACCCGCTAGTAAAAACCTTTATCTATAATGATAAAATTTTACAAATCGACAAAGTAGATGCTGCACTAGCCGAAGCTAAAAATGAGACACTATTTAACCATGCGCTAAAGGTAGCTACCTATATTTTAGCTAGCTCTTTCGTACTTTCTGCCATTTTAAACTACGGCTTAGCGAAATATATTGTCAAAAGTCCATCTGGGACAGCAGCTTTTAATGATGAATTAGGCACGATGAATTTACTCAGTTACCCTGTGATCACCATTCCATGTATTATTGTCATGATTTACGCCATGCTGTATCTTTTCAAACAAATAAAGCGATTAACCGGACTTGAGTTCGAAGATATAATTCACCAATGAGACTCTTCATGCAATACGCCATCATTTCGCAAGATACTGAAAACAGCTTACCTAAAAGAAAGCTGGCACGAGCAGCACATATTGCTCGACTAACAGCGCTCAAGAACCAAGGTCGTTTAACTTTAGCCGGGCCTCACCCCAGCATTGATTGCGAAGACCCTGGCGAAGCTGGCTTCAGTGGTAGCCTGGTTGTTGCAGAATTCAACACCCTGTCAGATGCTCAACAATGGGCTGATGACGACCCATATAGTATTGCTGGCGTTTATCAAAACGTGACAGTTAAACCGTTTAAGAAAGTACTTCCTTAAGTTACTTCCCTAAACTCATATATTAATATTACGTATTTTTCATCAGGTATAAAATGTTGAACAAGATTTCTCAAATTATCATTCTGTCTTTACTTTCATGCACAGCATGGTCTCAATCCATGTATATTAATGACACCCTGCTCGTTCCCTTACGAAGCGGTGAAGGCACGAGCTTTCGAATCGTACACAAAGGCTTAAAAAGTGGTATGAAACTTGAGATTCTTGAGCAAAGCAAGGCGTCTGGATATTCAAAAATCCGTACTCCTGGAGGAATCGAGGGCTATCTACCTACCCGATACCTAACCGGTACGCCTATCGCAAAAATTCAGCTAGTAAAGGCCAAAGAAAACATATCTCTTTTACAAACTGAAAACACTAACCTAAAGAAGAAACTTGGTACGATCACCAAAGCACATACTTCACTTGACCAAAATTATAAAAAAACTTCGTCTGAATTAGCCTCTAATAGTAAAGAGCTCACAAACATTAAATCTATTTCAGCCAATGCATTAAACTTAGATCGTCGAAATAGAGAGCTCAGAGAGAGTAACGAACAACTTAGAAGCCAACTAGAATTATTACAAACAGAAAATATGCGCCTAAAAGACAAATCTGGATCAAACACCATGCTAATGGGTGGCGGACTCGTCACGCTTGGCATTATCATTGCCCTCGTAACGCCGCTAATTAGGCCTTCAAAGAAAAGCGACAGTTGGGCGTAAACATTTTAAAAACTTTTAACACCCCTAAAATATGGCAACAAATAATGGCAAAGTAGTGTGAGCACCTGCTCAATTTCATTACGAAACTCTTACAATTTGCTTAGGATGCTTTGACTCTTTGGTAAATTAGATTTATATATAGGGTAAAGCATTTATCCATAGAAGATAGAGGTGTTGAATCGATGAATAGCATGGTTAAAAATATGGCATACCGTACCTATGATGAAAAACGTGATTTTATTCGAATGAAAGTCGATACAGAAATCACACTTTCTTTAAATAATAATGACCAGGATGTAAAAGGGATCTGTCGAGATTTAAGTGGCACAGGCATGCTTATTGAAGTGACGGAAAAAGTATCGGAAGGTATTACCTGTTCCACAACGCTACCCTCTAGCAACGAGGCATTTCCTGCTCTAGACGCAAACATAAAGATTATACGCTGCACAGAAATTAGTGAAGGAAAATACCAGCTCGGAACTGAAATTTTAGCAATTGATAGCTAAATGATGACTTAACGCTAAGCTTGTTTCTTGTATCACCGAATAGACATCTTTGATAACTAATTTGATAACAAAGTTGTCTATTCAATTTTACGCTGTAGCAGAGCTTATCGGTATTTTATAGAAAATTATGGCATCGATAGCTTTTCGGGAGAAATAATCACGCCATTGTTATCAGCATAAACATAGTGACCTGGAATAAAAGTAACACCACCAAAAGTAACTGGGATGTTTAAATCACCCAACCCCCTCTTTTCTGTTTTACGGGGGTGAGTATTCATTGCCTGAACACCAAGTTTTGTTTGGCGAATAATATCGACATCACGAATACAACCATAGATCACTAAACCCGCCCAGCCATTTTCAGCAGCTTTCTCAGCAAGCATATCTCCCAACAGCGCATTTCTCATTGATCCACCACCATCTACGACAATGACCTTTCCATGCCCAGGAAGACTCACCTGCTCTTTAACGATAGAATTATCCTCAAAGCATTTCACCGTAACAATTTCGCCACCAAAAGCATCGATACCACCATATGTGCTTAACATAGGCGCCAAAACCTGTACTAAATCCGGATACTCATCACACAAATCAGGTGTCATTATTTTCTTATCACTCAACTTAATTCTCCTCTTACAATTTTATCAGCCAATAGAACTAACGGTATTAAAATAATCGATTATTCTTTATCGGCAAGAAAAAACCACGTATCTAATAATGAATCTGGATTCAAAGAAATACTATCGATACCTTTCTCCATCAACCACAACGCTAAGTCAGGATGATCTGACGGCCCTTGCCCACATATACCAATATATTTACCTGCTTTTTGACACGCATCGATAGCTAAGCCTAATAACGCCTGAACAGCTTCGTTTCGTTCATCAAATAAGTGCGCCACAATACCTGAGTCTCGATCTAAGCCTAGCGTCAACTGAGTTAAATCATTAGAACCGATAGAGAAACCATCAAAATGCTCAAGAAACTGATCGGCAAGTAAAGCATTTGCAGGTAACTCACACATCATGATCACACGTAGTCCGTTGTCACCCCGCTTTAAACCCTGCTCTGCCAGAAGATCAACAACCTGTTTAGCCTCGCCAACTGTTCGAACAAACGGAACCATTATTTCAACATTGGTAAAACCCATAACATTACGAACACGCTTGAATGCTTCGCACTCTAAATAAAAGCAATCCCTGAAGGTTTCAGAAATATATCGCGAAGTACCTCTAAACCCTAGCATTGGATTTTCTTCAGCCGGCTCGTATAAAGCGCCCCCGATTAAATTGGCATATTCATTAGATTTAAAGTCAGATAAGCGCACTATCACTTTTTTGGGGTAAAAAGCGGCAGCAAGTGTTGATATACCCTCCACTAATTTATCGATATAAAATTCAACAGGTGACGCGTAACCACTAATACGCTTCTCAACGGTTTGCTTTGTTTCAGGAGGCAAAGTGTCAAAATTGAGCAATGCTTTAGGATGAATACCAATCATTCTATTAATAATAAATTCAAGACGCGCTAAACCAACGCCTTCGTTAGGTAAAGCCTGAAAATCGAACGCTCTATCAGGGTTACCTACATTCATCATCAACTTTAAGTCTAAGTTTGGCATCGACTCAACAGAGCTTTCTTTTAATTCAAAATCTAACAAACCTTCATAAATAAAACCTGTATCACCTTCTGCACACGATACGGTGACATTCTGCCCAGTTTCTAAATAATCGGTCGCATCACCACAACCCACAACAGCAGGAATTCCGAGCTCGCGAGCGATGATTGCAGCATGACATGTTCGCCCACCCCGGTCAGTCACAATAGCAGATGCTCGCTTCATAACAGGCTCCCAGTCTGGATCAGTCATATCCGTAACTAAAACATCCCCCTCATTAACCTGGTCCATATCAGTAAGGCTATTAATAACTTTTACTGGGCCACTACCAATTTTTTGACCAATACTACGGCCCTCAATGAGTACCTTGCCCGTTTCTTTCATTAAATATCGCTCTAATATAGCGGCACTAGTTCGACTTTTCACTGTTTCTGGACGCGCCTGAACAATGTAAATTTTGCCATCATCACCATCTTTAGCCCACTCAATATCCATAGGACGTTGATAGTGTTTCTCAATAATTAACGCTTGGCGTGTTAGCTCATTGATATCGTCATCACTAATTGAAAATTGAAAGCGTAAATCGATGTCGACTTTAACGGTTTCAACAAGTTCATCACTATTTTCCTGCTGGTTGTATATCATCTTGATTGCTTTACTGCCTAGATTTCGTCTTAAAATCGCAGGTCGTTTTGCTTCGAAGGTAGGTTTATGAACATAAAATTCATCCGGATTGACTGCACCTTGCACAATCGTTTCCCCCAAACCATAAGATGACGTAATAAAAACCACATCACGAAAGCCTGACTCTGTGTCTAGGGTAAACATCACACCACTACTAGCACTTTCACTACGCACCATTTTTTGAACACCCGCAGACAGTGCGACCTCACTGTGTTCAAATTCATGATGCACGCGATAAGAAATAGCGCGATCATTATAGAGCGATGCAAATACTTCCCGCACAGATTGAACAACCTGTTCAAAGCCTTTCACATTCAAAAATGTTTCTTGCTGACCAGCAAAAGAGGCCTCAGGTAAATCTTCGGCGGTCGCTGACGAGCGAACAGCAACAGACATCGCTTCATTTCCATCTTGAAGTTGCATATACGCTTCTTTCAAGCTCACTTCAAAAGCTTCAGGAAAAGGCGCTGCCATCATCCAGCCACGAATTTTTGCTCCCGTCTCAGCGAGTGCATTCACATCACTTACATTAAGACTATCAAGCGCTGCATTTATTTTTGAACTTAAATTATTACTAGAAAGAAAGTCACGAAAAGCACTGGAAGTTGTAGCAAAGCCATTAGGAACTCGAACATCAACCGATGATAGATTACCAATCATCTCTCCGAGCGATGCATTTTTCCCACCGACTATCTCTACATCGTTCATTCCTAACTGATCAAACCAGATAATATAATCTTGCAAGATTCATCTCCTAAGCAAAATAAGTTCAAATAATAATCGCTCAATATAGAGCCATTTAAAACGACATTGATATAGTGCGCATATTAACACTTTATGCTAGTTTTGTTACACCTGATCCGACTTCAAATGTATTTTTTATGGGCACACATTTACAATGACAAAAAAAAGAACCGCTTTTTTTATATCTGATGGAACTGGCATCACCTCTGAAGCCCTGGGCGTCAGCTTACTCACACGGTTTGAAGATCACCACTTTGAAAAAGTGACATTACCCTACGTTGACAGCTTGGATAAAGCACATGAAACCGCCGACAAAATCAATTCAGCCTCAGAGCGAGATGGAGCTAAGGCAATAATATTTGATACAATAGTCGATGACGATATTCGAAAAATAATCAAAAAAACTAACGGTTTAATGATAGATATTTTTGCTGCTTTTTTAGGCCCTTTAGAAAAGGAGTTAGGGGTACGCTCATCCTACAAGGTTGGCCGCACACGCATTACCAAAAACACGCGTTACGATGAGCGTATGGAAGCAATAAACTATGCACTCGATAACGATGATGGCGCAAGAACCAAACTCTACAACAAAGCAGATGTTATTTTAGTTGGAGTATCCCGAAGCGGGAAAACACCCACATGCCTCTATTTAGCAATGCAATACGGCATTAAGGCCGCTAATTATCCAATCACAGAAGAAGACATCGACGACCAAAGGCTTCCCTCAATACTTCTACCTTATCGTGAAAAAATATTTGGTCTTACGATTGAGCCGGATCGCTTATCTTTAATTCGAAATGAGCGAAAAGCAAATTCACGCTATGCATCCTTAAAGCAATGCAATTTTGAAGTTGAGGAAACTGAACTAATGTACAGGCGAGAACGAATTTCCTCGATGAATACAACACATTATTCAGTCGAAGAAATTGCCACACGTATAATGGTTAAAGCACAAATAAAAAGAAGATGTTAATCATCTGATTTAACACCAGCAATACTAAAACTTATAGTATTGCTGGTGTTAAATTTTAATAATCAATTCTTAACAATCACTTGTTACAAAGAATTACAGTTCATGAACCGACAAACCTAAAGCCTCTAATTTCGCTTTATTTGCTGTCTGTGTAATCACACCAATACTCGCCAATTCAGGCTTTAAATATTGTTCGCCCACTCTTTTAAGGTCATCGATTGTAACACCTAAAATTTGCGCTCGAAAGTATTCACGCTGCGCCTTAGTTCGACCCGATAACAAACTATGATAATCACCTTTTGCTTCGCCCGCAGGTGATTTAGGTTTATCTATCTGCGACACAACACCTAAAATGGCTTGTTCAAGTTCTTCCTCCTCATGTTGATTTTCTTTCAGCCACCCTAGTGACGCATCAAAATCGTCAAGCGTTTCAGTTAAACGTGGATCACGATAAGAATAGAATCTAAATGCAGCTGAAGAAGAATCTTGCCCCGCTCCGCCACCATAAGCACCACCCTGCTCTCGAATAGCTCTATGCAGATAACCATTTCTTAAAAAACCACCCAATACCGTTAAGGCAGGCGCATCATCATGCGCAATCGCCACAGTAGGATAAGCTTTTGCACAAAAACTGACTTGTGTAGAGGTAAGCCACGCTTCTTTTACTGTTTCTCGAACCTTTGGGAGTGTAAAACTGTCAGTATTACCCACTTTAAAGTCAGCATGGCATTCTGAAATATGTTGCGCTACATCTTCAGCCACTTCAGATTCTGCAACCACAAGATACTGTCGTGCACTTTGACAAACTTTACGATGAATGTCCTGAAGCTGTAATGCAAATTTAGCAAGCCTAGCATCATCTGATAAAGCATCATCTAAAACTTTAATAGATTTAATACTCTGAACACCACCTAACTGATAAGACAAATAAGCCGCAGGACTCATTTTGCTTGATGCTATTCCCATTGCCAAACCATGACCATTACTCGTCACCGATTGCTCTTTTCGCGCTCGCATTTGAGCCACCAATTCTTTTAAACGTTCAAGTTCGTCAAATCGTGCATGATTTACAGTATCCTTCAACAACTCCGTTAAAACAGCATGATTACGCGCCAACGCCTTACCAGAAAAAACAACAATGCCGTGAACATTTTGCACATCGTCCACAGCACCCTTAATTGAACTATAAGCCCCTAAACCACCTGTGAGTGCTGACTGCTTATTTTGAATTTCTAAATAACTCTGTTCTCCAATCCCTAACTCAGTCACGACACTAGTATAAATAGGTAGCAAAGCTTTTAACTCATCATCTAAGCTAGGCATTTCAATGATAATTTGCTCATATACCAAGCCATTTGTACCTTGGTGATAACACGTAATTCGCTCATCAGAAGTAGACGTTTTCCCTTCCGGTGTCAACAAATGCAATGGTACGTCTGAAATCCCTACTTTAGGTAAAATTGACTCATCATCTTTCTTTAGTTGGCGTTGTTTTAATAATTCAGCTTGATCAATCACTTTTTGCGTTTCTGCTTCACTTAAAGCTGCTTTTTTAGCTGCAAGCTCCTTTTGGGTGAGTGCAGCCCTTACATTTTCATATTGCGTATCTGGACGCAAAGCCAAGGTCACACGGTGCGGATTATCGATCAACAATTTCTTAACCAAGGACTTAATGTACTCAGGGTCTTTCACTTTTTCTCGTAACTTTTCTAGCACAGGCTCTAAATCAAGCAGGGCTACTGGGTCGCCACCATGAATCATCGGCGACAAAGCCGCTAGAATGATCTGTAAACCATAAGGAAAGCCATCACCTGATATTTCACGCTGACTCAACTCCAACTGATGCAACACAGCATCTAAACGCTCTTTTTCTACGCCTTGCTCTGCAACCTTATGCAACACAGCCATTATTTCGGCCTCCATTGCTTCTTCATTACCGGGTTCACTGCCTTCTAAACCGCACGCGAAGGCCATTTCACGGTTAGAGTCTTCCAAACCACATAAAGGTGAAGGCGAGTGCCCTAATTTAGACTCTTCAAGTACTCGCTGTAAAGGTGCCGCCGAGTTTTCAAATAACACATTAGCGAGGAGATGCGCCTCAAGGTTCTGCTCAAGATCAAAACCGTGCCCTAACAACCATGCCATTACGATATGTGTTTTATGCTCAGTTGGCTCACCCTCTTCTACCGGGTAGTTTTCCTGAATTCGAATCGGCGCACAATACCGCTGCTCATCAGGAATATTTATGCCGTGATCTTCTTTTTCGAACCGAGACAAAGCAAAGTTATGAAAGCTAGTTTGATGTTCTTGAGCAGGTATATCACCAAAGGTAAGAAAAACAGCGTTACTAGGGTGATAATGCTTTGCATAAAAATCTTTCAATGATTGATAACTTAAGTTGGTAATATGCTCTGGATCACCACCACTGTTGTAATGGTAAGTTGATGTAGGGTAAAGATGCCGTGTTAATGTTTGCCAAAGCTGACTAACCGGCGAACTCATCGCCCCTTTCATTTCATTGTATACCACACCCTTATAAGTTAACTCAGAACTAGCATCGTCAGGTTTCTCAAACTCAACGCGGTGACCTTCTTGCAAAAAGTCCATTTCGTCCAAACGAGAAAAGAATACAGCATCCAAATAAACTTCTAATAGATTATTAAAATCTTTTTTATTTTTACTGGCAAAAGGATATGCAGTCCAATCGCTACTCGTGAACGCATTCATAAACGTGTTTAGCGAGCGGCGAATCATCATAAAGAAGGGATCACGAACAGGGTACTTTTCACTTCCACATAAAGCAGTATGTTCAAGAATATGCGCAACGCCACAGTTATCGAGCGGAACTGTCTTTAAGCCAACTAAAAAGACATTTTCACTATTGTCGGTAGCAAAATGTAAATGTTTGGCGCCCGTAGCAGTATGTTCATACTCCTCAACCATGACATGTAACGCGTCAATTTTTTGAGTTCTTATTAATGTAAATGCACTATGAATATTCTTATTAGCCATAAAAG
>JBLHVH010000100.1:0-11632 GCA_047628385.1 Oleiphilaceae bacterium
GTGTGAATTGGCAAAAGAGCTGGTGGATAATGTACCTTTGCTTGAGCAGTTTACCTTAAATGTTGTTGATATTGCTAATGATGATACGTTATTTGAACGGTATGGAATTCGTATTCCGGTTATTAAATTTGAGCATTCTCAGCTAGAGATGTCTTGGCCCTTTGATTTGGATGAATTAACCTCATATTTGATGTTGGTGCTTAACCATCGTTAAAAACATTCTACCACCGAGAAGCGCTTCACCGAGGAGTGACTAGGGGTAAATACAACCTACTATTAGTCATATGGTCTTTTTTCAAAGTGTTTAATGTCTTCTCGGTGTAGCGCAGCGCCTCAGCTTTTCTCGGTGGTGAATTTCTTTTGACCTTGTGTTTATTTTTACTTGGTTATATGCGGAGAATTCAAACGAAATCAAAATATTAAAGATAAAAACATTCTACCACCGAGAAGTGCTGAGGCGCTGCGCGCTTTACCGAGGAGTGACTAGGGGTAAATACAACCTAACATTAGGCATATGGCACTTTTTTCAAAGTGCTTAATGTCTTCTCGGTGTAGCGCAGCGCCTCGGCTTTTCTTGGTGGTGAGTATCCCTTGATCTTGTGTTTAATGTTCTATGATAAAGGCATACTACCAGTCTCTGGTGGAGTAGTTAGTCGGCGTCAAAATTGTATCGCTCGCAACCTCTAAGGTATCAGGATAATCTAAAGTATAATGTAGACCTCTGCTTTCTTTTCGTTGAATTGCCGAGCAGATAATTAAATCGGCAACCGTCACGAGGTTACGTAACTCAAGCAAATCATTCGTGACGCTATAGTTACTATAATAATCTTGAATCTCCTGATGTAATAAATCAACGCGATGCTTTGCGCGTTGTAAACGTTTATTAGTGCGAACAATACCGACGTAATCCCACATAAAGCGTCGTAGTTCATCCCAATTATGAGCAATAACTACATCTTCATCAGAGTCAGTTACTTGCGATTCATCCCAAACTGGCGCTTCAGGAGGTTGGGGTATTTGATCAAATTTTCGGTTTATGTCATTTGCTGTTTCTTGCCCATAAACAATGCACTCTAGTAATGAGTTGCTTGCCATGCGGTTTGCACCATGCAAACCAGTGAAAGAGGCTTCGCCGACTGCATATAATTGATTGATATCGGTTCTGCCTCGAGAGTCCACCATAATACCACCGCAGGTGTAATGCGCTGCAGGTACAATTGGGATCGGTGCTTTGGTGATATCAATGCCAAATCCAAGACAAGTTTCATAAATATTAGGAAAATGCGATTTTATAAAGTCGTCAGATTTGTGGCTTATATCTAATAATAAGTGGTCTGCGCCTATGCGTTTCATTTCATGGTCAATTGCGCGGGCAACGATGTCTCTAGGGGCAAGCTCTAAGCGGTCGTCAAATCTATGCATGAACCGTTCGCCATTGGGCAATAACAAGTGGCCGCCTTCACCTCTTACCGCTTCGGTAATTAAAAATGATTTTGCCTGTGGATGATAAAGGCAGGTTGGATGAAACTGATTAAATTCCATATTACCAACGCGACAACCGCTTCGCCAAGCCATTGCAATGCCGTCACCGCTAGCGCCATCAGGGTTGCTGGTATATAAGTATGCTTTGCTCGCGCCACCTGTCGCAATGATGACAAAGCGTGCTCTAAATAACTCTACGTGGTTATCATCGCGATTCAGCACATACGCGCCAACACATCTGTTTCCGGGTAAATATAATTTCTTGTGAGTGATTAAATCGATAGCAACGCGGTTTTCATGAATGTCGATATTTCGCGCTGCAAGTGCTTGATCACACAAAGAGTTAGAAATTGCGAGTCCTGTTGCGTCATCAGCGTGCACCACACGACGATGACTATGGCCGCCTTCTTTGGTTAGATGATAATCCTCTGGGGCACCTGATTCTGTGTTTTTTGTGAAGTCTACGCCTTGCTCTATTAGCCACTCAATGCTCTTACGACCATTTTCAGCGGTTTGCCTTACCGCTTCTTCATTACACAACCCAGCGCCAGCGTTCAAGGTATCTTGTATGTGTGACTCAACATCATCATCATCACTCAGTACGGCAGCAATACCACCTTGAGCCCAAGGGGTCGAACCACTTGCGAGTGATGTCTTTGAAATTACGGCGACGGATACATTTTTGTTTAAGCACAATGCGGCACTTAAACCAGCGGCACCGCTACCTATAATAAGAACGTCGTATAAAAATGAAGCTTGCATAATCGATGGTCTTTAATAAATCAGCCCATATTATTAACGGATTGAACTAAATTGCAAATATCTAGTCTCTTTAATTAAGTAATATATGTCAAAGATCAGCCATAAGATGCTGAACAGGGTATTAAAATGTTAAGTAAACGAGCTGTATCTAATAAAAAAAATCAAATTTCGTTGGTCGATCGCCCTCCGCTAGCGTGTACCGATGACAACTTGGTTAAAGGCGTTTTAATTTCGGCGCTATTAGGCGATAATGAAAATAGAAATCCTAGTGAAATATCGTTTGGAACCAAAAATAACTCACATTCTATGCAGCGACCTTATTCAGCACCATCTAGTGATAACGCGTCAACACTATCAGTTGATCAGAAACTGGTAGTACGCGTTCAAAAAGGTGATAAAAAAGCGTTTGATATGTTGGTGATTAAATATCAAGGCAAAGTCGCGTCCATTATTTCTCGCTATGTTAAAGATCATCATGAAATTGCGGATGTTAGTCAGGAAGCTTTTATAAAAGCATACCGAGCACTTGAAAATTTTAGGGGTGAGAGCGCCTTTTATACATGGCTTTATCGAATTGCGATTAATTGTGCCAAAAATTATTTAACATCTAAGGGGAGGCGACCACCCTCAGCGGATGTAGATATTGATGATGCCGCATATTATTCAGGTAACGAACGTTTGAATGACAACGCGACCCCTGAAAGTTTATTACATAAGCAACAACTTGAGAAAGTTGTGAATGATGCGATTACAGCGCTCCCTGAAGATTTACGGGTGGCGTTAACACTTAGAGAGTTCGATGGTTTAAGTTACGACGAAATCTCTGAAGTAATGGGATGTCCTGTAGGGACCGTTCGCTCAAGAATATTTCGAGCTAGAGATGCGGTGGATAAAGAAATTCATACGCTTACGAGGGTGAGTTAATGTCCTTTGTTCTCAACTTATATTTAACTAGTTACAAAAAATCGGAGGAAGTGATATGGATGATCGTTTAAAGGAGTCTATATCGGCTTTGATGGATGATGAAGCCAATGAACTTGAGCTGCAAAGAGTATTAGCGCATGCTGCAAAAGAAGAACTTCTGGATACTTGGAAGAATTACCATTGCGTAAAGTCCGTGTTAAAACACGAGCACGGCGACTTTATCGCCATTGATATTAGCCGATCGGTTGCACAGGCGATCGAGCACGAGGCACCTTTAACATTAAATGATGACATGAGTACCACACTTAAAGAGTCATCTGAGCAAACGAATGATTTGCATTCATCATCGAATTACTCAGAATTACAGTCGCCATTGACTGGTCATGCATATGATAGTGGTTCTAATACTAATAAAACTAACGCTAAACTAATGACTAAAATTAGCAGTGGACTAGCCATTGCTGCAAGTATATTTATCGCGTTCGTTTTTGTTTTGCAAAATGGTGTGAGTGGGCGTCAGGGTTTAAACGATAATTTATTGGCCTCAGAATTATCTTCTAAGGCAAACGTATCAGTGCTCCAAAAAGTTAGTACGTTATCAGACCCTTCTAAGAACTTAAGTTCATTAAAGAAACAACCCAAAATAATGGTTGAATTTACGGAAGAGCATGCGCGTAGATTCAATGAGTACCTGCTTCGTCACGCTGAGCACTCGGTTATCAGTTCTCATTCTGGGATGATGCCGCTAGCACGTGTTGCAAGTGTGAATGCAGTTGGAATTTAAAGGTTTTGGCGATTAAAATGAAATTGTTGAGTTATAACGTAAAGCATACAACTGAAAATAATCTATTTTTAATGGTGCTCATGTTTTTAGGGTTACTGTTGCTATCAAGTATCGTGAGTGCTGTTACTCCGGGTAAAAACACCCTAACTGACTTTACGCCTGCACAATGGTTGGAAAAAATGCAGCGAGCTTCTATGGAGGAAAACTATAAAGGGAGGTTTATGTTTTCCAGAGGTGAAATATCTAGCTCTATGAGTATTGTTCACCGCTATAAAGATGGTGAAGAGCACGAGCTATTGAAGCAGTTAGATGGCGAAATGGGAGAGATTGTACGGCAGGGAAACCAGGTAATGTGTGTGTTTCCTGATAATCGTGTCGTGCAACTTGAGAAAGCTAAGTATTCAAATAAAATTGTACAGTCATTTTCTAATTTCATACCGGATCATACCAATTACCGTTTACAGGCTATTGGCGAATGTCGTCTGGTAGAGCGACCCTGTATTGAGTTAGCCATAAAAGCGGTAGACAAACACCGTTATAGTTATTCGCTTTGGCTAGATATGGAAACAGGCTTATTATTAAAGTCAGCCCTAAAGAATGATAAAGGGGAAGACTTAGAGCGTTTTCAATATACGAGTATTACCTTTCCAGATAAGATTAGTGATCAGGATTTAGAGCCAATGAACGCCGGTTCTTTAGTCGATCATGTTATGATTCCTGCTGTAAAAAAAGACGTAAGTTGGCCATCTGAAACTAAATGGAAAAGTGAATGGGTTCCCCCAGGTTTTTTACTCGTAAATGGTAATGAGCAGTCAGGTGGTAATGTGTTGATATTTAGTGATGGTCTTGCTAACTATAGTATTTTTATTGAAAAAATTGAAGACAACATGATGCCAGAAGGTGCTTCGCAGGTTGGCGCGACTGTCGCGTATTCACAGACACTAATTTTTAAGTCACATCAATATGGTGTTACGGTTATTGGTGAAATTCCGGCTATGACGGCTATGTTGATTGCTGAATCGGTAAAACCACAAATGTAATTAATAAGTGATAACAAATTTTAGTATCTAGTTTATTACAAGAGCAAAAGATTGAAATATGATTGAAGAACAAGCAGTTGTGTTAAGTAACGCTAAGCATGGCTATGTGAATGTCAAAATTCATCGACAAAGTGCGTGTCAAAGTTGTCAGTTAAAGTCAGGGTGTGGCCAGAGTGCGTTAACGAAACTATCGAGTAATAAATGTATTGAATTTAGTGTGCTCAACACGATTAAAGCGAAACCTGGCGATGTTGTATTTTTGGCGATTTCTGAGCAGGGCTTACTTAGCGCTTCTTTATTGATGTTTATGATGCCCTTGCTTGTGATGCTTGGCGTCTCTGTATTCACTTCAAGCATTCTCGCTTGGTCAGACGGTTTTGTTGCATTAAGCGGTCTAATTTCTCTATTACTGGGTTTTGTTTATGCCAGATATTATGCGCAAAACCATTTAGATGATGATCGATTTAAGCCAGAAATGGTTCGGGTTGATGTGTCGCCTCAAAGTTAGTATTGATCATTACCTTGTCCTTAACTATCTTTAAGTTGTAAAGAACTATTTAAGCCTCAAATATATAATCAGATATATAAATATCTAAGCGCCATTTCGGCCTTTTAGGAGTACTTATGGGTTATAGAAAGCTATTTGTCAGTCTGTTTTGTTTATTTAACTTGCTTAGTTATAACGTATTGGCATCAAGTCTTCCTGACTTTACGACGTTGGTTGAAGAGCACTCTGAGTCCGTTGTGAATATCAGTACGATTAGCCATGTTGATCAATCTTCACAAATTCAAAGTGAGATGAATCAGTTACCTGAAATTTTTAAACATTTTTTTGGTGGCGTGCCTGAACATAGAGGCAATCCTAGTCCAAAAGGTAAAAAACAACTTCAATCAATGGGGTCAGGCTTTATTGTCAGTGAAGATGGCATCGTATTGACAAACAACCATGTGATTGAGGGGGCGGATGAAATTTATGTTCGCTTTAATGACCGACGAGAACTCAAGGCGACATTAATTGGCTCAGATAAACGCTCTGATTTAGCTGTTTTAAAGGTAGAGGCGAATGACTTGCCCGCTGTAAAACTAGGTAAATCTAAAAAACTAAAAGTTGGAGAGTGGGTGTTTGCGATAGGCTCTCCTTTTGGGTTTGATTACACGGTAACTGCCGGAATTGTCAGTGCAAAGGGTCGTAGTTTACCAAACGAAAATTATGTTCCATTTATTCAAACGGATGTTGCGATTAACCCAGGTAATTCAGGAGGACCTTTGTTCAATATGGATGGGGAGGTTGTGGGTATAAACTCACAAATATACACCCGTTCTGGTGGATTTATGGGCGTTTCGTTCGCCATACCCATTGATGTCGCGCTAGAAGTTGTTGATCAGCTTAAAGACCAAGGTTATGTATCGAGAGGTTGGTTAGGAGTATTAATTCAGGAAGTAAATAAAGGACTGGCTGAATCCTTTGGGCTGGATAAACCATACGGTGCATTGGTCTCACAGGTATTGGAAGGGTCACCTGCTGATAAGGCGGGTATAAATACGGGTGATGTCATTATTGAGTATAACGGTGAAGAAATAAGTTACTCTTCAGAGCTACCACAATTAGTTGGTCGAACAAAAATCGACGAAAACGTAGAGCTAATTGTGATGAGATACGGAAAAGAGAAAACGCTTACACTTAAAATAGGTGAGCTTCCGGGAGTTGATGAGGCTACTTCAGTACTGGCCAAATCTAAGGCTAAAAAGAGTAATAAGTTAGGTGTAAATATAAAGCTTTTAGATGAGCTAGCGCTAGAAGAACTAAATATTGATGCGGGTGTTCAAGTAACTCAAGTACTTGGTCAGCCTGCCATTGCGGCTGGAATTAGACAAGGTGATATTATTTCTCGTTTAAATAACCAGCGCTTTACATCAGTATCTGAATTTTTAACGGTCGTTGAAAGCTTGCCAAGTAATCGCTTTGTACCGGTATTAATCATCCGCCAAGGAAATCCTTTATTTATTGTCATTAAAGTTAAAGAGTAGGGGCTTTAAGTGGTGTAGTGTGTAAGCGCTATACCCACTTTTAAAGCGCTAAGCTTATGTCTTTATCTATTCTAAGTATTTTTATACCTACATTTTTTCTAGTATCGATTACGCCTGGTATGTGCATGATGCTTGCTTTTACAATGGGAATGAGCTTAGGCTTGCGCCGTACTATGTGGATGATGTTTGGGGAGTTATTAGGCGTTGGCTTGGTCGCATCTCTATCTGCTATAGGGGTTGCGGCGATTATGCTGAACTACCCAAATCTCTTTGTCTTTTTAAAGTATGGTGGCGGCGCTTTTTTATGTTATCAGGGCGTTCAACTATGGTTATCAAGAGGTAAATTAGCTTTCAAGTTGGAGGGGAATAGCTTTCAAGGAGTTTCTAGAGCAGCGCTAGCTTTTCAGGGTTTTATAACTGCGATTGCTAACCCTAAAGGTTGGGCATTTTTTATTGCACTCCTTCCGCCTTTTATTAATTATGAACAACACATCCCGACACAGCTACTAATTCTTATTCTATTGATTTTGATGTTGGAATTTATGTGTTTGCTCATTTATGCTGGCGGTGCAAGTCGTTTACGTGCACTGCTAGTGAATAGCGGTAATGTTAAGTTTATTAACCGTATTGCTGGAAGTTTGATGCTAACCGTTGGCGTTTGGTTAGCATTGAGTTAACGTTTATGGATTCATATTACTAATAGTTAGTTCAAAAACGTGAGTTAAGTTTGTTGTTAAGCAATAATCGTGCGATTTCAATTAAGTCGGTCGCTAAGAGCCCACGCTGTCCAGATTTCTGCACTGCGATATCTGCCGCTTTTGCATGAAGACAAACGGCTAATTCAAGCGCATCTTCTTTACTCAAACCTTGAGCAATTAAACCGCCTAATATTCCACTTAATACATCTCCCATGCCGCCTGTAGCCATGCCAGGGTTTCCATATGGGCATAATTTAATTGGTCCATCGTTATGACTAATTAAGCTACCACTTCCTTTAAGTAAGACTGAACCACCCCATTTTTTTTGCATGGATTGAACTGTTTTAAAACGGTCTTCCTGAATTGAAGACTTTGGTACGCTTAATAAACGTGAAGCTTCGCCTGGGTGAGGCGTTAATATAAGGTTTGAGTGTGTGAGCCAATTTGAATTTTTGGAGAGCAGCGTTAAAGCATCTGCATCTAATACGACTGCTTTTTTACTTTTTAACGCGCAGTGAAGCATTTGTTGAGACCAATCAGATTGTCCTAAGCCAGGTCCAACAATTAAAATATTGGCCGATTCTATTAAGGGTAATAATTGCGCTTCACTCACGATAGCTCTTACCATTACTTCAGGTTGTCGTGTGAGCATGGCAGATACATGTTCTTTTTGTGTGGCCACACTTACTAATCCTGCTCCCATTCTTGCTGCGGCTTCAGCAGCCATTAAAATTGCGCCGCCATAGCCATGGTCACCACCAATTAATAAAACATGACCATATAGCCCTTTGTGAGCATTTATCTCTCGTGGTTGGATTCGTTTTAAGCATGAATTAATACTGAGTTTTTTACAATTTACGGGAACCTTTTTAAAAACATCATCTGTTATACCCAGGTCATCATAAAATATTTCTCCACAGTAGTTTCGGCCAGAGCCTGTAAACATTCCCTGTTTTAAACCTATAAATGTTGCAGTACAGCAAGCTTGAACTGCTGTACCTAAAGGATTACCGGTGTTGGCAGACAAGCCTGACGGAATATCAATTGAGAGTGTAGGCGCTTTAGATTCATTGCAGAGCTCAATTGCTTGTTTATATTGACCGGTAACCTCAGAATGAAGACCTGTTCCAAGTAGTGCATCGATGATGACAAATGGTTTATCAGCCGATTTTTTATCAGTCAATAAAGTAGGTGTGGTATCACTCGTAAATGGTTGGCAGGAGACATTTAATTTTTGACAAAAGTTATAAGCGAGTAGTGCGTCATTTTTTAGCTTTTCTGGGTTTGATAGATAGTGTAAATTAACATTAAATCCACGTTTGATGGCAATGCTGGCCAGAATATAACCATCGCCGGCATTATTGCCGCTACCGCAAAAGACGTGGATATTTTTACACTTAGGCCAGCGTTTGACTAAAGTATGAAAAGTAAATAGTGCCGCTTTTTTCATAAGCTCAAAACCATCGATGCCTTGTTCTTCAATTGCGATTCGATCAAGCTCTCTTATTTGCTTTGCCGTATATAAATTAGCTGTCATATACTTATATCACTTTAAAATGATTGAAAATTGACGGTATTAAAAAACTACTAAAGGGTTTATATGATTATTAGGCCAATTCGTCCAAGTGACAACTTAATTATGGGGCAAATTATTCGTAATGTATTAACAGAGTTTGGCGCTAATCGTGAAGGGTTTGCCTGGCAGGACCCTGAATTAGATAATATGTCTGGTGCATATTCATCAAGAGGTCAGCTTTATCTGGTAATTGAAAGTGATGGGTGTGTAGTGGGAGGAGGGGGAATTGATTCATTTTTATGCAATTTAGAATCTTGCTGCGAATTACAAAAAATGTATCTACTTCCTGAAGCAAGAGGGCAACGCTGGGGCGATCAATTGATAGATAAATTATTATTTAACGCAAAGGACATGGCGTATCAGTTTTGCTATCTAGAAACGCTAAAAAATATGACTAAAGCGGTTTCATTGTACCAACGAAAAGGCTTTTATTTACTTGAATCGCCATTAGGTGATAGTGGTCATAATGCATGTGATGAATGGTATTTGCTTGATTTAGACATTTTTTATGCGAAGTTGTCTTTTTTAGAAAATAAGATCGTCTAAGAAAATAAAGTTTTTTTAAAATAGTGTATACAGTTCAAACTTAATAAATTTTTTAAGAGGTGAAAATGGTAGACCAAGGAGATAGGGTCTTAAGTAAAAAGTCGGAAATGTTGATAGTCTTCGCCACTAAAGCGTCGGTGTTTGTTGCCTTCATTTTATTAATCGTCAAATATTATGCGTGGTTTGAAACTGGTTCGATAGGCGTTTTGGCAGCATTAGTTGATTCATTGTTAGACCTAGGTGCTTCACTTATTAATATGTTTGCGGTGCGTTATGCGCTAATACCTGCTGATGACGAGCATAAATTTGGCCATGGAAAGGCAGAAGCTTTAGCTGGCTTAGGTCAAGCGTTATTTATTGTAAGCTCTGCAGTATTTTTGATTATATATACTTTTGAGAGGATTATTAATCCCAAACAGCTTGAGTCCTTCGATATTGGGCTGAGTATTATCGTTTTTTCGATGGCACTCACTTTTATTCTTGTGGCTTACCAGCGCTATGTTGTAAAGCTTACGGGCTCAATTGCCGTTAAAGCTGACTCTGTCCATTATTCTACAGACTTAATTTCTAATGCGGGCATTTTAGTTGGCTTAGGGCTTGCCTATTTGGGGTGGATATATTCTGATCCTATTATTGGTTTATTAATCGGTGTCTACATTCTTAAATCTGCATTAGAAATCGGATATGAATCTGTACAGTTATTGATTGATCGTGAATTGCCTGAAGAAGAGCAACAGCTGATTCATAAGTTAGCGACAAAACATTCTGATGTAATCGAAGTTCACGATGTGAGGACTAGGCAGTCGGGTCACACTAAGTTTATTCAGTTGCATCTAGTTTTAGACGGAGGATTAACCTTGTTAGAGGCGCATGTTGTGAGTGATGAAGTCGAAAGAAATATACGAAAAGAGTTTCAGTATGCAGATATCTTGATACATCAAGATCCACATACTGAGAGTTCAACTCACTAAAAGCTATTCTCTAACACTCGCAGTGCACTCTGCATTTTCGGGGTTAAGCTTGCAACGAACCTTACGTAATAGTTTTAAGGTTCGTTTGTCATATATACCTCTTTTTTCTAATTCCATACGACTTTCTCTAAAGTCTTCAGTCCAGAAATCGTATAAATGGGCAGGAATATCTATCCAGTATTTTTCAGGAATAGTGGCTTCGGGATCGGTTAAAAATTTAACAAATTTTGAATAATCTTCGACGGCTTTGTTGCGTGCTTTTTGCATAAAACCTTCAGGAAATTTTTCCCAACGCGCAATAACTTGCATGGTAATATAAAGGAAGGGCTCTCTGTAAATACCTCCATCGGGATCTAAACCCTTATGCATTTCAAAAGGCTCATAAACAATGGCCGGTGCTGCTGTGAGGTCGACAGTACCGTTGTTGAATTTTAAAATAGAGTTAAAAATAGTTGAATTAACGGGGGTAATACCACGCTTTTGAGTCAAATATTCAGACTCAGGAATGCCGTCTAATACTGCCATTCGTTTACCTGCAAAATCTTTTGGCTGCAATATAGTTCTATCTCGTGTAAACAGAAAAATTGCGCCAGCGGGGCCCATGGCTAACACTTCATATTCGCCGACACGCATTAATCTTTGTGCTTTCGGAGAACTCAGCGTTTTAATAACAATACCTAAGTGCTTGTAGCTAGGTATGGCGCCAATAGCCCCTAGACTGCCTGTAAAAGTATTAAACTCTCGCGCTCGAAAACCAAGCATATTTACTGCATCACAACGGCCAAGTTTAAATTCATCAATGGCAATGCGTTCATCTGTAA
>JBLHVH010000101.1:0-11614 GCA_047628385.1 Oleiphilaceae bacterium
AGATCTAATATTATTCTTGTAGTACTTGACCCAGCTAATTGCTGGGTTTTTTGTTTCTAGCACCCTTAAATTGCTTGGCGCTACTTCTGGTATAGCTTTGGTCACGTTAAAAAGCGAGTTATCTTGTTAATGAATTGTTACAACTTGCAAAACTTCTACAACATACTTTAAAACGAGTTGTTACTATTATTAGATTATTGAAGTAAAGGGAAGCGATTCAGGCCCGTGACCCTCGAAACAACTTTACAGACTTAATATTATTCTTGTAGTACTTGACCCAGCTAATTGCTGGGTTTTTTGTTTCTGGTGCGCCTCATAGCTAATGTAACACTAATTCTAGTATTCGTTTTAATCACGTTAAAAAACTATTTATTGTTGTTAATGAATTGTTACAACTTGCAAAACTTTTACAACATACTCGCTGATCTAAAGTCACTATTATCCAAACATGATTAACGAAAAACCGATTCAGGCTCAGTTTTTCGAGATAAAGTTTTGTTGTACTTTGCCCAACTTATGTTGGGTTTTTTATTGTCTCCAATAAATCATTAATCGCTTCTGCAAATTCAGTACCTGAATCTTCTTGTAAAAAATGCCCCCCTTTTAATGTCACATGATTTAAGCCCTTAGCACCCGGAATTTTCTTCTGCATGTAAATGTCACCACCTTTAGTAATTGGATCACCGTTACTAAATGCAGTTAAAAAAGGTTTTTGCCACTTTTCTAAAATTTCCCAAGCAGATTTGTTTGCTGCCGAGGCCGGATTATTGGGTGTCGTCGGCACCAATGCAGGAAAAGCCCGAGTGCCTGCTTTGTATTTTTTTGAAGGGAAGGGCGCGTCATAAGCACGGCGTTCATCTTTGCTAAAAGATTTAAAGCTCCCAAACTCTACAATACGGGCAATAGGGAACCAAGGGCTGTTCAACGCGAAGGCTTTCCAAAGTTTGAATGCGGTGGGAATCTTCTCTTCACCTGTTGGAAGCATACCGTTGCCAATAACAATAGCTTTAAAGCGGTGTTCATGCTCAGCGGCTAAGCGTAAGCCTAATAGGGAACCCCAGTCTTGGCATACTAAGGTAATGTTTTTCAGGTCAAGCTGTTCGATAAAAGACAATAACCAATCAATATGCGATTGATAGCTGTAGTCAGCTATTTTTAGTGGTTTGTCAGATTTACCAAAGCCTATTAAGTCTGGAGCAATCACTCTATGGTCTGCTGCAGCGCAAACTGGGATCATATAGCGGTATAAATATGACCAACTTGGTTCGCCATGCAGCATTAAAATAGGATCTGCATCGCTTGGCCCTTCATCAACATAATGCATACGTAAACCCCCTACATCGAGGTAATTTGCTTCAAAGTGGTAATTAGGTAGTTTTTTAAAGCGGCTTTCCGGGGTTCTGATAAAGGTGGTCATGTATAGCTCCTGCGAAGTATGGTTCTTATTATTTAGAGTATTATTTAGAATATTATTGAGAGTAATTATGTCGGCTAGTGTACTGCACAAATGACTGGCGGAAAGTGTTTAAAATGAGATTCTATTTTTCGGTCGTAAAAATAGATAAATACTGTACGAATCCATATAGCTGCAATATATTTACTTATTTTATGAGAACTTGAGCTAAGGGGGATCGATTATTATGGCAGGGCTCCCGTAATAGTTTGGGCTAAGTCAAACGGCCTTTGAAAGCAAAAAAGGAATTAACAGCAGGCGTCTTTGAGGTTCAATAGAATTCTTATGTTAAGTGTCTTCGTCGTTTTCAAAAAAAGCTTAGTAGTGTTTATGCTTCATTGAATGCCCCGGCTTTTCGAGTAAAGGTTTTTCTGGCCATCGATGCCGTGGATATTTTCCGCGCATATCTTTGGCGACTTCAAAGTAGGAGGTTTTCCAGAAGTTAGCTAAATCACTCGTGGTTTGAATAGGGCGTTGAGCTGGCGATAGTAGTTCAAACCTAAGAGGAACGGTATTACTACCAATTTTTGGTGTCTCTATTTCCCCAAACATTTCTTGAAGTCGAACAGACACGGTCGGCCCTTGGTTTTTGTCGTAAACGATCGGTATTTTTTTATCGCCAGGCGTGATATAGACCAATGGTGCTTCTCTTTCCAGAAGCTGTTGCTCTTTCCACGACAAGCTACCTTTAATAAGCTCAAACGCATTGACCTGTTTGAGTTGGGCTAAACTATTTATCTTTGCTAAGTAAGGCAGCAACCATTGCTCGGTACTTTGAATCAATGAATTGGGTGTTAGCTTAGGGAAGCCTTCAATAACGTCCCCTAACCATGTTGCTCTTGCTAACCAATCTTCACATTTCGCTGACCAATTAAGTAGTTTAAGACCTTCCGATTTTAGAAGGCTATTTAGGCATTTTTGGAATTCTTCCGCTGGAATATTCGTTAATGATTGCGATTTAAGCGTTATTGATCGATAGGTCGATATCCTTCGACCAACTATGTTTTGCTTTTTATCATCAAGTCGGTATTCATCTCTAATTGTAATTAGGTGTCCAAGGCATTCATTGACAGCGTCTAGTGCAATGGCGGATGCGCTAAAAATATGACCTTCTTTTTTTTGAGCATTACAGTCACTAACGACCAGCCAGCCTGATCCAAAAAGAGGGTCATCGTCAAATAACTGAACACCTTTACCATTTGCAAGTTGGTATCGCCCACAATTTACTGAGCGTCTTTTGGCTAGCCGATCAGGGTAAGCGAGTAAAAGAAGTTTTCCCACATGGTCTTGTAAATCAATCAGAGAAAAAGTAGCAGCCTTTGCTGATATTTTTAAGCTATTTTTTAGTGATCTCACTGTGCTTAGAGTCTGTTCTACTATCGCACCTTTTAAAGGCCAAGATTGAAGCGCCGTCCTTTTGTTTGTTTTATAGTCTTGAAGCGCAATTACACGCTCAATGATGTCTACACCTCGTCGATTGTAAAAAATATCATTCTCTGACAGCACTGCCGAAAGTTCACATGCGATGCCTTTTTCTAAAGGGCTTTCTGCCTGTAGCAGCATAGCGGCTAATCTTGGGTGAAGTCCTAATTTAGAGGCTTTGGCGCCGAGAGGTGTTATTTTACCCCGCTCACTCACCAGTCCTAAAGACCTTAATAACTGTTTAGATGATTCAAAGTGTGCTGATGGGGGAGGAGTTAGCCAGTTTATGGTCTGGAAGTCAGTTAAACCCCAGGCAAGCAAGTCGAGTATTAAGCTCGCTAAATCGGCAGATAGAACTTCTTCGCCTTGAAAGTCTCTTAGAGAATGTTGCTTAGACTCACTCCATAAACGAATGCATTCGCCCGCTTGTAAGCGACCGGCTCGGCCTTTGCGTTGATCAGCAGACGCTTTAGAAATATAGGTCGTTTCTAAGCGTGTCATGCAGCTTAAAGGGTCATAAACTGAAATTTTCTCTAAGCCACTATCTATCACACAACTCACGCCCTCTATCGTTAAACTTGTTTCTGCAATGTTAGTGGTAAAAATAATACGCCGTTTGCCTGTCTGGTCAGGTAGCAAGACTTGCTCTTGTTGGTCGATTGAGAGTCCACCATATAAAGGAAGAAAAACTAAGTCATCCCTATCGTTAAATGTACTATTTGCCTCAGAGATACATCTTTTTATGTCAACTTGGCCGGGGAGAAAAACAAGTGTATCGCCTTTTTTTTTAGCGACTAAGACTAACTTTAAAGCTTTCATTACTTTAAGACTAAGAAAACTATTATCTTGAGCGTTGCCATTATGCATATAGTCAACACTAACGGGGTAAGCGCGACCAGGGCACGTTATCACGGGGGCATTATCTAAATAGGTAGAAATTGCATTCGTATCGATCGTGGCTGACATGACAAGTAATTTTAAGTCATCACGTATCGTTTGCTGAACTTCGAGTGCTAGCATTAATGCTAGGTCTGTATGAATAGATCGCTCATGAAACTCATCAAGTATAATCAGACCAACATCGCTCAATTCAGGATCGTTTTGAAGTCGCCTTGTTAGAATACCTTCGGTAACGATTTCTAATATGGTGTTCTCAGAAATCCTTCTATCATTTTTGACTTGATAGCCAATCCTATTGCCAACTTTTTCTCCCAATTGCTTCGACAAATAATACGCGATCGATTTAGCCGCTACACGCCGAGGTTCTAGCATGACAATCTTTTTACCGCCTAACCACTCAGCATCGATAAGACTTAAAGGTAATGCTGTTGATTTACCCGCACCCGGTTCTGCTTGTAATACAAGGTTGTTATTACGTGATAAACAGTCGGATACTTGAGGTAAAAATTTGGTTATGGGTAGCAAATTAAAACTCGACCTTATTTAAGGTGATGAAGTTAAAGCATGTACTAAGCAATGTTAGAAAAGCTATTGAGAGGCCAATTTACAATACCTTGCACGCCTAATCAAAGCTCTTATTCATTGTTCGGTAGTTTTGCCTACGCAATGCACTAAACGGGCATACATAAGTGAATATTGATCTACAGGAGGATGTTTTACTAATTACGCGATGACCTGAATGGTTGTTTAAGTGTGTGATCTAAGTACTTTAGGTTTTTTATATGAAGAATTATGCGGAGAGTTATTTGGCGTATGGAGGAGGTTGAATAGCTTGGTTTTAAATTAAGGCTAGATCCTTTAGCCTACTGCTCGAAAAATGTTATAAATTTATTTATCGGTACCGAAGGATAATGCCGTGACTATCGCCTTTCGATGACGCCGATTCAAGTTTATAAAATTCTTCGTTGCTTAGTTTATCTGTCCAAACAATTACCGCATGACAAGTGCCGGCATTAAGCGCTTTCTCAGTTAGTTCAAACGCTGAATAATTATCGTTTGAACGTAGAATCATAATGTCTTCAGTAGCCGATGTATCATGTTCTTGCCCCCACTGCTTAAGGAGCTGTATTGGTGGATCGACCCAGGCTAACCATCGTTGATCTTGGTTTAGATGGGTTAGCATCGGAAGCAAAAGCTGAATGCAGTCCGCTTTATCTCTCGTTAAAATGATTTCGGTTACATTCGCCGCATGTGTTTCTGCTTCAGGCTCAAAATTGTGCTCAGTTTTGAATGACTCTACTGTTTTTAAGCGGGTCTTAGATTTTACTTCGACCAAAGCAGGTTTTTGACTAAGGGGTTCTGCCTGCTTTGATTCAACGAGCGCATCAAGGTGCTGGCTCTCATAAAGTGAATCGTAGTTTGTCTCATACATAGAAAGTTGTTTCATTGCATATTCTCCTTTCGAATAACGCCGACACCTAAGCCTTCAATAAATAACTCTTGCTCTCTAAGGTCGATGACAATAGGGTCAAATTCTTCATTTTCAGCCAATAATTCAACAATATGTTTGTTCTTTCTTAAACGTTTTACGGTGACTTCTTCACCAATGCGTGCAACGATAATTTGGCCATTTTGTGCTGTGTCTGTTTTATGAACGGCGAGTAGGTCGCCATCTAAAATACCCACATTCTTCATGCTCATACCCCTTACTCGAAGTAAGAAATCAGCAGAAGGCGAGAAAAATTCAGGCGCGAGAGAGCAATAATCTTCAATGTTTTCTTCGCCTAATATAGGGTTGCCAGCAGCGACCTGGCCAATGATAGGTAGACCATCTGGCGTATCGCTTTGCGGGAGACGAATACCTCGGCTAGCGCCTGGAACAATTTCAATGGCACCTTTTTTAGCCAGTGCTTTTATATGATCTTCTGCAGCATTGGCAGAGCGGAAACCCAACGCTAACGCAATTTCTGCGCGTGTAGGTGGGTAGCCAGTGTCTTCAATATTTTGCTTAATGACATTGAGTACATCTGTTTGCCGGTTTGTTAATTTGATCATACTATTATTCTTCCGTTTGCTTCCGTTTTATATAAATAAGTTCCATTTGACACTTAATTTTTCATGCTGCTGATTCTTTAATAGTTAACAATGGATGTCAGTGATATAGGACAGCATTGTTTGCTCAGCGGATATTTCATTTTACTTATTAGATCTGTTTAAGTATCCAGTACCTGTAAATGTATACAGTGTTTTGCCTTTTGTAAACTATTTGGAATAAAGTTTTCCAATTATTTTATTGAAACATGTCGGTCATCACTGCATGATCACTTTTTTATTTACATGAAAGTACATGGAGATTTTGTGCGCATTCCTTTTTTATTGCTTGGTTTAAGTTTTATTTCAACGGCATCATGGGGCGATATCGATGCTGAAGTGGGTTTAGAAGCACGTTATTTTTTTAAGGAAGGCTTGTTTGAGCAAAATAAGTTGCATACCTCTCTTAGCACCGAAGTTACCTACCAAAATGATTGGGGGGATAACAGTGTTGAGGTGATTGGATTTGGACGTTATGACCAGCAAGACGCCGAGCGCTCTCATGCTGATATTCGTGAAGCTTCTTTAACCCATGTAGGTAATAGCTGGGAACTTAAAGTTGGTATCAGTAAAGTTTTTTGGGGCGTCACGGAGTCGCGTCATTTGGTTGATATTATTAACCAGACAGACGCTGTCGAAAATTTAGACGGTGAAGATAAGCTTGGTCAGCCAATGACGAAGCTATCTTTTGAGCAAAATTGGGGAACCATTGATCTATTCTGGTTACCTTATTTCAGAGAGCGTACCTTTGCGGGTAAAGATGGCCGTTTAAGTGCACCATTAGCGGTGGATACTGACGATGCAAAATATGAATCAGGTGCTGAAGAATGGCGCAGTGATTTTGCGCTGCGGTTTTCTCATTATATTGGTGACTTTGACTTTGCTATATCGCACTTTTCAGGCACCAGCCGAGACCCTGAGTTAGTATCCGATAATCCCTTTAATCCTAAATTTTTGCCTGCTTATTATACGATTGATCAAACAGGCTTAGAGCTGCAATATATTTTCGATGAATGGCTGTTCAAGTTTGAAGGCATTACTAACTCAGGTTTTGATAAGCGTTTTAGCGCAGCAGTGTTTGGGTTTGAATACACGCAGGTGGGTATTTTTGATAGTAATGCTGACTTAGGTTGGTTGGTTGAATATCTTTATGATGATCGTAAAGAAACCGCACCACACAGTTTCGAACAGGATATTTTTGCCGGGTGGCGGTATGCGTTTAATGACGCAGACTCCTCTGAAATATTAGCGGGTATTATTTATGACCCTGAAACAGAAGAAGTCATCTACTCTGTTGAAGCCAGTAAACGTTTAGCGAGTGATCTCAAGCTAAATATCGAAGCGCGCGTGTTTGAAGGAAGTGATGTATCAAAAGCACTTTTGGGCCTAGATAACCATAAAACAGCTGCTTTTCAAGATGAAGACTACATTCAACTCGAGTTAGTGAAATATTTTTAAGTTACCTATACGCAAGTTTCGTAATCTTGGCTTACACTTATTAGCATAATGAAGCATAAATCTTTAATTAAGGTTACTTTACCCATATTTTGGGTGTAAGTCCTTGAATTGGAAGGCACGTCATGGCTAATCAAGAAGAACACTATATTATTAATCCTCAGCAGGATGTCTTGCATGTCGACTTTAAAGGCACGTGGAGTCCTGAAGAGACACTCAAATATGTAGAAAATTATAAATGCTTGGTAAATCGCTATTTCACCCGTGAATGGGCATGTGTGATGAATTTGCAGAATTTAGATATGTTATTGTCTGAGTCTTTTCAAATTGAAACCTTCAAAGCCCTCAATGCTTGGTCGTATATCAAAGGCATGAGATCCGTTGCTGTTGTTATTAGTAACAGTAATCGTAGCCATTTACTTTATCAGTTTGAAGAAATTCTTAAAGTACAACACCCTTATGCAACACAAGTATGTTTTAGTGAAATTGAATCGAAACAATGGTTGTTTGACCAAGGTTTTTCCAAAAGAAAGCAAAAACTGGCCGGTCAAATGGCCTAAGTCGTTTTAATTCTTTTTTGTAATGCGTTAGAGGCTAAAGTTTTAATGTTTTCTACTGTACACTGCTGAAAATATAATTTATGCGTGAGAATGCTTTTGATTAAAGTGCTAGTCGTAGATGATCATGATCTCATTCGTGCAGGCATTGCTCGGATGTTATTAGATGATGGTGGTATTGAAGTCGTCGGGGAAGCCTGTTCAGGTGAAGAAGCTGTCGACTATGTACGAAAGTTTAATCCTGATGTCGTGTTAATGGACTTAAAAATGCCGGGTATTGGCGGTTTAGAAGCAACACGTCAAATTAAACGTTATTCAGAACGTATTAAAGTTGTCGTTGTCACGGCATGTGTTGAAGATCCCTATCCTGCTCATGTCATGGACTCAGGTGCTGCCGCTTATGTTTCTAAAAGTAGTCATATATCAGAAATGATCAAAGCCATTAAACAAGTGCATGTGGGTAACCGTTATCTTAGTTCTGATATTGCTCAATCGATGGCCTTAGGTTCTTCAAACGAATCGCCATTCGATGTACTTTCTGAGCGTGAACTACAGATATCTACCATGATTATTGATTGTCAAAAAGTACAGTCGATATCAGATAAACTTTGCCTAAGCCCAAAAACGGTCAACTCTTATCGATACCGTATTTTTGAAAAGCTCGATATATCCAGCGATGTTGAACTAACATTATTAGCGGTTAGGAATGGCTTGTTAGATGTAGATACGCCAAATTAACCAGCCTAAAGACAAAGCCAAGCCCGTGTCACCGTCTCCCTTATTTGATCACAAACCATTCTTAGCACAATTAGCGAACTCATCGGGTGTATACCGAATGTTTGATGCTGATCAGGCTATTTTATACGTGGGCAAGGCAAAAAACCTTAAAAAGCGTGTTACCAGCTATTTTGCAAAGCAAGGTTTGTCGCTTAAAACGGCCGCTTTGGTAAAGCGCATCGTCAGCATTGAAGTCACTTTAACAAACAGTGAAACAGAAGCGTTAATCCTCGAACAAAATCTCATTAAAAGCTTAAAGCCGCCCTTTAATATACTGCTTCGAGATGATAAATCTTACCCTTATATCTACTTAGCGAGTGACAAAGCGTTTCCGTCATTATCATTAAAGCGGATACGTACCAAAGGAAAAGTAGGGCAATATTTTGGGCCATTTCCAAGTTCAGGCTCAGTCAGAGAAAGCTTGAAGTTATTAGAAAAAATATTCAAGGTTCGACAGTGTGAAGAAAGCTTTTATAGTAACCGTTCAAGGCCGTGTCTTCAATATCAAATAAATCGCTGTAAAGCCCCTTGCGTCGGGCTTGTTGAACCAGAGGAGTATGCGCAAGATGTTCACAACGTCGCCTTGTTTTTACAAGGTAAAGCACCAGAACTGATACAGCAGTTAATGGCAGATATGGATAAAGCGGCGAGTCAGTTAAATTTTGAAAAAGCCGCAGAGCTTCGTGATCAAATTGACCACTTAAGGCATGTTCAAGAGAGCCAATCTGCTGAAATAGGTGTGTTGGATTTAGATGTTATCGCCTTAAGTGCTGGCCCAGGTGCCGCTGTTGTCTCGATGTTATATGTGCGAAAAGGGCGAATTTTAGGGCATAAAAACTTCTTTCCAAAGGTGTCTTTAGAGCTTTCAAAGCAAGAAATGCTCGAAAAGTTTGTAGAGCAATATTATGTAGGGCAAAATACCACCAGAGATGTGCCGAAAGAGGTCGTCATTACTGAAAAACTCTTAAATGAAGAGGTTATTTGTGATGCGATTCAATCAGTGCAAAAAAGAAGTATCAAATTTTCATATCAAGTCAAGCACGTCCGTTCTCAGTGGAAAAAATTAGCACTTACTAATGCCGATAATGCCTTGAGTACGCATTTAGCAAACAAAGAAACCATGTTTCATAAATTAGATGCACTCACAAAATTGTTAGGTCTAGAGGCGCGGCCAAAGCGCATGGAGTGCTTTGATATAAGTCATAGCTCGGGTGAAAAAACGGTCGGATCTTGTGTTGTATTTAATGAGGAGGGGCCGCTAAAGTCTGACTATCGAACCTTTAATGTTGAAGGCATAACGGGCGGCGATGACTACGCCGCGATGAAGCAAGTTTTAACGCGACGTTATCGGAATTTGAAAGATAATCCTCAAAAGTGGCCGGATGTTATATTTATAGATGGCGGAAAAGGTCAACTAAATCTAGCGCTAGAGGTTCTTAACGGGTTAAACTTACAGGGCTTGAATGTTGTAGGTATTGCTAAAGGGGCAACCCGAAAGCCTGGTTTTGAAACATTATTGGTGCCGAAAGAGCAGGGCGGGTTAGAGACGATACATTGTTCCTCTGATAATCCGGGCTTGCACTTAATACAATATATTAGAGACGAAGCGCATCGATTTGCGATTACAGGGCACCGTAATCGACGAGACAAAGCAAGACGTCAGTCAACGCTGGAAGATATTGAAGGTGTTGGTGCAAAGCGAAGGCGAGAGCTGCTACGCTATTTTGGTAGTGTTCAAAGCCTTAAAACAGCATCAGCAACTGAAATTGCAAAAGTAACTGGAATTAGTAATAAGTTAGCTGAACATATTTATATTAGTCTTCATAGTGCCTGAATTTTTAGTGTTTAGTTGCCGTGATGTAATCCATGACATAATTAGCATAAAGACATTGAAGAATTCATGAATGTACCAAATATACTAACCGTCTCGCGCATTGTTCTTATTCCAGTGTTCGTCGCCGCGTATTATCTGCCCATTGATTGGAATTACTTGTTGTGTGGGCTTATTTTTACGATAGCCGGTGCAACAGATATGCTTGATGGCTACTTAGCCCGCAAGTTGAATCAATCTACTCCGTTTGGCGCGTTTCTAGATCCCGTCGCAGACAAACTGATGGTCGCTATCGCATTAACTGTCATTATCGAACATTATCAAAGCGTGTGGGTCACCGTGCCTTCAATGATTATCATTGGCCGAGAAATTGTCGTGTCTGCTTTACGTGAGTGGATGGCGCAAAAAGGCAAGCGAGACAATGTGTCGGTTGGCTATATGGGCAAGCTTAAAACGGCTTGTCAGATGTGGTCGATTTTATTGTTATTACTCGGTATTCATGGTGGTACATATTTTGTTACTGGTATGACTTTAATATATGTCGCAGCGGCACTTACCATTTGGTCAATGTATTTATATCTAACGGCCTCTTGGAGTCACCTGTTTTCGGAAGAATAATAAAAAATTAATTTATATGAAGTCTTCTATTGACTCTTTATCTGAATCCTTTATTATACGCCCCACTTCAGCAACACAGCCTAATGTGTGCGGCTTAACCAGCCTCTTTATAGCTGAAGTGAAGAAATGAAGTTACCAGGTTAATTGCGGGAATAGCTCAGCTGGTAGAGCACAACCTTGCCAAGGTTGGGGTCGCGAGTTCGAATCTCGTTTCCCGCTCCAAATTTCGAAAAACCTCGGTCTATCCGAGGTTTTTTGTTATAAAAGCAAAAAAGTTGCTACCATAACTTTTAGCTTTAAAAGGCGCGCTGGCAGAGTGGTTATGCAGCGGACTGCAACTCCGTTAACGCCGGTTCGATTCCGACGCGCGCCTCCATTTTAAAAGTGAAGGTAACACCGGAACTTAAAAAATGCCCCCCAAAGCCCGGGTGGCGAAATTGGTAGACGCAACAGACTTAAAATCTGTCGTCCTTCGGGACGTGCCGGTTCGATTCCGGCCCCGGGCACCAT
>JBLHVH010000102.1:0-11371 GCA_047628385.1 Oleiphilaceae bacterium
CATTTTGACAGTGAACAGAATTTTGGTGTTTCTTGGATAGATTTGAGTGGTGGTCGTTTTAGCGTTAGCGAAGTATCTAGCCTACATGAAATGGTCAGTGAGCTTCAAAGAATTCAACCAGCAGAAATTTTGATTAGTGATGAGTTCCCGTTTGAAAACAGTATTGAAGGATTCTCTGGTATCCGCAGGCAAGCACCATGGTTATTTGACTCAGAGACCTCTGAACGATTATTAACCAGTCACTTTAAGACCAAAGATTTGAGCGGTTTTGGCTGCGAAAATATGCATATCGCTATACAAGCAGCGGGTTGTTTACTTCAATATGCTAAAGATACCCAGCGCAATCAATTACCCCATATAAACGCCCTCACCAAAGAAATGCGAACAACCAGTATTTTACTTGATGCGGCCAGTCGTAAAAATCTTGAAATTGATACAAATTTAGCCGGTGATACGCAACATACACTTGCTTGGGTCATGGATGCTTGCAGTACTTCTATGGGCAGCCGTTTATTACGTCGCTGGCTAAACAAGCCCTTGCGGGATCGACAAACGATTAAAGCAAGACAAGCAGTCATCACAGAGTTATTGAGTGAATACAAGTACGACCCGATACAGGATTTGTTGAAAAAAACAGGGGATGTAGAGCGAATATTAACGCGTATCGCTTTACGCTCAGCACGCCCTCGTGACCTGTCACGATTGAGAGATACGCTGATTATACTGCCAGCTATTCAGTCTGAACTTAAATCACTGACTTCGCACCGAATGATTCATATTAGTAAACTGATCTCTGAACACCCTGAGATATCAGACCTGCTCTACAATGCGATTATTGATAACCCGCCTGTCGTTATACGTGATGGTGGTGTAATAAAAGAAGGCTACGATGCTGAATTAGATGAATTACGTAATATTAGTGAGCACGCTGGGCAATTTTTGATTGATCTCGAACAAAGAGAAAAAGAAATCACGGGTCTTTCATCGCTTAAAGTGGGTTACAACCGAGTTCATGGGTATTTCATTGAAATCAGTAAATCACAATCTGAAAAAGCACCCGATACTTACGTACGCAGACAAACACTTAAGAATGCAGAACGCTTTATAACGCCTGAACTCAAAGTATTTGAAGACAAAGCACTCAGTAGCAAAAGCCGTGCGCTTAGCCGCGAAAAGATGCTTTATGAAGGTATTATTGACCAGTTGAATGACCAACTTTCTCAATTACAAAACTGTGCGCAAGGCATCTCAGAGCTAGATGTTCTTAGTAACTTTGCAGAGCGAGCCCAAACACTTAACTTTAATCGCCCTGATTTTACCGAAGAACATAAAATACTCATAGAAGAAGGTCGCCACCCTATTGTTGACCAACTTATATCAGCACCCTTTGTGCCCAATGACTTAATGTTAGACCAACAACGAAAGATGTTAATTATTACCGGCCCTAACATGGGTGGTAAGTCGACCTATATGCGTCAGGTCGCTTTAATTGTTTTGTTAGCAGGTACTGGTAGTTTTGTACCCGCTACTCGCGCGACAATTGGTCAGGTTGATCAGATATTTACACGCATGGGTAGCTCGGATGATACAGCAGGTGGTCGATCTACGTTTATGGTTGAAATGACCGAAACGGCAAACATTCTCAACAATGCGACTGAACATAGCTTAGTACTGATGGATGAAGTGGGTCGCGGTACAAGTACCTTTGACGGCCTTTCACTTGCCTGGTCAAGCGCTGTTCATCTCGCCAAAGAGATAAAAGCATACAGTTTATTCGCAACCCATTACTTTGAAATGACTCAAATTACAGAAGAAATTGCCACGACAGCAAATGTTCACCTGAGTGCGACGGAACATGACGATACCATTGTGTTTTTACATAATGTATTAGACGGTGCAGCGAGTCAAAGCTATGGTTTACAAGTCGCTAAACTAGCAGGCGTGCCTGATGTCGTTATCAATAATGCAAAAAAACAACTCGCAGCATTAGAGCTTAAAGATCAACAACTTCATAATGTTTATGCTCAACAAACAGAAGCGCTTACACCAACGCCATCTTCAGTACCAAATGATACATTATCGACGAATAAACACGATATAAGTACGAGCCATTATCAAAATGACTTGTTTAATGCAGAACCTACAGAGTTAGAGCTAGCGTTGAAAGGAATTAACCCCGATGATTTGACGCCTAGAGATGCATTAAATGCATTATATGCACTCAGAAAACTATTATAGCTTGAACCAAGTCTCAGCAGTCTTTAAAATAGCAGACAATATTTTAAATAAGATGCTTGTTTCAATTAAAAGCATTGATGTAGAGACCACTAACGCTGGAAACGCACTATGACTTTCGTTGTTACCGATAACTGTATTAAATGTAAATACACTGACTGTGTAGAAGTATGCCCTGTTGATTGTTTTTATGAAGGGCCTAATTTTTTGGTAATTGACCCTGATGAGTGTATTGATTGCGCACTCTGTGAGCCTGAATGTCCTGCCAATGCTATTTTCTCAGAAGATGAGTTGCCAGCAGACCAAGTGAAACATATTGAGACCAATGCTGAACTTTGTCAGGTATGGCCTTGTATCACTGAGCAGAAGGATCCACTACCAGATGCAACAGAATGGGATGGTGTTGAAGATAAGTTTAAATTTTTAGAACGCTAGTTTTAAAAATTAACCTGTCATTATAAATGATGACAGGTTAATTATACGTTTATTGCTTTAATATTAATAACGCTAAACCTTAAAGCCCAGTCGCTTGATGACGCACAATTTCACCATCAACCATAAATATTACTTCCTCAGCTATATTCGTTGTTAAATCTGCAATGCGCTCTAGATAACGTGAGCAGGATAACAAAGCAACTGCCCTTTCTACCGTTGAAGCGTCTTGTTGCATTAAAGCCTGCAAATCTACATACATTTGTCGATTTACGTCGTCTATCAATGGGTCCATACGAATAACTTCACGTGCCATTTCCGTATTCATTTCAACCAATGCTGTTAGGCTATTATGAACCATTGTTCTGATTGTAGAGGGTAAAACAGTGGTAAAATCTTTTGGGAACGGTATAGGTTCTAGCTTTTCTAGCTCAATTGATCGTTTTGCTACATTAACTGCAAAGTCGCCCATTCGTTCCAGGTCATTATTTACTTTCAGTACGACCACTAAAAAACGCAGGTCAACGGCGACAGGCTGATGTAGCGCAAGTATTTTTAAGCATTCATTCTCGATAAATACTTCTTTCTCATCAATTTTTAGCTCTTCAACAAATACTTCTTCCGCTAGCATTTGGTTACGGTCGATTAAAGATGAAATCGATTTATTAATCGAATTTTCAACCATATTACCAAGTTGTAAAATTTGTTTTTTTAGTGATAAAAGATCACGTTGTAAATGGTTAGACACGGTATCTGCGCTCCTTATATTAATTTATATTATTATCATTTCAGCTTTTAGTTAACCAAATCTACCCGTAATATAGGCTTCGGTTAATTTATGGTCAGGGTTAGTAAATAAGTGCTGTGTATTATTAACCTCTACCAATTTACCTAAATGAAAATAAGCGGTTCTATCAGAGACTCTAGCGGCCTGTTGCATCGAATGCGTTACAATTGCGATGGTGAAGTTCTCTTTTAATTCTGTAATTAAGTCTTCCACTTTTGATGTCGCTATTGGGTCCAGCGCTGAGCAAGGTTCATCCATCAATATAACTTCAGGGCTTATTGCAATAGTGCGAGCAATACATAGTCGTTGCTGTTGACCACCAGACAAACCAGTACCTTGTTCGTTAAGGCGGTCTTTTACCTCTTCCCACAACCCTGCTTTGCGTAAACTATCTTCTACAATGCCATCAAGGTCTGTACGATTATCGGTTAAACCATGAATTTTAGGTCCATAAGCAACGTTATCGTATATCGATTTAGGAAAAGGGTTCGGTTTTTGAAATACGATACCTATACGTGCCCTTAAAGGAACAATATCTTGTTTTGGGTGATAAATATCCCTACCCTCAAAATCAAAAGAACCTGAAACTTTACAGCTTTCAATCGTGTCATTCATTCGATTTAGGCAGCGTAAAAAAGTTGACTTACCACAACCAGACGGCCCAATCATTGCTAAGACTTCATGCTTAGCAATGTCTATACTGACATCAAAAATCGCTTGCTTATCGCCATAAAAAACATCGATATTACGCATAGCCATCGCTGGATTTTCAACAAATGGCTGCCCGATTGTTTTCTCAATTTTAATATCTAAATTCTTCAAAGTATTTACCTTAATTAGAAATTTTTGGGTTTACCAGCGACGTTCGAGACGCTTACGTAACCAGACTGCTAATGTATTCATCGTAATCAAAAATGCTAGCAGAACCATGATGGCTGCCGAGGTGCGTTCTACAAATGCACGCTCAGGACTATCAGCCCAGAGGAATATTTGTACAGGTAAAGCCGTAGAGGGGTCTGTTAATCCGCCAGGTATATCAACAACGAAAGCAACCATACCAATCATGAGTAAAGGCGCTGTTTCGCCCAAAGCCTGAGCCATACCGATTATCGTTCCCGTAAGCATTCCAGGCATCGCCAAGGGTAAAACGTGATGCATGATGACCTGCATTTTGGATGCGCCCATGCCATAAGCTGCTTCCCGTATTGAGGGAGGAACAGATTTAATGGCTGCACGACTCGAAATGATAATAGTCGGCAAAGTCATTAGTGATAGTACAATTCCGCCTAATAGAGGAATTGATCGAGTCATACCGAACAACCCAATGAATATGGCGAGACCTAATAAACCAAAAATAATAGAAGGTACGGCTGCCAAATTGTTGATATTGACTTCAATAAAGTCTGTTATCCAGTTTTTAGGGGCATACTCTTCAAGATAAATAGCAGAAGAGATACCGACCGTAAACGATAAAATAAGGCAAACAAATAAGGTGAATAACGAACCCGTTATTGCGCTGCGAATACCTGCTAACTCAGGTTCTCGTGAATCACCATTAGAGAAAAAAACAGTGTTAAAATTTTGCTCTAATTTATCTTGCTCTACTAAGGCATTTAACCACCCTAATTGGTTTGTTGATAAGCGGCCGGTAAAAGCACCTTCTTCAACATTTGACCGACTCTTTAACCAAGTATCGACGTCATCATCGGCTAAGACATCATAAGAAATAGTCTGACCAATTAATTCAGGGTTAGCCATCACTAAATCTCTTAATTGATAGCTTGATCCGGTACTAATTAATGCATTTAATCTCCGTTTATCTGATCGGCCACTAACATCAGGAAAGATTGACCTTAACGACTCCCGTAATGCTTTTTGATAATTTGCCTGCTTAATCTGGTCAGCACTGCTAAGGTCACTTATTTCAAGTACTTCAGCATCCAAGTGGACATCAAGTTGGATGTACGTTTGAAAAAATGCGCTATGGCCCTTTCCTATAATATCCGTAAAGAGAACAACTAAGCATAGTAAGGCAAAAGAAATTGAAACAATGCCGTAAAGCCTAAACCTCTTTTCTGATCGGTATCGCTTTTCTAGTGTTTTATTCACTAAATCTAATGTTGTCGGCTTAGCACCTGAAGCCTTATCATTTTTAAACATTTGATCGCTTACTTTTAAATTATTCATACTGTTCTCGATATTTTTTAACGACACTTAAAGCGTAAATATTTAAAGCTAAGGTCACGATAAATAGCATTAAACCTAAAGCAAAAGCCGATAAGGTTTTAGCGCTATCAAATTCCTGATCCCCAACTAACAAGGTAACAATTTGAACTGTCACAGTTGTAACAGAAGACAGCGGGTTAGCGGTTAAGTTTGCGGCTAATCCAGCTGCCATAACAACGATCATTGTTTCTCCAATTGCTCTGGATGCTGCTAATAAAACACCACCAACAATTCCTGGTAACGCTGCGGGCAATACAACTTGCTTAATTGTTTCAGATTGAGTTGAACCGAGACCTAAAGCACCGTCACGTAACGATTGCGGTACTGCATTAATAACGTCATCAGATAGAGACGAAATAAATGGGATAATCATTACACCCATCACTAAACCGGCGGCTAACGCGCTTTCAGATGAAACTTCTAGTGGTATACCCATCAATTGAAACACATAGGTTTCACCAACCCAGTCACCTAGATTACGAATAAAAGGAGCAATCGTTAATGCGGCAAAGAAACCATATACAACGGTAGGAATACCCGCTAAAACCTCTAATAAAGGTTTGATAATGCCTCTTGCACGCTTACTCGCGTATTCTGACAAATATATCGCTGACATAAGGCCTGTAGGGACAGCGATTATCAATGCGATAGCAGAAATTAATAGCGTGCCAACAAATAAAGGGACAGCACCGAATGACCCTGACCCGCCAACTTGATCAGGACGTATTGCAACCTGTGGACTCCAATGCAAGCCAAATAAGAATTGAGAAATAGGTACTTGTTTAAAAAACTGTACCGATTCAAAAATTACGGATACCACAATGCCTACTGTTGTTAAGATCGCGATACATGAGCATAGTAATAACAATGATTTAAAGACTGTTTCTACATGGTTACGTGCTCTTAGCTCAGGTTGTATTTTGACCCAAGCAATACAGATTCCACAAACTGCTAAACTTAAAGCAATAACAGTCAGCGCCATTTGGCTACTTTCACGTAAGCTTATTAAATAGTCTGCGGCTTCAACTAAGTAAGGTGCTTGTTGAAGGTTGGCACTATTACCTGCAACGATATTGCTAACCATATTCACTAGAAGGGTTATTTCACCACTTGAAAGACTTTGCTGAGCTTCTGGCAAATGCGAAATCACTAAGCTCTCAATAATATAGTCGTCAAATATTATCCAGCTGAACACAAATAACAAACAAGGGATTACACACCAAAAAACAGCTAACATACCGTGATAAAAAGGTAATGAATTCAGCTGTTGAGTACCACCGATTAGGTGTGCTTTTGATACTGACCGATTACGACCGCTAAAAAAAGCGATTGCAGCGAGCATAATTATGACTGTCAGTAAAATTGATGTAGACATTTACACTCCTAACAAAATCTAAAAAATCATTGAACTAACTAATAAAATTAAAGCCTAATTGACGATAACAATCAGGCTTTAATTAGTTTGCATTTTCGCCACATTAAAGAGGCGATAAGTCTTACATCTCTAGACTACGTAAACTCTTCACGTGTTTAGCTGTTTCTATTCGTTTCGCCTTATTTAAAGGAATCATACCTTTTTCAGTTAAGTAACCTTCGTCACCCCACGTTGATTCACGCGTAAACTCTTCTAGGTATTCAACCATACCAGGCACTACACCTACATGCGCTTTTTTGGCATAAAAGTATAATGGCCGTGAAACAGGGTAAGAACCATCAGCGATCGTTTCAAATGTTGGCTCTTCACCATCTACAATAGAAGCTTGAACCTTATCAATATTTTGATCTAAAAAGCTAAAACCAAAAATACCTAGCGCATTCTTGTTCGCATTTAATTTTTGTACAATCAGGTTATCGTTTTCGCCTGCTTCAATGTACGGACCATCTTCACGAACAGTGTGACAAAGTGCTTTATATGCTTTTTTATCTTTCTTTTTCATGTCCTTGATCCATGAGAATTTTTTACAGCCGCCTTCAAGCGCTAATTCAGAAAAAGCATCACGTGTTCCAGAAGTAGGTGGTGGTCCTAGTACTTCTATCTTTGTATTTGGGAGGCTAGCATTCACATCTTTCCAAGTATTATAAGGATTAGGTACTAGGCTTTCTGTGCCATCGGGGTTAGGAACTTGAGCTGCCAACGCTAAAAACAAATCCTTGCGGGTTATGCTCATTTGCTCCGCTTTTCTTGAATTAGCAATCACGATACCGTCATAACCGATTAAGACCTCAACAATCCCATTCACGCCATTCTTTTTACATAGTTCAAACTCTGTCTTTTTTATTCGACGAGAAGCGTTTGTAATATCAGGATGTTGTATTCCAACACCTTGACAGAAAAGTTTCATACCACCACCAGAACCGGTAGATTCTACTTTTGGTGTTTTAAAATCAGTTGATCGACCAAAACGTTCCGCTACAACAGTAGAGAAAGGATATACCGTAGATGAACCAACAATATTAATATTACTTCTTGCTGCTGAAGCGAACTGAGTAGCTGCCATTAAAATAGTTAATGAGGTAATTAATTTAATTTTATTCATGATAATTTCCTATTTAATATTAATATAATCTAATGCGATGCACTTTACATTCGCATTATTAAGATTATATAAAGAATTTATTAATAAATGATGAGCAGCCTTTTATAGTGCCCTGTAAGGTCTTTATTTAAACGTTAGTCGTTTTATTTAGAATTTAATTTCATAGCCTAATCCGAATGTTTTATCGTCAGGAATACTGGAGACCTCATCTTGTCTAATCGAAGCGTAGTAGGTAAAAATCTTTGAACTTTTACTCAATTTTTTATCGACACCCAGCACGACAAGCGTATCTTCATTGTCGTTACTATAATCAGTCATACCGTATTGAGCTTTTAGGGTATAGGTACCAATTTTATGTTGGGCACTTACTAACCATGAATCTTCATCTATCGTAGAGTCATCAGCGCTTTCTGCTGTTTGAACTAGAAATCCTAGCTTAGAATCTGATAAATTGAAATCAGCCACGACTCGGGTCGTATCTTGTCCATCTATATCGCCATTGTGGGCTAAAGCAGCAGTGACGAGATCATTTTTGAAGTTAATGGATATAGAAGTTCCGTCTAACAATCCGTCATCGCCATCTTCTGACTGAGAATCTTCAGCCGGTACTGCAGCAATTGATCCAGAAAAACCATTAAATTTTGGCGATGTGTACATAATGCTGTTGTCTGCCCTATCCTCACCTTCCATAATGTTTTTGATGTCACCTAGCGGCAGGTCTCCAAATCTGTCAACCTTTCCTTGTGCCTTCTTAAGTGGCGTATCAAATTTACCAGCAATCAAAGTACCGTACTTACCCTTTAAGCCCGCATAGATATTTCGTTGCGAAAATGTTTCTCCCTTGTTATCGCCATCATCAATGGCAACTTCAAATTCCATTTTATAGATTGCCTCGAACTTATCTTCTGAGTCAGTATCTAAGTCTTGAGACCCCTTAATACCAATTCGAGACGCGTTACTATTTAGTTGCCATTCATCGACTAGTGGAGATTTAGATTCTTGTTCAATTTGATTTACAGATAAATTAGCTTTTCCATAAAACTCTACGGGCGAACTTGCATGTACGTTTTGAACCACGAATGCAATTGAAGTAAGTGTGATAGGTAAAATAATTCGCTTCATTAAAATATCTCATCATTAAAGTTTTAATTAATATTTAGTTTTTTTGACAGGAGTGATTTTGAAAAAAAAATATAAAGTGTTAATGAAGGTTTTATTAATATTTAAACTAAATTAAAAAGAAATGATTAAGATTATTTGGATTAGGCTAGCCTTAATTACATAAAATTTTGTGGTAAGGAGCCTAAGTATTATGGGTAAGTGATCGTGGATTTTAGATATTGACGAGGGATATAAATAAAGGGGTTAAATAAAGCCTGAGAAAAATCGTAACTTAAGCTCTCTTAGCTGGTTGATGATTTAAAAGTTAAACTTTAAATTGTCCAACTACTTTATGAATTTCTTCAACTAAGTCAAATAACTTTTGACTAGAAACAAGCGCTGAATCAGCATCCATAGAAGTAGTCGCTGATAGGTCACTAATTCTGGTCACGTTTATATTAATTTCTTCAGCAACAGATGATTGCTCTTCTGTTGCAGCAGCAATTAATGAATTCATATCAAATACTTGAACAACAGAGTTTCCTACCAGCTCTAATTTATCAGAGACGTCATTAGCATAACTAACACTGGACTGTGCTTTTTGTGAACTGTTATCGATAACAGTAACTGCCTCACTAGACTTTTGTTGAAGGCCTTCAATCACCTTCTTGATCTCACCGGTAGAGTGCTGAGTTTTTTGCGCCAATACTCTTACCTCATCAGCAACTACCGCAAAACCACGACCTTGCTCTCCAGCACGAGCCGCTTCAATCGCAGCATTGAGTGCTAACAAGTTGGTCTGTTCAGCAATTCCACCTATTACATTAAGGATGCTACCGACAGATTCACTTTCTTTTGCCAACTGGCTTATTACATCTGATGCATGGGCAATATCTGAAGAAAGATCTTCAATTGATGACCTGTTTTTAGCAACGGAAGTAATACAGGAATTAACGTTAACATTGGTTTCATTTGTAACAGTTTCAGCGTTTGAAGCACTCTGGGCGACTTCTTGAAAAGAAAGTGTCATTTCATGAAGTGCCGCGGCTATTTGATGAGACCCATCTTGTTGTGATGTTGTTGCTTGGCTTGTTTTTTTGGCTAAAGACTGTAACTCGATTGAAGAGGTTGAAAGTTGCTTTGAAATATCAATAGTAAGCGATATAAGGTTATGAACCTTCTTTACGAAGGTATTAAAATTACTGCCTAAATAAGCAATCTCATCATTACCGTTTACAGGTAAAGTAAGCGTTAAATCTCCATCACCACTAGAGATTTCTTTCATTCTTTTTCCGGCTAGAACGATTGGTCTGATTACAGTCACAACACAAAAGAATGTGGCAGCAACAGCAATAAGAATACCAACTAAAATCGCTATGATGGTTGCTGTGTAGACGCCCGCCTTTGTATTCGATGATTCTTCTGCAGCAGCGTTGATCGTACCGCCTAAATTATTAACAAAGTCATTAACGTTTTTTAAGGTCGTATTCTTTATCGCCTCATAATCGGTCTTTGTCTTCTGGTATTGGTCATAACTTAATATAAGCGTATCAAAACTTGTTTTATGTCCATTAATTTGTTTCGTTAATAAAGTTACATATGTTTCACCTGAATAATCACCATCTCGAATTTTAACATCCGTTAATTCTAGTTCAGATAGTTCAGTTGATTCATCGGTTAAGTCCTCCCAGGCACTTTCCATCTCGTCTAGCATAACCGTGCGATCGTCTCCACCCAAAAAGCGCTGCATATAATAAAAACGAGTTTGAAGTGCGAGCTTGGTTGTAAAGAAATAAGTCACTAAGTCAAATTTATCTAACTGATCAATATTTGTTAATTGATATATATTGTTCGAATAAAACTCTAAAACTTTCATGAATTTTTCAAATGCTACAAACTCACTGAATGCAAAATCTCGTTTGAGAGCATAATTTGAGTGTTCATGAATTAATTGTTTTTGAAAGCTTTGGTATTTACTATAAAGCGATCGTAAGTTATCTGTCTCAGCTGGAGTCACAATACCTGCGACGGTAATCTGTTCGATGGCATTTTC
>JBLHVH010000103.1:0-11349 GCA_047628385.1 Oleiphilaceae bacterium
AGACTTGGTTAATCGTGGGCCTGATTCATTAGCATGCTTACGTTTTATTAAAAATTTGGGTGCTATTGCTCGCGTTGTTTTGGGAAATCATGATCTACACTTATTGGCGATTCATGCCAATGAGAAACCCCCAAAACGTAAAGACACATTGCTACAAATTTTAGACGCGCCAGATTGTGACGAATTAATGTTATGGCTAAGGCAGCAACCGCTAATGATTTGGGATGCTGAAAGTGACTTTGTCATGGTGCATGCAGGTATTCCATCGGTTTGGGGGATTCCTGAGGCGTTTAGTTTAAGTCAGGAGGTGTCAGCCATGTTAAATAGTGAGCAGCATGCTGACTTTTTTAATGTCATGTATGGCAATCAGCCTGATAAATGGACGAATGAATTAACAGGCATGGCGCGTTTAAGGATGATTACTAATTATTTTACGCGTATGCGTTTTATAAACTCAGAGGGAATATTGGATTTTTCAGCAAAAGAAGCGCTCGATTCTGCGCCTAAAGACTTTATTCCCTGGTTTAAAGAAACAAGGTCGGATCAAACAACGATACTCTTTGGACATTGGGCAGCGCTCACCGGCGTTACAAATAATGTTCAGTTTCAGGCATTAGATACAGGGTGTGTTTGGGGTGGTGCATTAACGGCGATGAACATTGACACGGGTGAGCGTATTTCATGTCCGTGCACGAAAGAAAATTTATGAATAAGTCGGCTCGATTCTATTTATGTTTGGGTGCGTTTTTCTCTTTTTTATCGGTCATGATTGGCGCTTTTGGTGCGCATGCCTTGAAACCGCTTATTTCTGTTCAAATGATGGCAGTATTCAATACCGCTGTTCAATATCAAATGTTTCATGCTTTAGCGTTATTTATTGTCGGACTATTACTGCATATAATTGTAAGTAATGACATGCAGGCTAAACGTTTTCGCTTAGTCGGAAACTTATTCCTGGTTGGCATAGTTTTATTTTGTGGTAGTCTTTATCTTCTTGCGATTACTAGCGTGAAAATACTCGGTGCGATTACCCCATTCGGTGGTCTTGCCTTTATTTTAGGATGGCTGGTGTTGCTATATGCCTTATACCGAAGTGATTAGCCGGTTAGCGCTTTTAAGGTTAAAGATCTGTGGTGATTTAATTTTTTGTAGGTAGCGGGTGAACGAAGAGAATCCCCAACAGGGTGCCAGCAGATCATCGCTAACATTTTTTATAGAGAAGTAATAACAAACAATGCAGATACAAGTAAATGGTGAGCCACTTGAGCTTGCTGATAACGCAACAATTTCCGTTTTAGTCAGTCAAATTGTTCTTGAAGGCCAGCGATACGCGATTGAAGTAAACGAAGAAATTATATCGCGCAGCCATCATGATACGCATTGCTTATGTGATGGTGATCAGGTCGAAGTTGTTCAAGCAATTGGTGGCGGTTAAGTGCTTGTTAAAATACTGAAAAATTAATTGAATACAAATATACTCAAAACTCTTAAATAAAGTGAGTGGATACATGACGAACATAGTTTCAAACAGTCTCCCCGTTGATAAACCTTTAATTGTGGCAGGAAAGGAGTATAAGTCTCGATTATTGGTCGGTACCGGAAAATATAAAGATTTAGCTGAGACAAAAGCGGCGATCGAAATGAGCGGTGCAGAGATTGTGACGGTCGCAGTGAGACGAACAAACATCGGTCAAAATGCAGATGAGCCTAATTTGCTTGATGTTATTTCGCCAGACAAATACACGATATTACCCAACACAGCAGGATGTTATACCGCTAAAGATGCAGTAAGAACCTGCAAGCTAGCGCGTGAGTTGTTAGGTGGCCATGACCTCGTGAAACTTGAAGTGTTGGGTGATCAGAAAACACTATACCCGAATGTAACTGAAACACTTATTGCCGCAGAAACTTTGATCAAAGATGGTTTTAAGGTGATGGTTTACACCACTGATGACCCGCTCATCGCACAGCGATTAGAAGAGATGGGGTGTGTCGCAGTGATGCCTTTAGGTGCACCAATTGGATCGGGTTTAGGTATTCGTAACCCCTACAATATTATGATGATTCTTGAAAATGCCAAGGTGCCTATTTTGGTTGATGCGGGTGTTGGTACAGCATCAGATGCTGCGATCGCTATGGAGTTAGGGTGTGCAGGGGTATTAATGAATACGGCTATTGCTGCGGCGCGAGATCCGATACGGATGGCAAACGCGATGCGTTTAGCCGTCGAAAGTGGCCGAGAAGCATGGTTAGCGGGCCGAATGCCTCGAAAACTTTATGCATCCGCTTCATCTCCCATAGATGGTTTAATTATTTAGTGGTTCCATAATCTAAACATGGTTAGTAAATATGGCTGAAAAAAAACAATCTAAACCCCATCGTCGTCAGCAGATTTTAGAAGTGCTGGCAGCGATGTTAGAAGCAAACCCAGGTGAACGTGTCACGACGGCTAAACTTGCAAAAGAAGTCGGCGTGACAGAAGCAGCGCTATATCGTCATTTCCCGAGCAAGGGAAAGATGTTTGAAGGCTTGCTTGAGTTTATTGAGGAAACTGTTTTTTTACGCATTAAACGCATTAACCAAGAGGTTGATGGGGGAGTGGATCGGCTTCAGCGAATTTTGACATTTATTTTGGCTTTTGCAGATAAGAATCCTGGTTTGTGTTGTATTTTAGTGGGGGGTGCATTGAATGGTGAAAAGCCACGTTTACGGCAGCGTGCAGGGCACTTTTTTGAGCGACTTGAAACTGAATTACGTCAAGTAATCAGAGATGCTGAAATTCATGAAAAGAAAAAACTACGTATGACAGGGCATGCAGGCGAAAATTTATTAGTACTTAATATTGAAGGCCGCATTCATCAGTATGTACGTAGTGAATTTAAAATGAGCCCTACGGCAGGGTGGTCGGCTCATTGGCCTTTACTTGCTGCGGGTCTTTTTCACTAACGTTGTTCCATTAAAACCACGCTTAAAAATTGATTCAGTAAGGTTGTTTGTTTTTTTGTGTCAGCGCGTTCGCGAAACCCAATACTGAGACTGCAGGTGATGTGCTTCACGTTTTGTTGCCGGTATCTGCTTTTGTAGGTTCGTTTTATGTTGAAAAAGAAAGTGAAGTGTCTTATGAAGGTGCTTGGCAGCTAGCAAAAACAGGTATTACTTCCAGAATGACGGTTGAGGTTTTAAAAGCGAGTGTCACTAAAAACCGTCCAGATGATTCTGATGATGACGCATTCCCTTCTGGCCATGCAGCTGATACCTTTGTGGCAGCGATCTTTATACAGCAGCGATATGGTTGAGCGTTTGCAATACCTGCTTATGCCGTAGCGACTTATGTTGGCTATTCACGGGTTGAAAGTGATAAGCATGAATTCATTGATGTACTTTCCGGTGCAGCCATTGGCGTATTGTCAGGGCTATATTTTACTGATGGCTTCAAGGGTTCCAAGGGCTTCAAGGTTATACCGCTAGCATCAAACAACATGGCTATGGTGTTTCAATCAGTAGTCTGTTTTAATTTTTGGGCGTACAACGCACATCTACAAGCGCTGAAGCTTTATTTCAAAGAGATTAATGTATTGTCTGTGTAGCCAAGCGTCTCGAATTTTCTCAGTGATGAATTCATCTTGACCTTTTTTTTAAGTTCTTATTCTGCCAGCAGCCATTTAAAACCAACCAAATAGACAAAAAAATCTAAATCTTAAAAAATAAAAAATTCCACTACCGAGAAGTGATTAGGGGCTTGGGGTAAATACAAGCTAGTCTAATAATTCATCTAGGGCATGATAGATTTCAGGGGTGGTAATAAGTAAGTTATCACAGTGAATACATGCAGGTATGTCATCAGGGACTGGCGTGAAATGTCCGCAGGTTGCGCCTGCTTCTTGAGCAATAAGGCGTGCGGCAGCAAAATCCCAAGGGCTGAGCGATTCAAAATAACCATCCAAGCGGCCATTAGCTACCCAGCAAATATCCATTGCAGCAGAGCCTAGACGACGAATATCTTGTATGTGCATCAAAACTTTTTCAGTACGTTTCATTATTTCAGGTACGGTACTTTTGTCATAGGGAAAGCCTGTTGCAATCACCGCTTTGCGTAATGAAGTTTGGTGGCTGACATCCAGCTTTTTTCCATTCAAAAAACTACCTTGGCCAATAATGCTTGAATAGGTTTCATCAAGAAAAGGATTGTGCACCATACCTACTTTAACTTCGCCATTCACTGCAAAAGCAATCGAAACAGCCACCATAAAATGACCATGGGCATAGTTAACCGTGCCGTCTATCGGATCAATAATCCAAATAGGTAAGGATAAGTCCTTTGCTTGTGATTTATCGGTATAGGTTTCTTCTGATAGAATTCTATGGTCAGGATACTGTTCTTGGATCATGCTGATGATAAGTTTATCAGCGGCGATATCTGCTGAGGTAACGAGTTCTTGCTGGTCTTTATATTGCTCGCTGATATCTCCAGACTGTCGCTTTTCGACAATGAGTTTACCGGCTTCAAGTGCCGCATCGGTTGCAAGTGCAAGAATGTTATCAAGTTGAATAGTCATGGTATTGCCTTCACTTCATGAAAGAATTTAAACCACCGAGTGCAACGAATGAGCATTTGGTGGTGAGTTCTCTTATCGTTTCTTTCTCTTATAACGCTGCTTTATTTCTGCTCGCGAGCGATCGCGCGGTAGGCAATATCATTTCGATACAGCACATCTTTCCAGGTGATTTGCTTTAATAACGCATAAGCGCTTTGCTGTGCTTCTGTCACGGTATTACCTAGTGCCGTAGCACAAAGTACCCGACCACCCACAGTTCTGACTTCGCCATTTTCTATGCGTGTACCTGCATGAAAGGTCTTTCGTGTGTTGTCAGTGTTGGTATCAAGGCCAGAGATGAGATGTCCTTTTTCATAACTGGCTGGGTAACCACCTGATGCCAGTACAACACCTACCGCTGCGCGTTCATCCCAGCTAGTTTCTGCTTGATCTAATGTTTTATCGAGTGCAGCATTACACAACTCAACCAAGTCTGATTGTAAGCGCATCATAATTGGCTGTGTTTCAGGGTCGCCAAATCGACAGTTATATTCGATTACTTGTGGTTCGCCTGATGATGAGATCATTAGACCGGCATAAAGAAAACCGGTGTAATCGTTGCCTTCAGCTGCCATACCTTCAACGGTAGGTACAATCACTTCTTTCATTATTCGGTCATGAATCTCGGCGGTTACTACAGGGGCGGGTGAGTAAGCACCCATGCCGCCAGTATTAGGCCCTATGTCGCCATCGCCAACACGTTTGTGGTCTTGGCTAGTGGCCATCGGTAGAATATTTTTGCCGTCAACAATGACGATAAAGCTGGCTTCTTCGCCTTCAAGAAACTCTTCAATCACAACGCGGCAGCCTGCTTCACCAAAAGCATTGCCTGACAACATGTCATGAACCGCTTCTTCAGCTTGTTCAAGAGTCTCAGCAACAATCACGCCTTTACCCGCAGCTAAACCATCAGCCTTTACAACAATCGGAGCACCTTGTTCGCGAAGGTAAGCGATCGCCGGTTCAACATCAGTAAAGTTTTGGTATGAACCTGTTGGAATATTGTGACGCGCTAAAAAGTCTTTTGTGAAGGCTTTTGAGCCTTCAAGTTGTGCTGCACCTTTAGTGGGTCCAAAGCAGCGTAAACCTTGTTCATTGAAGTAATCAACAATGCCGTCTACTAACGGTGCTTCTGGACCGATAATGGTTAATGATACGCTGTTGTTTTTAGCAAAATCAGTTAGGGCTTTAAAGTCCATAATATCAAGGTCGATATTTTCTAACTTTGGTTCTAGCGCAGTGCCTGCGTTGCCGGGTGCAACAAAAACCTTGTCCACTTGTGGGTTTTGAGCTGCTTTCCATGCGAGAGCGTGTTCACGTCCGCCGCTACCAATCACTAAAATGTTCATGTCGATAAACCTATAAATAATGTGTTGTGCTTCAATGACGGCAAGAATACCGCAGTATGAGGCCTTAAAAAAAGTGCTTTAAAAATTGACCCGTAAATGACTCAGGTACTTTGGAAACCTCTTCAGGGGTTCCTTCCGCGACGATGCAACCGCCTCGAGAGCCACCTTCTGGCCCAAGATCGATCACCCAGTCGGCCGTTTTGATAACATCTAAGTTATGTTCAATCACGACAATGGTGTTGCCGTGTTCACGTAGTCGATGTAATACATTGAGTAACTGCTGAATGTCGTAAAAGTGTAGTCCCGTTGTTGGCTCATCTAATATATAAAGTGTTTTACCGGTATCACGTTTAGAAAGCTCTTTTGCGAGTTTAACGCGCTGGGCTTCACCGCCCGACAAGGTGATCGCACTCTGTCCCAAGCGAATATAAGATAAACCAACATCCACCAGTGTTTGCAGCTTACGTGAAATAAACGGCACGGCATCAAAAAATTCTCGTGCATCCTCAATGGTCAGGTCCAGCACTTCATGAATGCTTTTCCCTTTATACTTAATATCGAGGGTTTCGCGGTTATAACGTTTGCTTTTACATACATCGCAAGGCACATAAACATCAGGTAGAAAGTGCATTTCTACTTTCGTAACGCCATCACCTTGACATGCTTCACAGCGTCCGCCTTTAACGTTAAAGCTGAAACGCCCAGCTTTATAACCGCGTGAGCGTGATTCTTGTGTCCCTGCAAACAGGTCTCTAATTGACGTAAACAAACCGGTGTACGTGGCAGGGTTTGAACGTGGTGTGCGACCAATCGGGCCTTGGTTAATATCAATAACCTTGTCGAACAGGTCTAAACCTTCAATTTTGTCGTATTTGCTGGCGTTTAGGGTGGTAGCGTTATTGAGTTCGGTAGCCGCTAAAGGATAGAGCGTTGAATTAATTAAGGTTGATTTACCAGAGCCCGAAACACCCGTGACACACGTTAATAAGCCAAACGGAATAGACAAGGTGACGTTTTGTAAATTATTGCCTGTCGCGCCACTTAGAATGAGTTGTTTGCTTAAATCGTTAGGGGTAAGGCCGCCAGGAATTGAGATCTCTTTTTTACCCGATAAATACTGTCCAGTGAGCGACTTTTCATCATCCATAACATGTTGAGGTGTGCCTTGAGAGATAATTTCACCCCCATGAATGCCCGCGCCAGGACCAATGTCAATCACATGATCGGCTAAACGTATGGCATCTTCATCGTGTTCAACTACGATGACTGTATTGCCAATGTCTCGTAAGTGAGTAAGCGTTTTTAGAAGTCGCTCGTTATCGCGCTGATGAAGGCCGATTGAAGGCTCATCCAAAATGTACATCACGCCGACAAGACCCGCACCAATTTGGCTTGCCAGACGAATGCGTTGTGCTTCTCCGCCAGAAAGGGTGTCAGCACTTCGCTCAAGCGTTAGATAGTCTAAACCTACGTTGACTAAAAACTCCAAGCGCAAACGAAGTTCTTTAACCACTCTTTCCGCAATTTCGCCACGTTTCCCTTCGAGTACTAAGCCTTCAAAATACGTTAAGGCATCGCCGATCGGTAAGGAGGTTAGTTCGGGCAACGTTTCTTCGTTAATAAATACATGCCGAGAGGCTTCTCTCAGTCGAGAGCCCTGACAGCTAGGACAGGGTTGTTTGTTCAGGTACTTGGCTAAGTCTTCACGTACGGCATTGGACTCGGTTTCACGGTATCGCCGTTCAATATTGGGAATTACGCCTTCAAAGGCATGATACCTTTCTACCATATCGCCACGCGTATTCACGTAATTAAAGGCAATATCTTCCTCTTTACTGCCATAGAGCACTACTTGTTGGAATTCTTCACTAAATTGCTCAAAAGGCGTATCAATCTCAACACCATAATGCTTGGCGACGCTGTTAAGAAGCTGGAAATAATATACTGTGCGTCGATCCCAGCCTTTTATGGCACCTTCGGCCAGAGTACTCGCAGAATTCTGAATAATTCGACTGGGGTCAAAAAACTGGTTAACACCCAAACCATCACAACTACTACATGCGCCAGCTGGATTATTGAATGAGAACATCCTAGGTTCAAGCTCTGTGATCGAATATCCACATTGCGAGCAGGCAAAGCGTGAGGAGAAAATAAGTTCTTCTTGATTACTGTCAGCATCCATCGGCGCAATAATAGCGATGCCGTCTGTTAGGTTTAAACAGGTTTCAAAGGACTCGGCGATACGTTGTTGAATATCCTCGCGCACTTTAAAGCGATCAACAATAACTTCAATGGTATGTTTTTTATTTTTTTCAAGCGAAGGTGTGTCGTCGAGGTCAGTGATAATGCCGTCAATACGCGCACGAATAAATCCTTGGCTCTGAAGATCTTGAAATATGTGTAAATGCTCACCTTTCCTGTTTTGCACAATCGGCGCTAACATCATCAGTCGGCTGCCTTCTTCGAGTCCCACAACTTTGTCGACCATCTGACTGACAATTTGAGCATCCAGCGGTAAGTTGTGTTCGGGGCAGCGCGGTTCGCCAGCACGAGCAAAAAGCAAGCGCAAATAATCATAAATTTCGGTGATGGTGCCAACGGTTGAACGAGGATTGTGAGAGGTCGACTTCTGTTCAATAGAAATGGCAGGTGACAAGCCTTCAATATGATCGACATCAGGTTTATCCATCATCGATAAAAACTGGCGAGCATAAGTTGAAAGTGATTCTACATAACGTCGTTGGCCCTCTGCGTAAAGTGTGTCGAAGGCAAGTGAGGATTTTCCTGAACCAGATAAACCCGTAATAACAATTAGTTTATCGCGAGGGATATCGATGTCTATATTTTTAAGGTTGTGTGTGCGTGCACCACGTACAAGGATCGTATCCATTAATAATTCGGCTCATGGTTAAAAACCGAGAATTATAACAATTTTAACCACAGATGTAATGAAGAGTTGAACTTGGATTGATACTTACTGTAACCCAAAAGTTCATTCTAGCTTAGCCTGAGTAATATGAACCCCAACAAAGCTTGATGTGAAGCGCTATGTTTGGGATTAATTTGTGTAATCGCAAGCAACAAAAAATAGCAATTATGGCTTAAACAACATCTACTTAGTTGAGCCTGTTATTGTTTGGTCTGATTATAGTGATAGAATGTGCTCGTTTTTATCTCGATATGACTAATGGATTTTGAATGATGACAAAAAGCGAACGTCGTTCCGTTTTTTCTCTTGCTTTACTCTACGCCACCCGAATGTTGGGTTTGTTCATGGTGCTGCCCGTCTTTATGATATACGGGCAAGATTTAGAGAACGCGAGTAGTCTACTGCTGGGGGTTGCTATAGGCGCTTATGGTTTGAGTCAGGCCTTGTTTCAAATACCTTTTGGTGCCTTGTCAGATAAATATGGTCGTAAACCCCTGATTCTTTTTGGTTTAGTACTGTTTTTTCTAGGTAGTGTGCTCGCCGCTGTGTCTACCGATATTTATGGTGTGATTTTAGGTCGTTTTCTGCAGGGTGCAGGTGCCATCGCCAGTGTTTTGATGGCATTATTAAGCGATTTAACCAGTGAAGAGAGTCGAACAAAAGGCATGGCGCTGATTGGGATGTCGATTGGCATGTCATTTTCGCTTGCGCTTGTCATCGGTCCGTTAGTGGCGGGTGTTTATGGTTTGCAGGGTATATTTTGGCTAACAGCATTTTTGGCTCTGTTTGGTATGTTTTGGTTGATGTTTTTTGTGCCATCTCCGGTGCAAAGTCAGTCTAATCGTAATGTTCGCTTGTTTAAAGACCAAATAGGCGAGGTATTACGAAACAAAGAGTTACTTCGGCTTGATGGCGGTATTTTTGCGCTTCATCTTTGCTTAACGGCTGTTTTTATCGCCGTACCGATATCATTACAAAACCGTTTACTCATGCCCGGAAGTGACCATTGGTTAGTGTATTTGACGGTAATCTTTACCTCCTTTTTTGCCATGGTACCTTTTATTATTATTGGTGAGAAAAAGAATAAAATGAAAGGAATTTTCTTATTCGCCATTTTGTTGTTATGCATTGCTTCGTTTAGTTTTAGTTGGTCGCAGCACTCTTTTTTATATTTTTGGCTGAGCTTATTTCTGTTTTTTATGGCGTTTAATTTACTCGAAGCAAGCCTGCCTTCATTGGTGAGTAAGATCTCTCCTGCCGGCAACAAAGGTACGGCTATGGGTATTTACTCAACTAGTCAGTTTTTCGGCGCTTTTATGGGAGGGGTATTGGGTGGCTATGTTGTGACTAACTTCCAAGAATCAGGCGTGTATTACCTTGTTTCAGGGGTTTGCTTTCTCTGGTTTTTAGGGGCAAGAAATATGACAAAGCCAAATCCTGAGACCGGTATTTCACTTACCATGACTGGAATGGATCACGCTAAAGCACAATTAATTAGTGATGCATTAAGTTTGGTGGTGGGCGTCGAAGAAGTTGTGTTGATTGCACAGGATGAAATTGCCTACCTAAAAGTTGTGACCAAGTTGTTAGATCGAAAAGAGTTAACGGAAATACAGCAGAAATATAGTGATGTGACTATCGCGCAAGCTACATCTTAGTCAAGTTAGTATAAAAGTAGATCTAAAAAGCATATCAAAGCTTCCATTTCTTTCAATTGACCCTGAGTAATTCAATTTTTCAGGGTCAATGCTAAACTGCAAGCCATTTGATCAAAATTTTGAGAGAGGAGTGCTAGTATTGTATGCACTGCTCTTCGTAATCTGTATAACAAATTAAGTCAGAGGCATCGATAGCCATTGATTTCGTAGGACCAATATTAAAAATTTGAGTAACGATAATATCTTTGAAGTCAGAATCAAGCGTAACCGGAGGGCTTGGTATTGGTGATTCAATAATATTGGCGTATACAGCGAAGCTGCCATCGGGTTCATGATCAAATGGGGTTGCAGAGGTCTTTATAATTAAGGAACCTGACCCTTTTGAAATCATTTCCGTATGGGTAGTGCTAAATCGGAACAACTCATCGATATTAAAACCTATATTGATCTCACCCTGCTCAAAATCTACTAATTGATAATCAACTTCTATCGTAAATTCTGTATTAACACCCTCTTCAGCGCTAGTCGGTGATATAGACTGAATTGTAATATTATTAGTGGGAATTTCACTTTGTAGCGTGTCTCCACCACCTGATGAGCAGCCCACGCATAAAATTAATAAACTAAATACAAAACCCTTTTTCATTAATACTCCTTTTAACTTCTCGTCGAGATGAAATATTTCAAACTTTGTTTGGATGGTTTCATTTGTCATAGGACACCTCATTCCTAGTTTGGTTTTGGTGTCCGTCAAAGTGGATGATTTTCACAACCCATAGGGCTTAGTTTTTTTATAAAAAATTATCATTTCTAAGTTG
>JBLHVH010000104.1:0-11234 GCA_047628385.1 Oleiphilaceae bacterium
GCATTACTGACCGCTGGAAAACGGTCAATCATTTGGCCAGTACAACTTTTTAAGACTTAGATGATTCCCTGCGGGTTGGCACTGAAGCACACAACCCATAAAATAGAGGTAAAACGCCTAAGGAAGTACCATTCATCTCAGCATTATTGATTCCAAAAACGCTTGAAGTCTTCAACCACCAAATAATTAATCGGCACTAATAATAGGGTGATAACGGTAGCGAATAAAATACCAAAACCTAGTGATACTGCCATCGGAATCAAAAACTGTGCTTGTGTCGATTGTTCAAATAACAAAGGCATCAAGCCAAAGAATGTGGTGAGTGATGTTAAAATAACAGGCCTAAATCGCGAGACTGCAGCTAGACTAACAGAGCCGAGTAAATCATCCGTTTCCGATCTTCGTTTATTAATAAAATCTACCAGCACTAGACTGTCATTCACTACAATTCCCGTTAAGGCAAGCATGCCGAGTAAGCTGATTAAAGTAAGGTCCATACCCATAATCCAATGCCCACCAATCGCACCGATCGCGCCAAAGGGAATTACCGCCATAACAATAAAAGGCTGAGAATAAGACTTAAACGGAATCGCTAGCAAGCTATAAATAATAAACATCACGAAGGCTAAGCCCCACTGCAAGCTACTAAACGATTCACGCTGTTCTTTTGCTTCACCATCCATTGAATAGCGAACATCAGGGTATTGCACGAGTAATTGATCGATATACTCTTTTAGTTCGTTTTGCAGCACTAGCATATTGGTGCTCGCTTTATCAACATCCGCTTGCACATTTACCGTTCGATTCAGGTCAATTCGTCGGATACTTGCTGGGCTTTTTTCAGCAATAAATTCTACTATTTGTGATAAAGGAATGCGGTCTCCGGCGGCATTACTCACTAGAAACTGATCCAACGACTGAATAGATTGCCTATCTTCTAAGGGGTAACGAACCATTACTCGAATATCGTCTCGACCTCGCTGAATTCGCTGAACTTCATAACCGTAAAACGCATCACTGACCTGTTTGAGTATTTGTTGTCGCGTTAAGCCTAGTACATAGGCTTCATTTTTGAGCTTAACTTGTAACGCTTCTTTACCATCAGAGTAGCTATCTGAGATATCAGAAACGGTAGGGTATTCGGATAGTTTGTCTTTTATCTTTTCAGCAACAAAAGAAAGCGAAGCAAACGCCTGCCCACGCAATTGAATATTAATCGGGTCACTGACTCGCCCAATTTCAGCGCGAAAAGTCAGCGTATCCGCGCCGGGTATGGGGCCAATCAACGACCGCCATTCATTCACTAAGTCGCGACTGGTGACAGTAGACTCGCGGTCTTCTGGTGGTATAATCTCAAAAATTATGCGGCCATAGTGCCCACCAGAACTACTCGATCCGCTGCCGGTAGTCGCCATAATATTGCGAATAACACTTGCACCGTTAGACTCTTCAACATATTTCTGTTGTAACACTTCTGCCGCATCCACCATTGAAATAACATAACGATCAGTTACCTCTAACGGCGTTCCTACCGGCATTTCTAATGTCGCGCGTGCTAATTCACTCTGCACTTTTGGAAAAAAAATAAATTTCGTCCAACCGCTCGTCAGCATCGCATAAAGTATTAATAACGACCCGACGCTAATCGCTAAACATAAATAGCGGTTGCGCAATACCCAAACCAGTACCGGCTGATAATAATGTAATACTGCACGTTCAAAACCATCTGCAAAACCTTGCTGCCATTGCTGCAACTTTAAAAGCGGTACATGATAGAAACGCGACGCTGTTACGACCTTACTTTTGCCGAAGTTAAGGTGTTTAAGGTGGGCGGGTAAAATAAGTTTTGATTCAATTAAAGAAAAAATTAAAATAGGAATCACGACCACCGGTATGGCAGCAAATAACTGGCCTCGTACACCGTCGATAAAGGCAATCGGTAAAAAAGCAGCCACCGTGGTAAGAATGCCAAACGTAACTGGAACAGCGACTTCTTTCGTGCCATTGATGACTGCATCCAAGCTATTTTCTGATGTTCTTAGGTGACTATATATATTTTCGCCAGTAACAATTGCATCATCTACCACGATCCCTAGAATCACGATAAAGCCAAATATACTAATAATATTGAGCGTAATGCCAAATATCGGCATCACCAATAGCGCCCCCATAAACGACACAGGGATACCAATACACACCCAAATCGCAATCGCGGGGCGCAAAAATAAAGTGAGTAAAAGTAAGACTAAAACACCACCTTGTAGCGCATTGTCCGACAAGGTTTTGAGGCGCTTTTTAACGATCTTTGATCGATCTCGCCAAGCGGTTATTGTGACGGTATCAGGCAAACTAGGGTTTGTTTCTAGCAGATAGTTATTTACTTTTTCTGCCACATCTATTGCACTTTGCTGACCCACCCGATACACATCAACTAATGCAGCAGGCTTACCATTAAATCGGGTTATTACGGGTGTTTCTGCAAAACCATCCTTTACGATCGCTAAATCACTAATACGTATAATGCTGCCATCGTCTTGGGTTAAAACGACAATATTTTCAAATTCAGATTTTCGATATGCTTGCCCAGTGGAGCGAATTAAAATATCACCGCCATCAGTTTTCAAACTTCCTGCAGAAATATCTCTGGAGCTATTTTGGACGGCTAATGCAACCTCAGCCAAGCCGATGCCATACTGCTGAAGTACCAACTCTTTTACATCAATACTAATTTCATAATTTCTAACGGCATCGAGCTTTACTTGAGTGATGCCTGAAATCTCTAATAATTGATCGCGTACACGCTCTGCAATCTGCCTAATTTCAAGCTCAGACACATGGCCGGCGACGGCAACACTAATCACCTCCCGTACTCTTTTTGCTAAACTGACCGATGGCCTTTCGGCCTTAATGGGTAAGTTATTAATGGCATCAATGCGACTTTTAACATCACTTAAAACATTATTCGGTTCATAACTGTCATCAAGCGTTAAGGTGAGTGAGGCACTTCCTTCTGAGGCAACACTTATAATGTCTTCAATGCCTTCCAGGTCCTGTACGGCTTCTTCCAACTTAATACTTACGCTAGTTTCCATCTCTTCAGGCATCGCACCAGGCACAGTCACAACAACTCTAATGGAGCGTGCTTCAATAGTCGGGAACACTTCTAGCGGAATATTAAAGTTAAGCGAACCTAAGCCTAATGCAAGTAAAGTAACCATGAGTAAATTAGCCGCAACATGATTGCGTGCAAACCAAGCAATCAAGGGATCACCGCCTGTTTTGGTATTTGCTCAGCCACTATTTTACTTTTATCGTCACCCTCATTCTTATCTTTATCTTTAACATCAACGAGTGTGCCACTTGTAATCTGCCCTAATAAGGTCGTCACTAAATGCTGCCCGCTCTCCAAGCCAGATTTTATAACACTTGTGGTTTGATCACGCCATAAGACATCAACAGGTTGACGTTGTAATCGTTCATTTTTAACAACATAGACATAACTGCCTTGGTAGACCGTTGAATTAGGTATACTAATTACGTTTTCAAGCGCCTGACCACTAATATTAGCCCGAACAAATTGCCCAATTTTAAGGGGCCGTCGAGTGTGCGTTTTATCATACTGAAAAGGGTCATCGATTCTGGCTACTACATACAATTGCTGGCTCGCCGCATCAATTTTGGCTTCCGTTCTCATAACACTGCCCTGCCATAACTGTGGAGGCTCCGTCAGTTTGTTTTCAATCACCACTAGAGGATTTTTTTGTTTATCAACGTCGCTCTGTTCAGGCAAGTTGATAAAACGTAATGCTTTATTTGCAACCGGTAAACGTACCTCAAGTGCATCACTTGAATAAATTTGAGCGAGTGTCACATTTGGCCCGATCACGCTCCCGACATTCACAAATGTAGTGAGTATTCGGCCATCATAAGGCGCTCTGATTTTAGTTCGTGCCAAATTTAACTCAGCTAAGCTCAGTTGGGCTTTCGCAGTTTCAATATTTGACTTGGCGGCCCGTAGCTGAGGTAATCGCAGGGCGAAATCCGTTGCCTTTATGGCCTTACTTTGTTTTTTCCAATCACGTTGCGCCTGATCATATCGAGCCTCTTCTTCTGCCAATGCTAATTCAGCATTGACTAAGCTACCTTTCGCGACTTGCATGGCAACAGCGTAGTCTGCGGCATCAACCGTTAACAACACATCTCCTTTTTTAAAAAACGCACCTGATTCGTATCGTGGTGATACGGATTGTATTTGCCCCGAAATAAGAGCAAACAATTCACTATTCGTGCGCGCCTGAACGACACCAAATGATTCAACCATCACGCTAAAGGGCGCTTCTTCCAATATGTCTGTCTCAACAACTAAACGTGGCGCTGAAGATGCTTCACCTTTAAACGCAGGTGGTTTGGTTTGCTTAATTTGATAAGCCAGGAACGCGAGCAAGCACAACATGACTACAGGAAGAATGCGTCGAATAAATTTAGATAAAGCCATGCGTTTCCTTAAAGGGTAAGTCCAGCACCAAGATAACCAGCGTGAGTTAGTTGATTGACTATAAACAGATACCATGCAATTTTAAAGCCCTAACCCTTTTATGGCGAACGCTACAAAAAATAATAATTAATTTGTAAGCATTTGCTTGTTTTTTGGGAAGGTGTCCGCATACTTAAATTAGGCATTAGATTTTTAAGCAGTGTGTTTTTCAAAACCGTCAAATTAATACAGGTATAAATTATGAAAATAAATCTTTCAGGTCACCATGTAGAAATTACCGAAGGTATCGAGACAATTGTACAAAGTAAATTTCAAAAAGTCGGCTCACATTACCCTGATTTAATGGATCTAGCAGTTATCATTAAAGTAGACCGACACGAGCATAGTGCTGAAGTAAGCACTCATTATCAAGGCGCAAGCATGAGTGTAACCGCAACAGATAAAGATATGTACGCAGCGATTCAGTCTACCGCTAAAAAACTAGAAGCCGCGCTTTCAAAGCGAAAAGGGGCGCTATTAGCAGACCGAAATGAAAAGCCGCTAGGTGAGCCTGTTGAAAATGCAAATATTACTGAAGAAAGTGCAGAATTCTTAGATGAAGCCGCTAATTATTCAGCGTAATCAATATATTTAATCGCCACAGCCATTAATTATATCTGATGGCTCGCTTTTTAAAGTAGTCGTTATCACCTTTCGACTACTTTCTAGTTTCTCTATCTAAATCATTCCTTTTGTAGTAAAAATACCCCTCAGATTACAATATATTTTCGACAACACTATTTTTCCACCCAAATACGACTTATCTCCAGCCCTAAGCATAAGGACACATTTCATGCGAGGCATGCGCTCCGATTACGACCCAAACATTAAAATTGACTGGTCAGTAATCAAACAAATCTGGCCCTATCTATTAGAGTATCGTGCGCGTGTCTGCTTGGCATTAAGCTGCCTTGTTGCCGCAAAATTGGCGAGTATCGCCATGCCTTTTATACTCAAAGACGTTGTCGATAATCTTGATTCCCAACTTACTAATTCAACGCTAACACTTGTGGTGGTACCTTTAGGCTTATTACTCGCCTACGGTGTTATTCGACTTTGTAACGTATTACTGGGCGAAATACGTGACACACTTTTTGGCCGTGTTACTGAACGCGCGATGCGGCGTATCGGCCTAAAAGTATTTGAACACCTACACGCACTAGATCTAGAGTTTCATTTAAGCCGAAGAACCGGTGGTCTGTCACGTGATATTGAACGCGGTACCCATGGCATTAGCTTCTTAATGCGTTTTTTAATATTTAATATTGTTCCCACTTTTTTAGAGCTGTTTTTAGTGATGGGTATTTTATGGCAACAATATCGATTTGAATTTGCCCTTATCGTGTTTGTTTCTGTTATTTCTTATATTTGGTTTTCCAAAACTATAACGGATTGGCGTACACAATTTATTCGTGAAGCCAACAATGCAGACAACCGCAGCAATACACGCACAATAGACAGCCTACTGAACTTTGAAACAGTTAAATACTTTACCAATGAAGCCTATGAGGCTTCTTTATATGACGAAGAGTTAGATAAGTGGGAGCAAGCGAAGCGTAAAAATAGACTCACCTTGTTCGCACTGAATGGAGGGCAAGCACTAATTATTTCTACTTCGTTAACCGCCATGCTGATTCTGGCAGCACATGAAGTAAGCGAAGGACGCATGACGCTCGGAGACTTTGTGTTAGTGAATGCTTTCATGATGCAGATATTCCTACCTCTCAACTTTTTAGGCTTCGTGTATCGTGAAATCAAAAACTCAATGACCAACATTGAACGCATGTTTGCACTATTAAAAAGAGAGCCTAAAGTAGCCGATCAACCTTCAGCACCAAAGCTTGAACTGCAACAAGGCAAAATAGAATTTAAAGACGTATGTTTCGGCTATGAACAAGACCGCATCATTCTAAACAAACTGAGCTTCACCCTAATGCCTGGAGAAAAACTAGCATTGGTTGGTAGTAGTGGTGCCGGTAAATCAACTATCGCCAAATTATTATTTCGTTTTTACGATGTAACGGAAGGCGCGATTTTTATTGACCAACAAGATATTAAAAACGTTAGCCAAGACAGTTTGCGTTCTGCAATTGGTGTGGTGCCTCAAGATACGGTTTTATTCAACACGAGCTTGATCGAAAATGTTCGATATGGTCGACCCGATGCGAGGGATGACGAGGTTAAGCTAGCAATTAAGTTAGCTCACTTAAAAGAGTTTATAGAATCACTCCCTAAGGGCTACGAAACACAAGTAGGTGAACGCGGCCTTAAGCTTTCTGGTGGTGAAAAACAACGTGTTGCGATTGCACGTACCATCTTAAAAAACCCATCAATATTAGTCTTTGACGAAGCAACGAGTTCTTTAGATAGCATTTCTGAAGCTGCCGTGATGTCAGCGATTGAAGAAATTTCACATGGAAAGAGTAGTATTGTTATCGCTCATCGCTTATCTACGATCGTGAATGCTGACCGTATTTTAGTCATGGAACATGGCAAAGTTGTAGAGCAAGGTGACCATCACTCACTACTTAAAGAAAATGGTCGGTACGCCCAACTCTGGACAATGCAGCAGAGTGAATAAAGCTATAATTCCACCATTTATTACTGATGCGCTAACTTCCCGCTGTTATTCCCGAGGTATTTTAGCCGGGAATCAACGTCAGTTATAGTCTGAGCTAAGTCACTTAGATACCGGCTGCAAAGTACACCGGTATAACAAGGATTTAATGTGTTATGGTGCTGGATAATCTTTCAGGAATACCATCATGTCTTGCGTCAACGATTTGACTGCAGAATCAACCTTAGTCACCAACATGATTGCGGGTGATGTAATGGCTATCGAAAATTTTGTTTCGCAGCATCAAGGCGATCTAATAGCTGCGGCAAAACGTATATTGATTGACCCCTCTTTAGCTGAAGACTGTGTACAAGAAACGTTTATAAGTGTGATGGTACATATCAATAGTTTCCAAGGACGATCCAGCCTAAAAACTTGGCTACATAAAATCCTTATCAACAAATGCCTCATGAAACTTCGAAAGAAGAAGACACTCAATGAAGATTCATTAGATGAATTAATGCCTATTTTTGATGGTAATGGTTGCCGCATAGAAGCACCATGGCTGGTGTTTGAGTCACCAGAAAGCATATTAGAGCGTGAAAATAGCCTCACGTTTATTACCCAAAAAATTGATCAATTGCCTGAACAATACCGCATTGTAATCATGCTACGAGATATCGAAGAATTGTCTACCAAAGAAGTCGCGAAGTTATTGGATTGCACTGAAGCAAACATAAAAGTACGTTTACATCGAGCTCGCTCGGCCTTAAAAAAACGGGTAGAACCGTTGTTACGTGGGGAGGGTGTTTAATGAAAAATTTACTACCACCATTAAAACGAGCCATGAAAGGCCTCATGGGTAAATATCTTCCAGGGATGATCAGCTGCCAAGAGTTTGAAGCCTTTATCGTTCATTATCTAGACGATGAGTTAAACGACCAGGAAAAAGCCATCTTTGAGAGCCACCTTAACTTTTGCAAAGAATGCCGTGAATACCTTAAGGCTTATAAGCAAACAGTCGCTTTAGGAAAAGCTGCATTTGCAAACCCTGAAGCACCGATACCCCTTGACGTTCCTGAAGAATTAATCAAAGCTATGTTGCAAGCCAAACAAAAACAATAAAACTGTCGAGCGAGACTGCAGATTATTTTACTCCCCAACTTGGTAGCCAACCTTTCGGTTTGTTGAGAATGGCACTTACTTTAGGACAAAGCTACTATAATTCAGGCGCTTAATAATACACGCCTGAATTCATTCCAACGTAATGCTCGTTAGTAGTGATTACTTCATTAAGCGTGAGTATTGATTTAGAAAAAATATATTATTTAAGCTTCAATATTTTCGGAATAAATTCTGGCCTACAAAAAAATAACAGACTGAATTAGTAACTTTTTGTACATAAGTAAGTGCCACTCAGGCCTGTCAATAATAAATTAGCGGACTGGTGTAACCTTTTGTCCTTGAATGCATCTATATAACAATAACAAGCTGTGCGACGTAAAACGGTGCGGTTCATTTTTCGACTTAAGGTAGTAAAATATGGAAAAAAATCATCGTCAGATCATCCTAAGCGGGTTAATTGGCCTTTTGGCAGCCCTACTTGTGGGTGCTGGAGAATTTCTTTTGCACTTCGATAGTCTTGGACGCTTTGGTGAAGCAGGTGGCTATGATTTCATGAAGGGGATCACGGCACATACCAGTAACATTGGGCATTTTTTGGCCGTGCTAGGGGCACCACTTTACTTAGTTGGGTTTTGGCACCTGATGAAAATGCTAGAGCCTGCAAATCGTATGGCGTCGCGAATAGCATTCGTAATAATGTCATACGGCATAATAGTGGGTTCCGTTTGGATTGGCTCGCGTGCGAGCATCAGCACGATAGTTAACCTTGAATCATTAACAGATTTAACGCACCTTGTTTCGTTATATGAGCTTCGCTACGAAAATATTTTACAAATCACACGACTTGCTGTGCTGCTATTTTCAATTATCTTTATCTGGTTATGCTTATCGGGGCGAAGCCATTACCCCCGCTGGTTCGCGGTATTCAATCCAATATTAATTTTACTGTCGTGTTTCGCCATTTGGTTCGTTAAACCGGCAATCGGTATTTACCTGATGCCTATCGCTTTAAATGTAGCCTTTGGGCTGTTGTTTCTAATTTCTATTTTTTACTCATTCACACTTAGCAAGAACGAAAAGGATTAAGCAATGCGAGTATTCAAAACAGTTCTAATTATCATCCCGGCCATGGTCATCTTAATGATAGTTTTGGTGGCTGGAAACTTTATTCTTGATAGGCAAGACGATTACGATGTTGACCTATCAGATGTCGAGGTTCCTAACTTTGAGGAGTCAGTGATTGAATTTAACCAAGGTAATGATTTTTCAGTGAGCCTGCCCTTTTTGGCATCAGCCATTATTGATGTCGATGGTGACGGGGTAGAAGAATTATTCCTCGGAGGAAGTCAAAATACGTCTGATGGTTTATTTAAGTTTAAAGATAATAAACTGGTCGCTATTGACGGCGCTCTCGGCATCATTAAAGGCAAGACAGCCAGCATGGGAAGCGTTGTGTTAGATGTCGATAACGATGGCAAGCAAGACCTGCTCGTCGCTCGCGAAGATGGTATTTGGTTACACCATAATGATGGCACATCATTTAGTACTCAAAAGCTCAATGCAAAAATGCCAGATGACACCCTTGCGCTTTCTATCGCCGTGGCCGATTTAAATCGAGATGGTGCCTTTGATATGTATGTTGCAGGTTATATACGCAAAGAGTTTGTTGAAGGTCAAAACATCTTTCGTGAAGGTTATGGCGGCTCAAGTAAGTTGTTTATCAATAATGGCGATAATACTTTTACCGACATGACGGAACAGGCAGGCCTGACGTATAAGCACAATACCTTTCAGTCCGCATTTATTGATATTGACCGTGACGGTAATGAAGATTTAGTGGTCGCACACGACACAGGGCATGTTGTGACATGGCGAAACAAGGGCAATATGAGTTTCGAACGTGTGAGTAACCCCAACACCAGCGAATTTAGTTATCCTATGGGGCTTGGAATTACTGACTTAGGTAATGATGGTCTGGCCGATTTCTTTTTTTCCAACGTTGGCTCAACGCCACCCAACTTTATGATTCGTGGAAAATTGACTGAAGATCAAATTAGTAACTGGAAGTGGATGTTATTTAAAAACAAAGGCGGCTTTGAGTTTGAGGATGTCGCGGCAAAAGTCAAAATTGCAGATTATGAATTCTCATGGGGCGGTGTATTTGAAGACCTTAACCTAGACGGTGCAGAGGATTTAATTGTTTCAGAAAACTATATTGGTTTGCCACCGCATAAGTTACCGTTTCTACGTTCGAATGGCCGCGTGTTACTGCAAAAACCAAATGGTGAATTTGCCCCAGCAGAACACAAAGCAGGCGTTATCAATCGCGCATATTCTATCGCACCGCTGACGGCTGATTTCAATCAAGACGGTCGTCCCGATATCGTTCATGCAAACCTAAATGGCGATTCTAAGCTATTTCTTAGTACACCTGGCAAAGGCAATTACCTCAAAGTGGAACTGGGAAGCGATGTCGCATCCATTGGTGCTAACGTTAAAGTTCAACTCTCGGATGGTAGAACATTAAATCGTCCTTATGTATCCGGAGAAGGCTTATGCTCTGATAGTTCACGGATAATTATTTTTGGTTTGGCCGACGCCTCAGTCAAGAATATTGAGGTGGCCTACGTTAACGGCACTCGCAAAACTAAACATGGCAACTTTACCAATGAACTAATTCAGTTTTAAACATAAATGCTGACATAATTGAAGAGCCGTTCCCGCCGTGGTTCTTTGATTTTGTCCTATATCCTGCCGAAACTCGATACCATATCGATTTTTATTGCTGTGATTCGCCGCGACTAAAGGAATAGGGATTTATTTTCACACACGCTGAGATCGTAGCCCGATGTTTTCAACGTGAAGACGGTAGCACAAAAGCGAATGCTTTTTGATCTGCTAAGATCGCTAGTTAATAACTTAGTGCCATTTGACGATATGGATCATGCTATTAATGTACTGAGTAAACGCTGGAGGATGAACGCTAAATGCATAACCCCTATAGAATATGCATTTTCC
>JBLHVH010000105.1:0-11145 GCA_047628385.1 Oleiphilaceae bacterium
ACAAGACCGTGGAAGAGACTAAATTACAGGACAGAATTGTAATCGTAAATGTAGATATTTTGACTAATAGCGGGGAATTTTTGAGTATTGGCCTAGCCTTCAGTAACTTTGTGTTATTTTTAGTAAGGCATAATCATCACGCGACTGTTAAAAAGCTAGGACAAGGCAGACACCTTACATATATTAACATTTTGTAAGGCGAAAGAATGCCTGATACTCAATGGCAATTTAGGTAATACCGGTTATTAAAATCAAGAAGTGAGGCCAAAATCATGACGAAAACTTTCACGACACTCAGTATGTTTTTTTTACTTATTTTTCCTATTATAACTTTCGCTAATACTATAATTACGCATAGTTCAGCGGGTACTCAGTACCAAGTAAACATCATTTCGAATGAATTGAATATCCCATGGGCTATGGCTTTTTTAAATCAAAAACAACTATTAATAACAGAACGCCAAGGAACGCTTAAATTATTAGATCGCTTTAGTGGGCATATTAAGGCAATAAATGGTTTACCCCCTATATATAACAAAGGCCAAGGCGGTCTTTTAGATGTCGCCATACCCTCTGATTATACAAAAAGTGATTGGGTTTATTTTACGTACAGTAAACCTGTTAAAAATTCAGGTGCAACAACGCTAGCACGAGCGAAATTAGAAGCAGGTAAGCTCACACATTGGACTGATTTACTCGTTACACAGTCTGTCACTGACACAAATAGGCACTTTGGCAGTCGTATTGCTTTTGATGATAAAGGGCATATATTTTTTACAGTAGGTGACCGAGGAATACGCCCCAACGGACAGGATTTAACGACCCATTCAGGTAGTGTTTTAAGATTAAACCTGGATGGCAGTATACCCAAAGACAATCCCTTTTTTAAACGAAAAAATGCCCTTCCAGAAATATGGAGCTATGGCCATAGAAACCCTCAGGGATTAAGTTATGACTTTCAGCTAAAGCGCTTGTGGTTAATTGAGCATGGACCAAGAGGGGGTGATGAAATAAACCTCATTCGTAAAGGTAAAAACTATGGCTGGCCTTTGGTGTCTTATGGCAAAGAATATTGGGGGCCAATAAGTGTCGGCGATGCTACTGAAAGAGTCGGTTTTGAATCACCTACTAAGTATTATGTGCCCTCTATTGCGCCAGGTAGCTTACTACTTTACACCGGTACGGCATTCCCAAACTGGAAAGGAAACTTATTCGCTGGCGCACTTAAGTTACAACATTTAAATAGAGTAACGTTAAACAAAGCAAGTGCCGCTGTTGGTGAAGAACGTTTATTAGAAGACATGAATGAACGTATCCGCTCTCTTGTACAAAGTCCCGAAGGTTGGATTTACTTATCAACAGATAGCGGTAAAATTATGAGCTTGATGCCAATTAGTCAACACTAGAACTTTACATCGTAAACATTTAATGTTTTTATAGTACACAATACCTATATTAATATATTTAAACCTATACCCCCTCTAGAATGGCATTGATTATGACGCGCACCAACTCTGAAACAAGCAACAAGAAATCGGCCCCACAACCTAGCACCTTAAGAATTGGCAAGCGTTATCGAGCAACACGTGTCGCTGAAAGTTATGATGCGATTATCATAGGGTCTGGCATTGGTGGCATGACAACGGCTGCATTAATGTCAAAAGCAGGCAAAAAAGTACTTGTTTTAGAACAACATTATACCGCAGGTGGCTATACCCATAGTTACTCACGTAATGGCTATGAATGGGATGTGGGCGTGCATTATATCGGTGAAGTGGGTAATCCCGCTTCGTCTTTGCGTCGCGTATTCGATTTTATTACTGACAGCCAGTTGAAATGGGCAAAAATGGATGACAATTACGATCGTTTTTATTTTGGTGACGAAGTGTATAACCTCACCGCTGGACGAGAGAAATTTCAAAACGACTTAATAAAGAACTTTCCTGATGATGCAAAAGGAATTAAAAAATACCTGACTATGCTCGATAGCGTGACCCGTTTCATTCCGTTGCAAGTCATGGACAAATTACTGCCCAACAAGCTTAGTAATACCTATAGCTTTTTTAAAAAGTACGGATTACCGGATTATTTTAACCAAACAACCTATGAAGTATTAAGCGGTTTAACACAAAATCAGAAGTTAATTGCAGTACTAACAGGTCAGTATGGTGATTGCGGCTTACCGCCTAAGGAGTCTAGCTTTTTAATCCATGCGCTGATCGCACGGCATTATCTATGTGGTGCTTATTATCCTGAAGGTGGCGCTTGGAAGATTGCTGATACGATTATTCCTGTTATTCAACAATCTGGCGGCGACTTATTAACCTATGCTGCTGTCCAACAAATAGTGATTGAGCATGGAAAAGTGATCGGTGTTGAAATGGCTGACGGGCACATTATAAAAGCACCTAAAGTGATCAGTAGCGCGGGTGTGATGAATACGTTTAAGCACTTACTCCCACAAGACATTGTTAAAAAGCATGGTTATGATCAACATTTAAAAACAGTATCTCCGTCTAAGGCGCATTTAGGCATGTATATCGGCTTAGATGAAAGTCCTTCAAAACTGAAGCTACCAAAAACAAACTTTTGGGTATTCCCCCATTTCGATGCTGAAAAAGCGTTTAATGAGTTTGAAGCAGACAAAGAGCAAGAGTTTCCCGCTTTATATATCTCGTTTCCAGCAGCAAAAGATCCAGAGTGGCAGCGAAAGAACCCTAATAAGTCGACCATTGAGATCGTTGTACCCTGCCCTTATGAATGGTTTGCAGAATGGAAAGATGAGCCATGGGGTAAAAGAGGCGAAGAGTACGAAACACTGAAAGAATATTTTACCCAACGAATGCTGGAAGCGCTGTATAAAAAAATGCCTCACCTTAGAGGTAAAATAGATTATTACGAAACCAGTACACCATTATCCACAGACTTTTTCTGTGGCTACAAACAAGGTGAGCTTTATGGTTTAGATCATGACCCCAAGCGCTTTGAACAAAACTGGTTACGCCCTAAAACCTCTATACCAGGGCTCTACTTAACGGGGCAAGATGTTTTAACCTGCGGTATCGGCGGCGCAATGATGGCCGGAGTAATGACAACGGTGAGTGTGCTGGGATGGCGTAGTTATAAATTACTTAACAAATTTGGTATGAAAAGCTCAATGGGTTTAGCCGTCCCAAGTTTTGCAAGGTCTTAAACCTGACTAACCGAGGCCTATTTATAGGCCTCAAACTGAGTTGTAGCTCAATCTAGTCAGTGTACTAAATATTTTTTTGTAATATTTTGGTCTGAATACCATCTAGGCTTATTTGATTTTTTTGTTGCCAATAGTCCTTAATACCTTGCTCTCCCTTCTTTTCGGCCCACTTACTGAGCTGGTCTCTTTCAGCAACAAAATCAAAAAATGGCACCGACATACCGCACGAACTTTGCACCATTTCTATCGCCACTTTAAATATTTGTCTCGCCCCAAGCATTGGCGAAAATAAGGGATATAAGCTTGCCCACTCTGGGTCATTGATATGAATAGCCTTTGCAGCCCCATATAAGCGAAGAATCATTGGCTTACCTTCAAAGGCGGCAAACATGATGGTCATTCTGGCGTGTGTTTGTACATGAGCAGCTGTTTCGTTTCCACTACCCGTAACATTGAGCCAAGCAACCGTATTGTCATCTAAGACCTTGAAAGAGTCCATTCCCTTTGGGGAGATGTTAACTTTGCTCTCTGCCGTGGCAGTGCCAACAAAAAACAATTTTTGATTAGCAATAAATTCAATGTGTTTTTCAGACAGTTGAGAGAATTGTTGTCCCATACCTTAATCATTCCTTTTAGTATGATAACCCGTTATAAAAGCTCTATTTTGATGCTTGGTGTTCAATAAATTTAAAACCTAAAGCATGTAGCTAATCAAAAAAACAAAGATTAACACAACATATGGAAACGCCACCGTTGGTCTTACTGCTTGTCGGATATATTCAGTTATAAGAGATAGCCCTCCTAAACGCACTTTAAGAAACTCACTATTGAATTGAAATGGACGCGCTTCAGTTTTCTCTGAAATATACGTCTCAACGACGAGTAATCTTGTTTCGATACGAGACTGAAACGTTTTCCAAATTGCATCTTGAAGCCATAGTACCGCTAATACCAGTACTATAAATAAGCTAGTTACGCCCAATAATACGGAGACGAATAGAAAAATAACACCCAACAGTTTTATATATAAAGAGTGCTTCTCATAGCTATCAAACTGGTTCTGAAGTAAACACCACTCTGTTTTAAATTCTTGCTTATCCATTTATCTCTCTATTTTATAAAATAACATATAACGGTTAAAGCCATGGCCAAACAAGCGCAGTCAAATGAGAACCAAACTTCTAGTCCATTAGCCGCACGACCCTCATGATGGTGGTAGCATCAAAAAGTACCTGACAGCGTGGCACATGAGATTTACCTGCCAACGACTGAAGCAAAAAAATGAACCATTGGTCATCCCTTGTATTAGTGGTGATGTGCTTCTTTGGCTGGCTCATTAGATAACATTGGGAATCGATGATTTGCATACTTACTATGACAACCAATGCAAGATTCCATCAACTTTGAGTAATAAAAGCCCACGAGCTCAATATGTCGCTCTTTACTGACATGTTCAAGCATGCCAGCATACTGATGGAATTGTTGATCTTTTTGAATAAAATCTTTTGATAGCTTTTCATGAAGCTCATGTTTTTGTGAATCAGTAATTTTTTGCTTCAGAATAAAGCTTTTGTTCATTTTACCCGCAATATCAGAAACCTTTTCTAGGTCGCCTGAAGCAAAGGCAGGCACAATGTTTTTCATACCCTCTTGAAGCGCCAGCATCTCTTGCTTGAGTAATCCCCTTAAGTCTGGTGACAAGCTTTCTATTTCATTTTTAGAATAACAATTTGTTGATAAAAACCCAATAAAAGTAACCAGTAGAATACTTATTAATTTATTCATAACAATAATTCTCCTTTAACAGGCATACCGCCTGATGAATGAGATCGAAGAAGCATAACATCGAACCAAACCCAAGCGACTTTATGCCTAGTACATTCTAAACTAATCATTGTTTTTCAAACCTCATTAATTGCATATTACCAACATTAGTATCAAAACTATGCTTCTGGTAAAACTCAAATAATTCAGGCAAGCAATAGAGTTCAAAGTGTTTCACTTGTGTTAACTTTTTATGTGTCTTTACTAAACTGATTAGTTTACTGCCAAGATTCTCTTTTCTATGATCAGGATGAACGATCACATCAAATATAAACGCTTTAAAAGTAAAATCTGTTAGTACTCGGGTAAACCCTATCAGCTTATCCGCATCATCTGTTATGCCAATTATTATTTGAGAACCTTCAATACAATTTTTCGCTTGTGTCAGCGTCCTACTTTTACTCCACCACTCATTACCATAAAGTTTATGCAGTTGGCATATATGGTCTTCAGTTAGGTGATAAATTATTTTCATATTGAATAACTAAAAAATTGAAAGATGAAGTCGAATTGATACGTATTGTAATTTTTATGATTTATTACTAACCAATATATTAACTATTTTTCTTACCAATGGTGAAACAATAATGACTGCGGGGAATGCCACCATAAAAGCAAAGCCCCACGATTTTAGCCATATAGAAATTATTCCGTCGATAAAGCCAACATTATAAATGCAAATAACCAGAGACATTAAGCATGACATTAATAACGACATAAAAAATGCAAAAACATAGGAGCTATATTTACGGGGGATCAAAGTAACATCCTATATGTGAGACATAAGCATCTACTATAACGATTTATTCGCTATATGACCTTGGTATTTATATCAGAAGATAATAGATTTTCAATTGAAAAATTCTATTAATCAAACTTACTTCTACCAAAAGTTTAAATCACGTTAGCTATTTAACCAACTTTTCTTCAACACTGCTTAACACTGAGTGTAATCGCTCAATATCTCGATCTCTTTTTTTGTTCATTTGTCTCGTACTGGAAACAAGAATATCGAGTTCATTCGCAGTACTATGTTGATGCGTGGCTTCTTCTCTCATTTCCTTCAGCGTCATGTTGTTATTATTCATAGAACCCTCTAACTCATAAGATAATAAGTGTCGTTTAGCTATACAAAGCAAACCTATAAATTGATTATATTTTGAACAACAAAGAAATAGTCTATCCCTAATTTTTAAAAATTGTAAGCCTGCATTTTTATCCAACACTATCTAATGCAATCGCGGCCTTTTAACTAAAACAAACCTAGATCCCTCAGATTTTTGTTAATTCGGGGCATTAACAACAGCCTAGCACTAAATTTATACTAAATTTTCACCACGACTTTATAACGCTAATACACGTTAATTATGAGTACATTGAGGTTTATGCGTAATTATCATAAACAGGTGTTTTCTCAAGAGGTTAAATTCAGATATATGTGTCTGTTGCGGAGCGTTGAACAAACCTTATGCACAAGATAGTATGAAAGGACTTACGGAAGCTCTTGGTCGATAAAGTTTAAAAGAGTGTAAACAAAAAAAAGACCTTATCATCCTGATAAGGTCAAATAGTTCAAACAGTATATTCGTGAGTCATTTACGTTGGTTAAGTTTTCCCTGATGATAGATCTCAAGTACTGCCCCCGTCATGATCACGACACAACCTATGACCACAATATTCGAAGAAAGTTCATCTAGCATAAAATAAGCAATGAATGTCCCAATGACGGGCTGTAAACAACCAATAATGGATACTGATTTTGCTCCAATATTTTTGATTCCTGATGCCATAAGTGAATGCGGTAAAGCGGTAAAAAAAACGCCTAATAAAACCCACTGATAGCCTTCTTGTATGGCTAAATCTATAGATATAGTTTGAAAAACTTCCGCACCCAAAAATATCAGTAATAAAAAACTAATGGTGATAACTTGGTAAAAAATAGTTTTATGTGGGGTATGAGCACTTAAACATTGTTGTTGTAAAATATTTCGCGCTGCAAAACACAACGCTGAGACTAATCCTAAACTCACACCTAATATGTTATTTGCTGATACCTCTTTACTTAGTAACGTTTCACTATTTATGCCAATAGCGTCAGACATGCCAATCAATAAAACCCCCGTAACCACAATAAATGTATTGATCAAGTCACGGGTATGCACTTTCTTTTTCAGAATAAATGCTTCTAACCAAAGCGTGATAATTGGGTAGGTATATAAGGTAGTCATGCCTAGTGTGACGGTAGAGATACGCATAGAATAAAAAAAACTTAACCAGTGCACTCCGAGCAAAAAGCCTGCTAAAAAACAAATTGCATAATCTCTTCGTTTTTCGAGACGAATTTTTTGTCCCGTTACCCATACAAGCAAAAAAATGGATATGGCGGCTATAACCGATCTCAAAAATGTTAGCGCAAGTGTGTCGGCAACCAAACCCTTAGCAAAATAACCATTTCCTGCTAGTAAAGTGATGGCAATTAGCGTGGTCGCTACGCCAACATTTCTCTTATTAGCGGCTTCCGTGCCTTCTACTCTATCTATGATAGATTTTTTATCTACAGAGCTTTGATTTACCGCGCTGGTTTTTTTTGTGTGTTGATCAGAAATAAATTTACCTACTCATTGCGTTATTGATAAATCGAAGCCAAAAATTTACTTTCTGCTTTGGCATTTATGTCACTGGCTGACTGCGACTGTACTATAAAAGAAATTAAATTAGTGGATTGCATTATTTTATTCTGATCGACCGAGACAGTCACGGGAAACATCTTTACTTCACCAGGGCCAACTGTAAAGCTTTTATAGGATAAGTCGGTGGTATCAACGCCTTCTACTAATAGTGTAAATATATCTTCAACTTCTCGTTTATTTACGATTTTAAGCGTGTAGTAATTTTCAACCTGCCCGATGCCATTAAGGTTATAAAGCGCGCCACGATCTCTTAATACAGATAATTCAGCCTGAGGTCGAGTAATCATAATATTGGCAAACATGCCGATAGAAACCAACAAAATCAAACCATAAGCAATCGCTCTCGCATCAAATTTCTTAGTAGGTTTACCTTGTTCAAATTCTACTTCTGACGCATACCGAATTAATCCCTTTTGATAATTCATCTTGTCCATAATGCTGTCACACGCATCAATACACAACGCACACCCAATACATTCATATTGTAAGCCATCTCGTATATCGATACCTACAGGACAAACCTGCACACACATTTGACAGTCTATACAGTCTCCTAAATCAGAATTTTTTTCATTTCTAGAACGACTGCCTCTAGACTCACCACGCTTTTCATCATACCCAACCACCATGGTATTTTCATTGAACATAACTGACTGAAATCGCGCATACGGACACATATAGATGCACACTTTTTCTCTTAGCCACCCAGCATTGAGGTAGGTTGCAGTCGTAAAAAAGATAAGCCAAAACCAAGCAACACCACTGTCGAGAGATAAAGTTAAAATCGCGGTGACTAATTCTCTTATGGGGTAAAAATAGCCAACAAAGGTAATCGCAGTTGCGGCTGATACAAACAGCCAACTAACATGCTTCGCTGTTTTTTTGGCTATTTTATTTAGATTTACTGACGATTCATCTAACTTAATACGTTGCTGCCGACTGCCTTCAAAAAATTCCTCAAGCCATATAAACATAAAAGACCATGCTGTTTGAGGGCAACTATAACCACACCACACACGACCAAATAACGAAGTAATAAAAAATAAGCCAAAAGCGCAAATTATCAATGCAAATGCTAATAGTGTGAAGTCTTGTGGCCATAAAATTAAGCCAAACAAGTGAAACTTTTGATCTACTAAGTCAAATAAAATAAGTGGCACACCCTTAATTTTAATCCATGCGAATGAAAAGTACATGAGCAGTAAAAAACTTACGCTATATTTTCGAATACCTTGAAAAAAACCGGTCATTTGTCTTACGTAAATTTTGGTACCGGTTACGTAGGAAGCCTTATTTGATTTATGCTGCGCTGAATTTTCAGCTTTTAAAACACTTTGGCTTTCAGGCATTACTTCTGTGACGTTAATTAGCGGGATATTAGTATTCATAGCTGCCCTTCCTTGTTTCGAACGTTTAAAAGGTGTTTTCGGGTGTCTTGCTCAAAATAAATAAGGCATGTTCATAATCACTTCCCTCAGGCAATGAAAATGAATCAACACCGCACGCTTTTAACATCGCCATTTGATCGATCAGGTACTGACCTGAAACCCTAAGCTCGCCTCTATATTGATAGCGAGTTCTTAACATATGTATAAACGAAAATACGCGACCATCATTAAAGTCTTCTATTTCAATAGTTATAACTTGAAGCGATAAGAGTTGCTGCATGGCATCGGGTGTCATGTTTTCAGGTTGTAGTTCAGCGGTGAACCTTACATCAACAGAATGGTTCAACGGAGCAGTTAGGACTGCTCCTTGTTTAATGAGCAGCGTCATAAACCCCCTCCTTGAAGTATTGGATACCGACTCGAGAAATCGTGTCGATAAATGATTCGTTTTCTACTTCGATATCGCCGCGACGATACAAATACAGTTGAATTATTTTTTCAATGACCTCAGGTACTTCAGATGCCTTAAATGCGGGGCCCAGAATTTTACCGATAGCGGTGTTATTCCCTTTTTGACCGCCTAAGCTAATTTGAAAAAATTGTTGCCCTTTTTTATCGACCCCTAGAATGCCAATATTGGCTAAATGATGATGTGCACACGCATTCATACACCCAGAAATATTAAGCGTCAGATCACCAATATCGAAGACATAGTCCATATCAGAAAATACATTCTGTATCGCCTGCGCAACAGGAATTGACTGTGTATTGGCCAAGCTACAAAAGTCTAGCCCCGGACAGCAGATCATGTCATTGATGGTGCCAATATTAGGAGACGCAAGATTAAGCTTATTAAGGTGTTGCCATAAGCCATCTAATTGATCAATTCGCACATCTGCTAATACCATATTTTGCTCATGTGTTGTCCTCGCAACACCAAACGAATAGGCTTCACATAAGTCTGCAACAACCTGTAGTTGATGGTTTTTTATATCGCCTGGTGCATTAGAATGGTCTTTCAATGAGACGGTGACTGAACGATAACCCGGCACTTTGTGTGCTTGGGTATTACGCTGATACCAATTTTTAAAGCCGATAGTTTTATGCTTTAAGTCAGCACTGAATTGTTTAATTTTATGTTCGCTGATGACGTCATATTCGGGCTGTTTAAAGTGCACAGCATAGGACTCAATTTGATCAGGGGTTATGGGCTTACTATATTGCTGAACGCTGTTTAATTCTTGCTCCACTTGAGCCCTAAAGTGATCGATACCAATCGCTTTAACCAATATTTTTATACGCGCTTTGTATTTGTTATCGCGTCGCCCATATTGGTTGTACACTCTGAGTATTGAGGTGAGGTAGTCAAGAATGCCAGCCTCTGGAATGAAGAGTGAAATCACGGTGCCGATGACAGGCGTTCTTCCTAAGCCACCACCGACCAACACTTGAAATCCAATTTCATTTTGGGCGTTGAAAACAAGCCTTAGCCCGATATCATGCGCTTGGATAATCGCTCTATCCTTTTTTGAACCCGTGATGGAAATTTTGAATTTACGCGGTAAAAATGCAAATTCCGGATGCCCAAGCGACCACTGCCTAATAAGCTCACAATAAGGTCGAGGATCGATTACTTCATCATCAACAACCCCTGCAAAAGGATCTGATGTAATATTTCGAATACAATTACCACTGGTTTGTATCGAATGTAGGTCAGCTTTTGCAAGCCTAGTTAATACCGTCGATATGTCGTTCAACGCCAACCAATTAAACTGAACATTCTGCCGAGTCGTGATATGGCAGTAGTCTTTATCATAGCGATGCGCGACATCCGCTAAGGCGCGTAATTGTTTTGCTGACACCATGCCATACGGAATGGCAATACGTAACATTGGGGCATGTCGTTGAATATATAAGCCTTGCTGAAGACGAATCGGCCTAAAGTCTTCGTCACTTACTTTACCTTCAAGGTGACGCGCTAATTGTCGCTGAAAAATCTCACCTCTAGCCGTTAAACTAGAACGATCTTGTTCGCTGTATTGATACATAT
>JBLHVH010000106.1:0-11124 GCA_047628385.1 Oleiphilaceae bacterium
TAAATAAAGTTTCAGTGTTTGTTTGTAAGTTGGGGTGATCGAAGAGAACCCCAACAAGCAAGGCACGACTTAGCTATCAGTCTAGTTAGTTTTCTTCATGTAGGGCTTAGACTTAAACTTCTTCAAGTTGCTCTTCTAAAGAAATAAGTGATGCTTTTGTTAGCGTGTTGTGTATGTTTTGATCAATGAAATGTAAGCCGCAACGATAACTGTTGTTTGTTTTGGCGCGATTACAGACAAAGCAGGAAACTTCAACAGTGTGATCAGCTCCATCCGAAATAATGAGCTGTAATTCATCTCCAATTTTAAAATTATGTCGGCTTTCTATTGCCATACCAAATCGATTAAAATCGATTGTGGATAAGAATATATCTTCATTTTGTTGGTTAACAGTCGATTGAATAGATTTGAGTAATAAAGAAAAACTTGGTGCTAAGTAGCGCTCATGAGTACGACGGTCTAAATTAGTATTATTCATAATATACCTACAGCAGTAATCGTTTATAAATAAAGCATACACTTACAGTTTAGGATAAGAAATGAATAAAGCTCATTACAAAGTATTCATGTGAAGCCTTATGTATACTACCTCTTGTTTGAAGTGTGTGGGTACTAACTGAAAATTGTGTATGAATGAACCTATTAAAATAGCGAATTAGTATTCGCTAACAATGTGCTTAAGGAGTGAGCCAATGTTTTTTTTCAATATTATTGTTAATCGTTACTGTGGTTTTAATTTTTTAGCCTGCAGGCTAATTATTATTTTGGTCTTCGTGTGTTTACCGGTCTCCTTGAATGCTCAATCATCACCTACCTTACAACTAGCGAATGTTTATCATACTGAAATAGACGTAAAGGATTATTGGGTCAGTGAAAAGCTAGATGGCGTCAGGGCTTATTGGGATGGTCACCAGTTTTTTTCTAAAAATGGCAATGTTTATGTTGCTCCTGCTTGGTTTACACAAAATATGCCTGACTATGCTTTAGATGGCGAGCTTTGGATTTCACGTAATACCTTTGATGAGCTGTCGGGAATAGTACGTAAGAAAATACCGATTGATTTAGAGTGGCGTAAAGTAAGTTATCAGGTATTTGATTTACCTCAAAACCCCGCAATATTCGATGTTCGGCTGAATACTCTGAATCGCCTTTTCGGAGATGGTTCTGTTGAGAGGAAAAAAATTGAAACGCCTCGGTTGCCTGAATGGCTCAGTGTTATAAAACAATTTAAGGTCAATAGTCATGCGGAATTAATGGTTGAACTTGATAGACATATGAAACAAGGGTCTGAGGGCTTGATGCTACATTTAGGCGCATCTCGCTATCATGGACGAAGAGATGATGACTTGCTTAAACTTAAACAATATTTTGATGCTGAAGCGACAGTGATTGAGCATTACCTCGGTAAGGGTAAATATAGCGGTATCTTAGGTTCGATACAGGTAGAGACTTTAGGCCATGAACATAAAAAAATTAGGTTTCGTATTGGTACCGGTTTTAGTGTTGAGGAGCGTAAAGAACCGCCAGCCATTGGCGCGGTCATTACTTATAAGTATTTTGGTTTTACTAAATCAGGTTTACCTAAGTTTCCAAGCTTTTTACGTATTAGGCGTGAGTAATTATGAATGTTTGGTCTTCAAACATGTTCTTATTAGTGTGATATTGGCGCTCATGAAAAAATACTTTCTTTGCTTTATGCGAGCTTGTTTTCAATGTTTTAATTGTGCTATCGGGCTGACCTTCAATAATTACGATGGTGCTCGTTCGGGTTCCATAGCTAGGGCTTGTTATAAATACTGGCGACAGTAAACGCTCTAATTCAAGCCCAACGCCGGTATCTGGCAGTTCATCATCAACGGCCGTTTCTTCATTTTGTAAGGCTGTTAATAGGTGCTGAGTAATTTCTGGGTTATATATCGTGTGCTCAATAATGGCTAATGATTTTTTAGTTCGCTGGACTTTTGGCCATGGTGTATTCAATAAATGATTGCTCAGGCCGTATTTGCCTGCAGGTAGGTTGATGGGGTTCTCGTAAACGCCTAGGTTGTTTTTTTGATTATGGCAATAGGCCAAGCTCTTACCGTCAAAAAGCAGGGCATTAAAGCCTGCATACTCTTCTCTCTGAATCTGTTGTGAAAAGTGAATAGCGCTAGCGTTTGAACTTAAAAAATTAGATGGAATTTCACCTCTAGAGCGTCGGTGTGTGTTGTTATTTGGGGAGCGATAGTTGGTAACTGCGGCAAAGCGCATGTTACGAGACACCGCCAACCATGTACCATTCATTTTTAAATCTCGGCCACCAAAAATAGTAGGCTGATCGTCCCAGTAATGTGCCGCTTTGCTTGGTCGTGCGTAAAACTCATCACGATTTGATGCCAAGGTTAACATTTTCTTTGTGTCTGGCTGCCAGTTAAAAACGATCAGGCACATTTAATATACTCCGAGGTATTAATCTTAAAGTTAAAATAATCTGTTTAAACTATATCGAATATCTTAAGTCTCTTGCTATTATAGCCAACATTTATTTTATCATGGCATGAACTTTTCAAAGGCGCCATTACGGACAAGTCAAAATGATCATAGCAAGCTATCTTTTAGCCGGCATCTTTGCTGGGTTAACCGCAGGACTATTTGGTGTCGGTGGTGGCTTGGTGGTTGTGCCGATTTTAGTGTTTGCATTTGAGCTGCAAGGTTTTGCACCTGATGTTTTGACGCATATGGCAATAGGCACCTCATTAGCGACTATTGTATTTACAGCCACGAGCTCGGCAATAAGCCATAATAAAAAGCATGCGGTACTATGGCCTATTTTAAAACCGATGAGCTTGGGGATTGTTTTAGGCGCAGTATTGGGTGTATTAACTGTGGTGCAATTAGAAGGTGAGGTGCTTAAAAAATTATTTGGTTTGTTTGCGGTGGGAGTATCGTTAAAAATGCTACTTAAAACTGCTACAAGTGGTAGCGCGCCTTTATCCTCTTCGCCTGTATTTGCTTTAGTGGGCGTGGGTGTTGCTTGGGTATCATCGATATTTGGTATTGGTGGTGGAACCTTAACGGTGCCTTTTTTAAGTCGGTATAAAATTGAAATGAAACAAGTAGTAGGTACTTCGGCTGCATGCGGACTACCGATTGCGTTAGCTGCATCACTGAGCAATATGCTTATTGGTCATGGGGTTGAAGGTCGACCTGAGTGGAGTGTGGGTTTTGTTTACTTACCTGCTTTGTTAGGTATTTGTCTAACGTCGGTTTATTTTGCTAAAGTCGGTGCGCATTATGCCCATCGCTTACCATCAAAATTACTGAAACAGTTATTCTCGGCTTTTCTGATGGTAGTTGGTATTCGTTTCTTGATTATATAATACGTATTCAGGTTATTTAGAGGTTTTATTCATATATGTTCATACACTTTAAAAGGGTGCTGTAATGGCTTTATCATATCCAAATATAGATCCAGTAGCGCTTGACCTCGGGCCGCTTCAAGTGCATTGGTATGGGTTAATGTATTTGTTCGGCTTTTTAGCGGCTTTTTTATTAGGTCAACAGCGAGCCCAAAGAACGGGATCTCCGATTAGTAAAGAGCAAGTCGGAGATATGATTTACTTTTGCGCCATTGGGGTCATTATTGGCGGTCGTTTGGGCTACGTGTTCTTTTATAATTTTGATAAGTTTTTAGATAATCCGATTTGGTTATTTAAAATTTGGGAAGGAGGCATGGCTTTTCATGGCGGCTTAATAGGTGTCATGACAGCGATTGTGTTATACGCCAGAAAAATAGGCTGTACCTTTTTTCAGTTATTAGACTTTCTTGCGCCGTTGGTTCCGATTGGCTTGGGTTTAGGACGAATTGGGAATTTTATTGGGGCAGAATTGTGGGGGCGCGCGACGAATGTTTCTTGGGGAATGATTTTCCCCAATGACCCAGAACAGCTCGTTCGGCATCCTTCGCAGCTGTATCAGTTTGCATTAGAAGGTGTATTGTTTTTCTGTATTTTATGGCTTTATTCTTCAAAGCCTAGACCTGCCGCGTCGGTCTCAGGCATGTTTATGATTTTTTATGGCATCTTTAGATTTTTAGTTGAGTTTGTGAGAGAGCCCGATGCGCATATCGGCTTTATTGCATGGGGATGGTTAACTAAGGGGCAGTTATTGTCATTTCCGATGATTTTGATTGGTATCGGTTTTATTATTTATGCCTATAAATACAATATGGATACGCTTGCGGTGAGCCAAGCGAAAGGAAAGAAAAGTAAATGAAAGCGTATTTAGATTTAATGAAAGATGTGCTAGAAAATGGCACAGATAAGGGAGATCGAACAGGGGTTGGCACGCGTTCTGTATTTGGTCGTCAAATACGTTTTGATCTGTCGAAAGGTTTTCCGCTTTTAACGACGAAAAAAGTGCACCTTAAAAGTATTATTCACGAGTTGCTTTGGTTTCTTGAGGGCAGTACGGACAATAATTGGCTAAAAGAACGTGGTGTGTCTATCTGGGATGAGTGGGCAAGCGAAACGGGTGATTTAGGGCCAATTTACGGAAAACAATGGCGTAGTTGGGTTGCTTCTGATGGCAGAGTTGTAGATCAAATTGAAGAGCTGATTCAGCAAATTAAAACGAAGCCTAATTCCAGACGTTTGATTATATCTGCATGGAATCCGACAGAACTTCCTGATGAGACTATTTCACCTCAAGAAAATGTCGAGCAAGGTAAGATGGCATTAGCGCCATGCCATTGTTTATTCCAATTTTATGTACTGGATGGAAAGCTATCTTGTCAGCTATATCAGCGCAGTGCAGATTTATTTTTAGGCGTACCGTTTAATATTGCCAGTTATGCGTTACTGACGCATATGATTGCCCAGCAATGTGATTTGGACGTAGGTGAGTTTGTACATACTTTTGGTGATTGTCACCTTTACCAGAATCATCTGACTGATGAAATCGTACATAAACAGTTATCTAGAACACCTACGGCTTTACCCAATTTAAAGCTAGCAAGAAAGCCTAGCTCTATTTTTGATTACGAGTTTGAAGATTTTCAGGTGTCAGATTATCAACCACAACCAGGTATCAAGGCACCGATAGCAATATGACCACGATGAAAAAATCAATGATTGTAGCGATGGCAGAAAACCGAGTAATCGGTATCAATAATAACCTGCCTTGGTACTTACCAAATGACCTTAAATATTTTAAGCAGGTCACAATGGGTAAGCCTATCTTAATGGGGCGGCTGACCTATGAATCAATTGGAAAGCCTTTACCAGGGCGTACCAATATCGTATTAACGCGTAATGAAGCATGGTCAGCAGAAGGCGTAAAGTCCGTTTGCTCTTTAAGAGAGGCATTTCAACTTGCAGAGTCTATTAGTGAAATAGATGGGCAGGATGAGATTATGGTGATTGGTGGTGATCAAATTTACAAAACGACGCTACCAGAAGTCGATCGGATTTATTTAACCAAAGTACACGCTGAAGTGAAAGGTGATGCGTTCTTTCCCGAGGTCGATTGGTCTGAGTGGCAAGAAGTAGGGCGTGAAGACTTTAAAGCCAAAGAGCCTAATCCTTACGATTACAGTTTTATCGTTCTGGATCGAATTGCGTCTAGTACTTAATATTTTCATTATCGTCGTATGTTGGGGGGAGTATATCGAATCCCAACATACTTTTATTTTTTTAATTTTAAGTAAGTATTATTCAGGCCAAATGTGTTTATAGCGACTTGCTTAAGGCTATTTATTAATCGAGCAAACTTATATCTAACACCGCCCGCTTTTTCAATTTTGCGTTCAACGAGTTGTCCCATATCTTTTGTATTTAAATGCCCTTGAATACATTACGTGTGCACCTACCATATAACAGTCGTGTGTGGAGGCCTTAGAGTGATAAATAGGTATGGTGAGTCTCTTTCGTATCTATATTATGGCAGTTGAATTATCAGGGTGTGTTTTCAGAATATATGAAAATAGCGCATAGGAAAATTATGAAAGTGGCGAAATAGTATTAATCGCTTATGCTTAGTATTCGAGAATTAATCTTATTCTATTCATTTATTCCACGATTTTTATAAGAAGGGAGTTACTATAAAAACACCTTTATTTCCAATCAACGCGATTGTTTGTCCGCTCGGCAGAATACCTTTGCAAATATTTGAGCCCAGATATTTAGATATGATTAGTCAATGTTTAAAATCTGGTACTAAGTTTGGTGTGGTGATGCTACGTGAAGATAATGAAATGACTGATCAGTTTTACAGGGTCGGGACACTGGCGAAAGTAGTCGACTTCAATCGAGGGGAGTGTGAGGGTTTTTTGGCCGTGACAATCGAAGGTGTCGCAAGAGTCGACCTTTCTTTAGTTGTACAGCAAGAAGATGGCTTATGGCTGGCAGACGCTGTTATTTGGGAAGAAGATGGTTTCGTACCTTTACCCAAACGATTTAATGAGCTTCGGGTTGTTTTAGAAGCGTTGATGCAGCATCCTTTTGTCGATAGCTTAAATATGGATATCGATTTTAATGATGGCCGTCAGGTGGGTTGGCGTTTGACTGAGTTACTACCGATTGGGAACCGCCAGAAGCAGCGGTTATTTGAGCTTGAAGATCCCATTCAACGCTTATCAGAACTGTCAGATCAAATCGCGGGGATGATGCAATAAATTCTTGTCAATTCAAAACCTGAAATTTAGCCAGCGTTACTGAAAAATAACTTGCTTGATAACCAATGCAGAGCAAACCCCAAAGCACAAAACCAATCCTCGCTTTATGTTTATTTTGAGTTTGCTTTAATTGTAGTGTTCGCTGTTCGGTCTTTGCATAACGGCTATAAAATATACGCGTGACAGCGCACAAGGATACGCCTAACAAAATGCCGCCAACGATATCTGATAGCCAATGTACTCCTAATAATATGCGACTTAAAGCAACCAAGATGACAGGAATACCAAAGGCTAAATAAACTTTCCATCGCTGAGTTTGTATTTTTTCCTGTGCAATAAAGCTTGCGACTAATCCATATAAAACAGTAGCACCGCTACTATGACCACTTGGGTAGGAAAATGACGTTGGGGCATGCTGAACGAATTCGGGGCGGGGGACGGCAAAGCCATATTTTAGCGCATATGTCATTGCTGCAGTGCTTAAGCCGGCAACAACAAGGTGTATTGCTGCAATAGGCCGCTTTTGGGCAATCAATACGCCGATAAAAATAGTAAAAGAACAATACAAAAACCGTTCATCACCCAGTAAGGTTAATAATACTAATAGGCTGTCGACCGCAATAGACCGAGCATTGTTGGCAAATGTTAGTATAAAGTGGTCGAGCGATTGTAATAAATCTGTCTGTAATGTAAATAATGTCCAAATCCAAAATAATAAAGCACTAAAAATAAATAAAGTGAGTGATGCAAGTGGAAACTCTCTTTGGTGTGCGTGGTGGCGAGTAAGAAAAATCCATATTTTTCGAGTAAAAATAGAATTTTGTTTTTTTCTTTCTACCCATTGATAACATGGATTTTCTTGTTGTAGTGCTAGGTTTAAATAACGAAATATAAATGCGGCAACAATGACGGTCGTAACGAAAATAGCGGATACGAGATAAAAGTGTTCTGGTAAGGCTAGTTTAGATAAAGAAGAGTGTGCTGCATTGCCCGTCAGATAGCCTGGGAGTAAATAAAAAGGTGCCCAGGCAAGTGCTGAGAAAATATTAAAGCTAAGAAAACGAATTTGTGACATGCCTAGCATGCCTGCGATGAGTGGAAGAACGGGGCGGATTGGGCCAATGAATCGTCCGATGATGACGCTTTTTCCGCCGTGTTTACTAAAGAAATCTTCGCCAAGCTTAAGTGCTTTAGGGTAACGTGAAAAAGGCCAGTACTGTCGGAGTGAGTGTTTAAAAAAATGACCAATATAAAAACTGAGGCCATCGCCTAATGCTGCGCCAATAAATCCTGCTGTTAAGACTTCCCATAAAGGTATCGACAAATTTCCTGCTAGTGCGGCAACAAGAAAGAGTAATAAAACCCCAGGCACGACAATGCCGGCTAGCGCTAATGATTCAACAAAAGCAATTAAAGCGATGCTAACAATCACTAAATTAGGATGAGCGCTAAGCCAATCAATTATGGGTTGGAAATCTGCTGCATTCATGTGTGTTTCAAACTAGTAGCTATGATGACAGACTCGGTTGTGACCATTTTTCTGTGCTTCAATTAATGCGATATTGGCATCATTAATTAGCTTGCTTGCGCTCACGTCTTGTTTATTTGAGACGTAGGAGGTACAGCCTAAACTAACAGTGATCGCGTCCACTATTGGCCAGTTAGTTTCTTCAATGGTACGTCTTATTCTTTCAGCAATCACTAATACGCCATCTGATGGGGTACAGGGAAGGAGTAAGTACGCGGTATGTTGATTGTCGCAATAATCACTATCACCCGCCCGAATCATTGCTCTGAGTGTTTCAGAGAACTGTGTAAGTAATGTATGAGTGCTACTTACACCATGTAAGTCAAATACTTGAGGTAGGTAGTCGATTGTTAAAGAGATTAAAGAGAGTGGTTTGCCCGTTCGATCTGCTCGGCAGATTTCTTTTTTTAGTGTGTCTTGAAGGTGTCGGAAATTGTATGAATTAGTTAAAGGGTCGCGCACTTCAAGCGCGACAAGCGTTCGGCTACGGCGCTGATGTAATTGAGCATAAGTACTCGCAAGGCTAATTAAAAAGGTGTAAATCGTCGCAAAGGTTAGTGCGGAAATAAACCCAAGCTCCCAGAACAAAATAATACTGATAATGGCTGCGGAAAAAGCGTTTAATAAGGTCGCTAGGCGATGAGATAGTGCGATATAACTCAATAAACCTAAAGGAAATGCCCAATGTTGCACTTCTTCAGGGTATTTAAAGCTATCGATCATAATAACCAATAATGCTATTACGATGACCCATAAGCATACGCGGGATAAATATTTGGCTTCAGGTGTGAAGCGCGCATATGCACTGACGCCTAAAAATAGCGTACATAAAAAGCTGGCGCTATAAACCAATTCGAATAAGCCGTATCTATAATTTTGAATAGCGAGTAAAAATAAAATACTAGCGCTAAGCAGAAATAATGTTGATATGAGCGTTGTTTGAAGTTGCTTATCAGCGATCATTTGCTTTTATTCTCCGCTGGCTTGGCCTTGGCTTCACTACCTTCAATCTCCCGGTATAGGTTTGTTCTATTACTGCTTTTTTCAAGTGTTTCTTTCAATGCTTGCGTCGCCCTAAAAGTTAACGAACCGCTATCGTCGCCAATGTTCAAGCCTGATACCCCGATGCTAACCGTGATTGCTTCATTGCTCATGGTAATACTTTTACGAATTTGAATGCGTAATGCATTCGCTATTTTCAGTGCTTGGCTTGAGCTTGTGTGGGGTAACACAATCAGAAATTCATGATGTTCCCATAAGTAATAGCTATCGAATAAACGAAGGTTATTATGTAAAAGTTTTCCAATATTGATAGTGACGGTATCTTGTTCTTTTGAAGAAAGTTTGTTGTTGCAGATGGTGTCGACAGATAGTGCCATGGTCGCTAGGTCACTACCTTCTCGCTCACTTCGTTGGATTTCTTTCACTAAATCATCATCTAGATGTTCACGAATAGCCGCTGTCGTTAAATTATCTGTTCTACGTAATGGTTTTAGTTGGCGACGGCGGAGTTCTCTTAGGTAGACCAAGCTACAGCTTATGCCGATATAAAGTAAATAGTTGAGGGATACTTGAATGTATTCTAAGGACTGATTAGTGCTGCTTAAGGCGAACATTGAAATGACAGAAAAGGCACCAACAAGCCACAATGCAGCTTTGAAAGGGAACACAAAAAATACTAATAACGGAATAAAATACAACCAAATTTTAGCGCTTTCAATGCCTAAAATTAGACTGGCAATGGTAATAAAACCCAGCGCAATAGATGTTTGTTTAAACCATTGAAGGCTAAGTTTAGCATTTTTTCCTTCGCTACTTTTAAATCGATTTACAAAAAGTAGTAAGCAGAAAATTGCCATTTGAGCGGCGAAAATGTATTGGCCATCTAATAGTGTGGCAAAGCTTAATAGCCCTGATAATAACGATGCGTATAAATAGGGTTTGGATTGTATGAGAAGCTGGTGATCAGATTGTGACATGAGCGCTCTAAAGTAAAATGACCGCTTAAAAATATAAACACGGCTCTGAGAATAAATTATTGTTTGACTGAGTTTAGCATAGACTACTCAAAATACATCGTATTAGACCTTATTTTAGGGTGGAGCAGCATTCGGAGGAACAAAGCCTTCAGGGGTTTTTCCTTGCAAGTGGTACGCAAAGGCAATAATTTCAGCAATGACACGATAAAGGACTTCTGGGACTTCATCCCCTAGCTCTAATTTTGCTAATATTTCGACTAACTCACCATTTTCGTATAGCGGGACGCCGTGCTCTTTTGCTAATTTAATAATTTCTTCTGCAATGCCTGAATCGCCTTTAGCGACGAGTGTTGGTGCGTGTATTTCATCGTACTTGAGTGCGATTGCTTGAGGTGGTTTGTTCATGCTTTTATGTCCACGAGGCTACGGTCTAATCTTGTTTTATCATGTGTTGGTTGGCCTTTCTGGCAGGAAATGTCACCGACCTCTAACCCTAACTCAGACAACTTCGATTGAAAGTGAGGTTTTTCACGGTTAATTAAAGCGAGCGTCTCGGGTCGGTCTGCCCAAATCGTTGAGGAAATTACTGGCGGGGCTAATGTCACTTGTACATAAATAGCGCCTAATTGTTCAAATTTGAATGAGAGCGCTAATTTCCATTGGACTTCTTGCTTGTCGTCATTTTGTTCGTGTGCTTGCTGGGGGTCTTCTTCTTTGTCTATGCGTAAATCGAAGGTACTGAATTGGTTGTTAGGGTTGGTGACAGGTAATTCAAAAAACCACGATTGAACATTGTTGGAGTCATTGGAATTGGTATGACTTTGATAAAGGCTATTGAGTTGATTAAATTGAATTCGGTTTAACATCCCCGCGATTAGCTTTAGTAACTGTCCTGTGGTGAATTGCTGGTCAGCAATTAGTGCTTCAGCCTTGGATGACGCTACAGAAGCGGGTTGATGAGCAAA
>JBLHVH010000107.1:0-11117 GCA_047628385.1 Oleiphilaceae bacterium
ACTTAAATGGCGGTGGAAGAGAGATTCGAACTCTCGAAACGTTGCCGTTTACACGCTTTCCAGGCGAGCTCCTTCAGCCACTCGGACACTCCACCGCTACGTTTAGCTACCTATAGATAGATTGCTACAACGGCGGCCACTCTAAACCAGCGCAAAGGTTATTGCAAGTTCATTTTAGAGGCTTGAACAATAGATTTATATTTAAAAAACAATTACTTTGCACGGTAAATAATGCCAGGTCGACATTGAATCATTTCATACTTATCTGACAAGCCATTTAATGATTCTGACGCACCTAAAATCAAGTAACTACCGGGGTTTAGGTGCTGATGGAATTTTAGTAAGATTTCTTGTTTCAAATCAGGTGAAAAATAGATCAATACATTTCGACAAAAAATAATATCGAATTTAGAGCCGATACGAGAATAGCTCTCCATCAAATTTAAAATTTTAAACTCAATAACTGACTTATATTGTGGTTTTATTTCCCAACTTTTATCACAATTGGTTTGAAAACATCGCTTTAGCCTATCTTCAGACATACCACGACCCAAGGCTAACATTTCATAAACACCAGATTTGGCGGTATCCAATACAGAAGAAGATATATCACTTGCGACTACTTTAACCCCTCCCTTTAATTTTCCAGGGTTACTTGCTTTGTATTCATCTGCGGTAATGGCAATAGAGTACGGTTCTTGACCTGTTGAACAGGCGGCAGACCATATTTTTAAAGGTGAGACACCTAGCGACTTACTAAATTCAGGGAACAAGATATCGTTCAATATCCTAAAAGGATGATTATCCCTGAACCATAGCGTTTCGTTAGTTGTCATTGCATCGACCACCTCTTCTCGAAGCGCTGATGATGACATTTGTTTCAACTTTGAGAGTAATTCACCTAAGCCTTTAACTTTATGCTTTGCAATAACAGGCTTAAGCCGACTATTGACGAGGTAAGATTTATTATCACCCAGTAAAATCCCACAAGCTTCCTGGAGAAACTTACGAAATGCATCATACTCACTTTGTTGGTTAGTAGTTTGCATTCAACTATAGTGTCTTGGCTTTAGTTTTAAGCATTATCAGCAAGCCTATCTATGATCTCCATTACCTTTTCAGAAAGTTCATCAGGGCTAAATTTTGCCATAAAGTCATCTGCTCCAACCTTTTCAACCATTGCCTGATTAAAAACACCACTTAGTGATGTATGCAGCATAATGTACAAACCAGAAATACGCGGATCATCCTTGCAACTAGTTGTTAAGGTATAACCGTCCATTTCAGGCATTTCAACATCTGAAATCATTAGAGAAAGTTCATCAGTAATAACTTTTCCTTCGTTGGCTAACCCTCTTAAGTACTCATAGGCTTGCCTACCATCATTTTTGGTAATTACTGCTATGCCGATTGATTCCAAACATCTTTGGATTTGTTTTCGCGCAACAACCGAGTCATCAACAACCAATACAACATGATTTGACTTAGCATTACGCTCACTAACCTCTTCAACAAACTTTTCATTAACAGTTTCAGTGACAGGTGCTATTTCAGATAGTATTTTTTCTACGTCTATAATTTCTACTAATTTATTATCTAAATGCGTCACCGCTGTTAAATAATTATCAGGGCCCGCGCCTTTTGGAGGTGGATGAATCTCTTCCCAATTTAAGTTAACAATTCTTTCAACCTGCTTAACCAAAAACCCCTGAGTTTTACGATTATACTCAGTAATGATGACAAAACAGTTGCTTAAGTCTTCTTCAGGCATGCTTGATTGGCCAATAGCCATCGCCATATCCATAATTGGAATTGTTCCACCACGGATATGAGCAACACCTCTAACAACTGGATGGCGCTTAGGCATCAATGTTAATTTAGGACACTGTAATACTTCCTTAACTTTGAAAACATTAATACCATAGATTTGCTCCCCCTTAAGCTTAAATAGCAAAAGCTCCAGTCGATTCTGACCAACAAGCTGCGTTCGCATGTTGACACTATCCAGAATACCGGCCATAAAAACTTCCTCTAAGAGACATAATATCGGTACAAACCTTGCAGTAGACTCAACGTATACCACTTAAAAGCTTAATAAATACCAATAAACAATAATTTATTGCTGATTTTTTGACACTTTCTTAAAAAATTGCCAAATAAAACAACACTGAATGTCAAAAGCATAGGACAAAATATGAAAAATAGTAGGCAAATATTAAACGTCTTTATTCTTTTTTTCTCCAGCCAGTGCTTTAGCTCTGCGATAAGTGCTGATTTGAAAACAAAAATAACCGATTTTCTTGAGGTGTATGACGCAAACATAGCGGAAGAAGGTTACCGCTCAGAATACAAAATAGGCAATATTGATCCTCGATTAGCCGCGAGAACTTGCTCAAACGCACTTGAACTATCCTTCAACCGCAAACCTATTGAGCAAAGTAACGTTACCATACTAGCGAAGTGCAGTGATCACAAACCCTGGAAACTATATATTAGCGTGGAATTTGACATTTATGGACGTATTATCACGGCGTCAGAAACAATAAGTAGAGGTACTCTAATCACGGAGTCAATGCTTAATGAGCAAGATCAAATTATAAACAAAGGCCGGCATACAGGATTCTCCAGTACAGAAAAAGTAACGGGAATGATTGCGAAGCGCACAATTAGAAACAGTATGGTAATATCAGCAAACCAGCTTAAAGCACCAAGCCTTATCAAACGTGGCGATAGCGTCATAATCACTGCGGCTAATAGCGCTATATCAGTCAGTATGAATGGCACGGCTCTAATGGACGGAAAACTAGGTCAACAAATCTCTATTCGGAACACTGCGTCTAAACGCATTATTAAAGGCCGAGTAACCGACAAAGGCCATGTATTAGTCGCCCTTTAATTATTTACCTTTATTTAAAAAATAAATTAAAGTTTTTTTACATGCTGCCGTTAATAACCATAAGCTATTTAAAGGATGATGCATAATGAGCATTGATATTAACCAAATAAGTTCAAACCGACCGGAAGGGCCAAAAAGGCAAGATAACGGTAAGGTTTCTACCTCTGTGCCTCAGAGCACTGAGAACAAGGGATCAGTCTCCCCTTCAAAGGACACTAGTGACAGTGTAAGTTTAAGCAGTGCAGCACAAAATCTTGCTAAAATTGAATCTGACCTTCGATCGTTACCGGATGTTGATCAAAACAAAGTTGATGCAATTAAGGCACGCGTTGATAGCGGTGAATACCAAGTTGATTCTCAAAATTTGGCACAAAAGATGCTTAGTATAGAAGTATAATGCTCAGACCTGAGCACTCTACTTCTGTACGAGGCTATACATGTCGCAATTTAATGAACAACTTAAGCATTTACTCAAACAAGATATATCAGAACTCAACAATCTCAACAGAACCCTTGAATCTGAAAAAGAGACGTTAAAGTCTCGCGATAGCGAACAAATTAAGGCGATCGCGCTCTCAAAACAACAAATCATCCAAAGCTTAGAATCCCGGGCAAAATTAAAAGCAAAACTTATCGCCAAGTCAGGCCTAGGTATTCGCCCTGGCGAAGTTGAAACAACACTCAAGACTTTAAATGATGAAGAGCTTATGACCCTATGGAAATCTTCGCGCGACATGCTTAATACCTGCAAAGATAAAAATCATATCAATGGCAGCATTATTACACGCACGCTAAGCCGAACAAACAAACTTATGAATATTGTCAGAGGCCAAAATAACACTCAAAAACTCTATGGACAAAAAGGAAAAGAGAGCAGCTATTCTGGTCGTCAAATAATTGGTCAAGCATAATCATTTGACATTTAAAAAAACATAACCACTAAAGACTCATAAGTAATAAGACTGTGAGTTTTTAATCTTATTTTATGTAAAAAAATACTTTATCTTGCTATAAACCCCCACTTTTGATCACCCTGATAGCACTTACTTCGACTGAAATCCCCAAAACATAAGCCTTTAAAAATTTTGTTATTTTTATGGATAAAAAATCTTGACTTTCTTTACTCACTTATTATGTCTTACATAAATAAATATGTGAAAAGAAACTTCACAAAACACCATATGGTGTTATACTTTTTCAAAATGCACCAACATGTAGTGTTATGCGCAATATAAAGAATATTTCTTCTATTGTTCTAATTTACATAATTTTGACAAGGACCCGTCTTCTTTACTCAAGAAAGACGCAACCGCAAAGAAGCTTTGCAAGCATGAAATCAAATGCTAAAGCCTTCAAAGCGCTAGGTATATGATATACCGCCTCTGCATTTATAATTTTCAATACACTATATAGGTAATCATTGACAACTTTGCACATTAATCCTTGTGCTTTTACCTATCGATACAATTCGTCTTCTATCCATAAGAATGATAGAACAAAACAAAACGGACTAAAGGCTGCACTCATGAATGCAAAAGTTGAACAATTAATATCTCCACCACCAATGCAAGATGCCTCTTTTGATATATGGCAAACAAAGTATCAACTTAAGACGAAAACAGGTGCAGCAGTAGATCAAGATATAGAAAGCACTTATGATCGTTCCGCCAAGGCACTATCATCAGTAGAAGAAGAAGGTACACGAGAGCAATATTATAAAGAATTCAAGTGGGCACTAGAAAATGGCGCGATACCAGCAGGTCGAATTTTATCTAATGCTGGTGCATCTGAACACAAACCTGCCACATCAACGATAAACTGCACCGTATCAGGTACAGTTTATGATTCAATGGATGATATTCTTCTAAAAAACCATGAAGCAGGCTTAACGCTTAAAGCAGGTTGCGGTATAGGTTATGAGTTTTCAACATTAAGGCCAAAAGGTGCTTATGTAGCGGGTGCTGGCGCCACGACATCTGGTCCTTTATCCTTCATGGATATCTTTGATAAAATGTGTTTTACCGTTTCATCGGCTGGCGGTCGTCGCGGCGCTCAGATGGCTACTTTTGATGTACACCATCCTGATGTTTTAGACTTTGTTCGCGCTAAACGCGAAGATGCGCGCTTAAGACAATTTAACTTATCATTATTGATTACTGAAGATTTCATTAATGCCGTTAAAAATGATGATGACTGGAAACTATCGTTCCCTGTAGGGGCAGATGAAATTTCCGAAGATAATCTTGATGTTAATGATACCTCAAGCTTCCTATTCAGGAGCTTTCCAGTAAAAAGCGGCTATGTGACAAACAAAGCAGGCCTAGTAGCTTGTCGCATATATAGCACAGTAAAAGCAAAATTTATTTGGGATAGCATCATGACTTCCACTTATGATTTTGCCGAACCTGGATTTATTTTGATTGATAAAGTCAACGAAATGAACAACAACTGGTTTTGTGAAAATATTCGCGCCACCAACCCTTGTGGCGAACAACCGCTTCCACCGTATGGTAGTTGCTTACTTGGTTCTATTAATTTAACAAAATTTGTAGACCGCCCCTTTACAGACAAAGCCAGCTTCAACTTAAAGAAATATCAAAAGGTTGTTGGGATCTTTACCCGAATGCTAGATAACGTGGTTGAAATTAACGGTTTACCATTAATTGGTCAGCGCAATGAAATAAACCATAAGCGTCGCCATGGCATGGGCATTCTTGGTCTAGGTTCAACCCTTACCATGATGAAAATGGCTTATGGCTCACCAAAGTCAATCGAGTTTACAGAAACAGTAAACCGTGAAATGGCGATTGAAGGATGGAAGCAAGCACTTTCACTAAGTGAAGAGAAAGGCGCTGCACCAATCATGAATGAAACATTTACCATCGATGAAGAAATGTTGATGAAGCGCCCTGAAATGCGCGAAGAAGGCTATGAAGTTGGTGATGAAATTAAAGGCCGAGTGTTACATGCTAAATATAGTAAATACATGCAGAAAATTGGTGAAATCGAGCCAGAATTAATTGAAGCATTAGCAGAAAAAGGCGCACGTTTTACGCATCATACTTCGATCGCACCGACAGGCACAATTTCTTTGTCTCTTGCAAATAATGCAAGTAATGGTATTGAGCCTAGTTTTGCACACCACTATGCGCGTAATATCATTAGAGAAGGTAAAAAGTCTAAAGAGAAAGTTGACGTTTTCTCTTATGAGTTATTAGCTTACCGCCATTATATCAACGCTGATGCGATGCCTTTCAGTACTGACGAAGCGACTAAATTGCCTGACTACTTTATTTCTGCAGATGAAGTTTCGCCAAAGCAGCATGTTGACATTCAAGCTGCCGCTCAGAAGTGGATCGACTCTTCAATTTCTAAAACAGCAAATATTCCAACTGAGTTCCCATTCGATGAATTCAAAGACATTTACATGTATGCTTATGAAAACGGATTGAAAGGTTGTACAACTTTTAGATTTAATCCTGAGGCATTTCAAGGGGTGCTGGTTAAAGAGTCTGATTTAGAAAATACAAATTACGAATTCACTTTAGACGATGGATCTAAAGTGACCGTCAAAGGCAATGAAGAAATTGATTATGATGGTGAGATCCACACGGCAGCGAATTTATTTGATGCGTTAAAAGAAGGGACTTACGGCAAGTACTGAGATTTTTAATTGACAGCATTAAGCACTCACTACTTACTTTTACTCGAAACGCAAAGAACACAGCATTACAGGTATGCACGTTATGGCTATAAAAATTGAAAAGAAAATCGTTGGTTATCAAGTTCAAAAACAAAAGAATGAGACGCCAATCGCTGAGGTATCTACAAAGCTAATACCGATTGAAATGAATGAGTCGATTAAGCGCCCAGATTTTTTACTTGGTTCTACCTATAAAATTAAACCGCCTGTATCAGAACATGCGTTGTACATCACGATCAATGACATCATTTTAAATGAAGACACTGATCATGAGCAAAGACGCCCATATGAAGTATTCATTAATTCTAAGTCTATGGAACACTACCAATGGGTTATTGCGTTAACACGCGTTATCTCTGCGGTATTTAGAAAAGGGGGGGATATTATCTTTCTCATTGAAGAACTCTCATCTGTTTATGACCCTAACGGTGGATACTATAAGAAAGGCGGTGTTTTTATGCCCTCTTTAGTTGCCGAGATTGCTGCAGTAATTGAAAAACACATGCGCACAATTGGCCTCATCAAAACAGAAGAAATGAGCGATACGACTAAAAAGATTCTTGCAGAGAAAAAAGCTGAATTTGAAAAAGCTCAGGCTAATAAAGCAGAAAAAGCTGACAAGTCTGAAAGTTCGGACAGCCCGTTCCCTGCAAATGCCAGCTTATGCAAAAAATGTAATAACAAGTCTGTTATCATAATGGATGGCTGTAAAACGTGTTTAAACTGCGGCGATAGTAAATGTGGTTGAAACCAAAAAACTGTAAACTTTTTATTTGTTAGTAAACTTATTACCTCTGCTCAATGCCCGCTCTAACCTAGTTATAGCGGGCATTTTAGTTTTCAATCCCAAACCTTCGCTTTAAAACCTCAAGCTTTTCATCACTATATGATAAGTCGATTGATTTTAGGTTTTCGGAGGCAATAAGTGTTTCATAAGCATGAATTATATCGTATATCCACTTACCCGGAATAAAACGTGTAATTTGCTGCTCGGATATAACCTCTTGATCACCCTCACCTTTTAGATCTAAATGAAGCGTAAACACTTCTTCACCTGAGTCTAAAATCAAAGACAAACTAGAACTTTTAAACGTTTCACCATAGTAACTAATGCAGGCACCACCGCGATCATAAAGCTTTAACTCATAGGTGTTATCGTTCAATTCAAATTGAATTGATTTAGCACTACCCTCATGTGTTATGACGCATGAGCTTAGCATGCAATGTATCAAACTTTCTTCTTTCTCAATGGTTAACGAGGGGACGCTAGAAAGCCTGCGATACAAAACAATTAGTCGTCGATCCAATAACAATACTTTCGCAAGCTTACGACGCTCCTTAATCTCAGAGAAAACCTCAGCATGATTTAACCGCTCTTGCCTATCAATTCGCTGCAAAGCTCGATTAATTGTTGACTGTAAATGGTCAAAAGCAGATCGGACGGACAATAAAGATAATTCATCATATTTTTGAGTCAAAATAAGCGCCTAGAAATAATTTGATTATAAATTAATATCACTAAAAACATATACAATAACTGTGCCATCAAAGAACGAAGATAGATAGCTTGGATCATAGCTACTTTTTCAGCTTCTACATCGATTTTTATTAATATGTCTTTATTACGTAAATTAAGTGTCACCGTACTTTCATTATTCGAAATGTACTGTTAAATTGAGTCCAAGAACAGAATTCTTCTTATAAATACTTTTCATATAATTTAATAGGAATGTTAAATGATTAAGAACTGCTTATTTCCAGTTGCGGGCTATGGAACACGTTTTTTACCGGCTACAAAAGCAATGCCCAAAGAAATGCTTCCTGTCGTCAACAAACCTTTGGTTCAGTATGGTGTTGAAGAGGCTGAAGAGGCTGGCATGAACAATTTTGGCTTTGTCACCGGTCGAGGCAAGCGGGCTATTGCTGATCATTTTGACATTAGCTATGAACTAGAACACCAAATCCAAGGTTCTGGTAAAGAAGAATTACTAACAGACATACGCGGTTTGATCGAGAACAATACCTTCTCATTTACTCGCCAGAACGAAATGAAAGGCCTAGGCCACGCCATACTTTCAGGTAAGACCTTGGTTGGAGACAACCCTTTTGCCGTATTACTTGCCGATGACTTATGTTTTGGTGAAGAAGCTGGTGAAGGCATTTTAAAGCAGATGACTAAGCTTTATAACCAATTTAGATGCAGTATCGTTGCAATACAAGAAGTTCCCGCTGATCAAACACACAAGTACGGCGTCATAGCAGGCGAGTCAATGAAGGATGGGCTTTATAGAATTACAGACATGGTTGAGAAACCAGCACCCGAAGATGCCCCGTCTAATTTAGCGATTATCGGCCGTTATATCTTAACACCTGATATTTTTGATATTATTGAAAAAACACCTGCGGGTAAAAATGGTGAAGTTCAAATAACAGATGCACTATTGACCCAAGCTAAAAATGGCTGCGTGTTAGCCTATAAATTTAAAGGAACGCGTTTTGATTGCGGTAGTATTGACGGATTTGTTGGTGCAACCAACCACGTTTATAACAATGTTTATGGCGCAGACAAATAGTCAGATTCTTTTTGTAAGTCTATAGGGAGATTTAACTCTCCCTATGCTTTGAACCTCATGTTGCCATTAATTCTAGAATCAACTCTTTATCGTGGTCATCACTTTTACGATATCGCCTTAATAGCTCCTGCTCATCGTCTGATGGTATTAAGCGTTCAATCTGTTCATCTAAATTTTTAAGTGATTCACTTAAATCTACCTCTTCAGAAAGTACCAGACCTGGTAGGTTTAGCTGTTTTACTTCACCTTGGTTAGGAAACTGAATAAAATAATCTAAAGTCATACCCGTTTTAAAGCATAAATCCAATATATTATCTAAGGTTGGGTAACAACGTGAGACTACACTTTCTGACTCCCAAGCCTCGACTACATTTGTATCGACCAAGCAATAAGCCCCAATATCCTGCTGGGTAAGCTTCTTACTTTGACGAATACTTTTTAATTGCTGATTAAAATATTTTAAATACTTCATAAAATCCATATATCGTGGACATTAAAATAACTCTTCGGCAGATAAAACCTGCGTTACCTTTGTAAGCCTAATAAATATATCACCTGTGACATGTTTTTCGTAGTAAAAAAGGTTGGTTACGACAGAAATAGTAACAAACAAAAATTTGCTATCACTGAGGTATGCTCTGTATCCTTACATTTTGAATAACCACTACATATTAATAATAGACCCACTAATGTTAATGACTACTCGCTCTAACAGCACTGATTACCTCTCCTTATTTCTCAATGACACGCCATTAATGGATGTTCGCGCGCCGATTGAGGCGGTTAAAGGTAGTTTCCCCAGCTCTATCAATCACCCCTTGTTAGATAATGAACAGCGTCATGAAATTGGTATTCGTTACAAACAACAAGGCGAGCAAGCCGCAATTCAATTAGGTTTAGCGCTTGCGACGCCTGAAATAAGGTCACAACGCTATAAGCAATGGATCAGTTTTTGCGAGCAAAACCCAGAAGGCTATTTGTTTTGTTTTCGTGGTGGGCTTCGCTCTCGAACAACACAGCAATGGCTAAAAGAACAAGGTTATCATTACCCACTTGTGACAGGTGGCTATAAAGCAATGCGGCGCTTTTTAATTGATGAACTAGACAACAATATCAAAGCGCTAAATGTTGTTAGTATTACCGGGCCAACAGGCTCAGGTAAAACACGCGTTTTACAGAAAATTCGTCATCATGTAGATTTTGAAGGACTTGCACAACATAGAGGTTCTGCTTTCGGTCGAAACCCTCAAGATACACAACCTTCAAATATAGACTGGGAAAATGCTGTCTCTGTCAGTTTTTTGAAACATCGCCACAATTTTCTGAATGCACCACTGTTTGTAGAAGATGAAGGAAAGCTTATTGGTCGCGTTAGTATGCAAAAAAATCTTGAGATTATGTGCAAAAGTAACCCACTGGTACTACTTGAAGAAAGCATGGAGCAACGAATATCGATGACTAAAGAAGATTATATCGATAACTTATGGCCAGCTTACCAAAAGGCTTACACTGTTGATACCGAACATCATTTTACTGAGTATGTACTTGGAAGCCTGTCCCGTATAAAAAAACGATTAGGCGGAAGTCGATATAAAGAAATGAATAGCTGTTTTACTTCAGCACTCACCCATTTTTTTTCAACTGGCGACAGTAATCAATTCTCAGATGGCATTCATATCTTGCTTCGAGATTATTATGATCCAATGTATGCTTATCAACGTTCGGAACGGGAAGGAAAAATTATTTTTAAAGGTAACCAGAAAGAGGTAATTGAATGGGCAAATAATACAAAAAATATTACAAAAAAAAATACCTAACCTAATAACTACGAATTTCAAAAATAACTTTTTGAAAAAAATCTGTCGTCGGAGATCCCGACTATTTTAACTCTATTGAACAGTTAAGGCATAAAAAATGACACCTTTTATTTTAAGGCGAGCCCTGC